>NZ_DASRVN010000181.1:0-6480 GCF_035655035.1 Kribbella sp. | reverse complement strand
GTACACGAAGGCCGAGCTGCTCCGGCGCGTCTGGGGCTGGGACTTCGGCGACTCGTCGACGGTCACGGTGCACGTACGGCGATTGCGCGAGAAGATCGAGGCCGATCCGTCGGACCCGAAGCTGGTGCTGACCGTGCCGCGTACCGGGTACCTGTTCGCGGGTGACGCCCTGTGAAGGACATGGCGACGATCCTCGCGCTCACCACCTTGTGGACGCTGGTGGTGGCGGGGGTCGGGGCCGCGGTGCTGTGGCGATTCCGGCGCCGGTCCTTGCGGGTCACGATGATCGTGGTGGCGCTCGCGCCGATGGTCGCCGCGCTGGCCGCCGTACTGCAGAGCGTGCGGGCGATGTTCATCTCGCAGCACGACTCGTGGGTGGTGCTGTGGACGCTGGCGTTCGCGGCGCTGCTCGGGCTGCTGATGTCGGTCCTGCTCGGGCAGTGGATCAGCACCGGGTCCCGGGATGTGGGGCGGCGGTTGCGGCATCTCGGGACGTCGTACGAGGAGCCCGAGATCGCCGGTGGGGCGGTGCCGGCCGAGCTGGCCGAGCTGACGGACGAACTGGAGATGACGCGGAAGAAGCTGGCCGCGTCGCACGAGCGGGAGCGGGCGCTGGAGACGAGTCGGCGGGAGCTGGTCGCGTTCATGTCACACGATCTGCGGACGCCGCTGGCCGGGTTGCGGGCGGTGTCGGAAGGGCTCGAGGACGGCGTGATCGACGACGTACCGGGCGCGCTGCGGCAGATGCGGTCGACGGTCGATCGGATGACCGGGCTGGTGGACGACCTGTTCGAGCTGTCCCGGTTGTCGGCCGCGCCGCCGCCGCGCCGCCGGTCCGCGGTCAGCCTGCGGGAGTTGGCGGAGGACGTGGCCGGGGAGAACAACGAGCACGCCCGGGCCGAAGGGGTGCAGCTCTCGGTGTCGACGCCGGACGGGGACGATCGGCTCGCGGTCCAAGGGGATCCGGACGAGCTGACCCGCGCGGTCACGAACCTGGTCGGCAACGCGATCCGGCACACCGCGCCGGGCGGGACGGTCACGCTCGCGGTGGATCGGGAGACCGACGGCCGGGTCCGGCTCGCGGTGACGGACGGCTGCGGCGGAATCCCGGCGGACGACCTGGAGCGGGTCTTCGACGTCGGGTGGCGCGGCGACGAGCAGCGGACGCCGGAGACCGCCGCGGCCAGTTCGGGCGGCGGCCTCGGGCTGGCGATCGCGCGCGGCGTGGTCGAGTCCCACGACGGGAAGATTGCCGTCAGCAACGTCGACGGCGGCTGCGCCTTCGAGATCGACCTACCGCCGGTGCACAGCTAGGGCGGACGCCCGTCACTGACCAACGGGTCGGTCCCACGCTCACGGGGTGACCCGGGGACGGCTGGGGCGGAGGTTGGTCAGTGATGGAGGTCCGGTTCTCGCAGCAGGTCCGTCAGGCCGGTGGTCAGGTCGTAGGTGGGTTTCCAGCTCAGGTCGGCCTTGAGGCGGTCGGACGAGGCGGTGATGTGGCGGACGTCGCCAAGGCGGTACTGGCCGGTGACGATCGGCGGCGGGCCGGCGTACGCCTTGGCGAGTTCGGTCGCGACCTCGCCGATCGTGGTCACGGTGCCGCTGCCGACGTTGTACGCCGTGAACGCCGGCTGCTGGGGGAGTGCGACGGCGGCCCGGACGACCGCGGTGGCGATGTCGCGGACGTGCACGAAGTCGCGGCGCTGACGGCCGTCCTCGAAGACGCGGGGAGCTTCGCCGCGTTCGAGCGCGGACCGGAAGATCGCGGCGACCCCGGCGTACGGCGTGTCGCGTGGCATGCCTGGTCCGTACACGTTGTGGAACCGCAGCGCGGTCACCCGCCCCCCGGTCTCCCGGGCCCAGGTCGCGGCGAGGTGCTCGCCGTTGAGCTTGCTGGCCGCGTAGGCGTTCCGCGGGTCCGGTACGGCGTCCTCGGTGACGAGTCCCGGGCTCAGGGGCTGGTCGCAGTACGGGCAGGGCGGCTCGAAGCGGCCCGCGTCGAGGTCTTCCGTACGGCGGGGTCCCGGTGCGACCTGTCCGTGTTCGTCGCAGTCGTAGCGGCCTTCGCCGTAGATGACCATCGAGCTGGCGTAGACGAGGTCCTTGATACCACCGAGCGACTTGAGCAGTACGGCGGTGCCGAGGCTGTTCGAGGACACGTAGTCGTCGATGTCGTCCAGCCGCACGCCGAGGCCGACCTTCGCCGCCAGATGTACGACGGTGTCGATCCCCTCGTACGTCCGCTCGTCCCGCACGTCCCCGACGATCAAGCCGTCGCGCGACTCCGGCCGCTCCGCGTGCACATCGTCCCGATACGAGTCGAGCACCACGACCTCATGCCCGTCCGCGCCCAGCTCCCGCACCACGTGCCGCCCGATGAACCCGGCCCCGCCGGTCACCAGCACCCTCATCGCGCGACCGCCGTTCCGTCGAGTGCGTGGTGGCAGGTGCAGTCGGCATCGGGCTTGGGAAGTTGGGTGATGACCGTGCGGAGGAGTTCCTGCAGGCGTTGGATGCTCTGCTTGAAGACCTCGAAGACTTCCGCTTCGGTGACTCCGGAGCCGTCGGCGTCGTGGTCGGTCACCACGGCGATCGAGGTGTAGCAGAGGGCGAGTTCGCGGGCGATGGCGGCTTCGGGGGCGCCGGTCATGCCGACGACCGACCAGCCCTGGGCGGCGTGCCAGTGCGATTCGGCGCGGGTGGAGAACCGGGGGCCGTTGATGACGACCATCGTGCCGTCGGGTACGACGTTGCCGGCGGCAATCACCGCCGCGCGGCCGGTGGGACAGTACGGGTCGGCCGCGCTGACGTGCACGACCTCGTCGTACACGGTCTGCTCCCGCCCCCAGGTCCGGTCGACGTACTGGTCCGGCACCACGAACGTGCCGGGTGTCAGCTCGGGTTTCAGCGAGCCGACCGCGCACGGGCCGAGGACCTGCCGGACGCCGAGCTCGCGGAGCGCCCACAGGTTCGCGCGGTAGTTGATCCGGTGCGGCGGCAGCCGGTGGTCCGCGCCGTGCCGCGGGATGAACGCGACCGACCGCCCGTCGAGGTCCCCGACCACCGGGGCCTCACTGGGTGCGCCGAACGGGGTGTCGATCTCGATCCGCTCCGCGCCGGACAGGAACGAGTAGAACCCGGAGCCGCCGAGTACGCCGATATCAGCCATGGAAGCGACGCTAGTGCCGCCGGGCGCCGTGACTACCGGATCCGGCCGGACCGTCAGCGCTCCGTAAGCATGACTCCGGCAGCACGACCGCGGAAGAACGTCTCCGGAAGAATGGCGCCGTGGAGATCTCCTGGGTGCTGCTCGCGGTGGGTGCCGTGCTGCTGCTGTTCAGCGCCTACGCGAGCTGGACCGCGGGCCGCCTGGACAGGCTGCATCACCGCGTCGACCTGGCCCGCGCCGCCCTGGAGACCGAGCTCGCCCGCCGTTCCGCGCTGGTCGCGGAGCTGGCCGGCAGCGAGATCCTGGATCCGGCGTCCGCGTTGCTGCTGCTCGACGCGGCGCACCGGGCCCGCGCGGCCGCGCTCGAATCGGTCGAGGTGCACGAGCAGGCCGAGTCCGCGCTGACCCGGGCGATCCATGCCACCGGCACCGATATCGAGCCGTGGGCGGGGGAGCTGGGCCTGGCGATGCGCCGGGTGCAGCTGGCCCGCCGGTTCCACAACGACGTCGTGGTGTCGACCCGCGACCTGCGGCAACGCCGGCTGGTGACCTGGTTCCGCCTGGCCGGCCACGCACCGATGCCGACCACGATCGAACTCGAGGACTAGCTGGTTGGCGTCCGCCGGAAGTGTGCCGCGACCCAGCGGACGATCTCGATCAGCACGATGCCGACGGCCCCCATCGCCACCCCGCCGAGCACGCGCTGCGGGCTGACCTCCAGCAGGAAGATCCCCTTCCCGATCGCCGGCACCAGCACGGCGACCGCCGCCAGCACCGCCATCGTCGCGACCAGCCCTGCCTTCCAGAGCCGGAACGGCCGCGCCTGGATCGACAACGTCCACAACGAGACGACCAGTACGACGACGGTGGTCACCGTACGGGCCTCCGCGACCGTCGCGCCCGGATCGAACACCCGCACCAGCCAGTACCCGGTGAACGCGCACGTCGCCGTCACCACACCGACGGGCACGGCGAACCGCAGTACACGCCCCAGGAACCCGGGAACGTAGCGCCGCTTGTTCGGCCCGATCGCGAGGAAGAACGCCGGGATGCCGATCGTCAGGTTCGAGATCAGGGTCAGCTGGATCGGCGCCAGTGGGTACGCCACCATCGTGGTCGCGGTGATCACGGTCAGCAGCAGCGAGTACACGTTCTTCACCAGGAACAGGCTCGCCGCCCGCTCGATGTTCGCGATCACCCGGCGGCCCTCGGCGACCACGTCCGGCAGGTGCCGGAACTGCCCGTCGAGCAGCACCAGCTGCGCGACCGCCCGGGTCGCCGCGGAACCGTTGCCCATCGCCACACCGATGTCCGCGTCCTTCAGCGCGAGCGCGTCGTTCACACCGTCGCCGGTCATCGCGACGACATGCCCGCGCCGCTGGAGCGCCGCGACCATCGCCCGCTTCTGCTGCGGGCTGACCCGCCCGAACGCCGACTTCCCGTCCAGTACGGCGGCCAGCTCGTCGAGGTCCTCCGGCAACGTCCGCGCATCGACGGCGTCATCGGCCCCGTTCACCCCCGGTACGCCGACCGCCGCCGCGACCGCGCCGACCGTCCGCGGGTTGTCGCCGGAGATCACCTTCAGCGCGACGCCCTGCTCGGAGAAGTACCGCATCGTCGGGGCGGCGTCGTCCCGGATCCGCTCGGCGAGTACGACGAGGGTCACCGGTACGAGCTTTCCGGGCAGCTGGTCGTCGTCCTGCGCCGTTCCGCGCGCCAGGACCAGGACCCGGCGGCCCTGCGCGGCGATCTCGTCGGCTTGCGCGCGGGCGTCCGCGGTCGCCGGATCGGCGGTGTCGATCAGCACCATCTCCGGCGCGCCGAGCACCCAGGTATCGGTTGCCGTCGTCACCGATTGCCACTTGCGCGCAGACGAGAACGGGACCCGCGCGAGGGCGGTCAGCGACGTGTCGGCGTACGACGCCGTGATCGCCCGGCCGGTGGCGTTCGGGGTGTCGCTGACCGCGGCCAGCGCGAGAGCCTGTTCGGTACGGTCGTCCGTGCTGAGCGGGACGAGCCGGTCGAGGACGATCTCGCCGCTGGTCAGCGTGCCGGTCTTGTCCAGGCAGACCACGTCCACCCGGGCGAGCCCCTCGACCGCCGGCAGTTCCTGGACGAGCGTCTGGCGCCGGGCCAGCGTGATGATCGCCAGCATGAATGCCAGCGACGTCAGCAGCACCAGCCCTTCCGGGATCATGCCGACCAGGCCGGCGACCGTACCGGTGACGGCCTCCTGCCAGCTGTGGTTGTCCTTGCTGCGGAACTGCGCCCAGAGCAGCAACGGGCCGACCACCAGCAGGATCAGTGAGATCCGGCGGAGCAGCAGCGTGGTGCCGGCGACCAGCTCCGACTTGGTGACCTGGTAGCGGCGCGCCTCGGCCGCGAGCTTGGCGGCGTACGTCTCCGCGCCGACCGAGGTCGCGGTGAAGTCGCCCTCGCCGGCGACCACGATCGCGCCGGAGCGGACCTCGTCGCCGGGGCGCTTGTGCACCGGGTCGGACTCGCCGGTCAGCATCGACTCGTCGAGCTCGAGGCCCTCGGACCGCAGTACCGGGCCGTCGGCCGGGACCTGGTCGCCGCTGCCGATCCGGACCAGGTCGTCCTGGACCACGTCGGCGATCCCGACCTCCTGGACCACGCCGTCGCGGACCACCCGGACGTGCGTGACGTTGAGCAGCGCGAGCCGGTCCAGGGTCCGCTTGGCGCGGACCTCCTGGAAGATGCCGATCCCGGAGTTCGTCAGGATCACGAAGCCGAACAATGCGTTCTGCCAGCTGCCCGTGGCGATCACGGCGACCAGCAGGGTCCCGAGAAGCCCGTTGAAGAACGTGAAAACGTTCGCGCGGACGATCTGCCCGAACGTCCGGCTGGTCCGTACCTGCACCGCGTTCGTCCGGCCTGCCGCGACCCGCTCGGCCACCTCCGCGGCGGTCAGCCCACTGCCCATCTGACGATCCTTCTCGGTAGGCGGCGGCGGTGCGCACCACAGTACCGGTGTGATCGCGGCGTACGTCGGATTGAATGGGTGCCGTGGACGGGTTCGCGGAAGAAACCGAACGGTACCGGCACGAGCTGCGGGTGCACGCCTACCGGATGCTCGGGTCGTTCGACGATGCGGAGGACGTGGTCCAGGAGACGCTGCTCCGGGCGTGGCGCGGCCGGGAGAGCTTCGAGGGGCGCTCGTCGCTGCGGGCGTGGCTGTACCGGATCGCGACGAACGTGTGCATCGACGACGTACGGCGCCCGCAGCGGGTGCTGCCGTACCAGCTGGAGCCGGCGTCGTTCCCGGCGACGGCGCTCCCGCCGCG
>NZ_DASRVN010000180.1:0-16494 GCF_035655035.1 Kribbella sp. | reverse complement strand
CGAAGCCGCCGTGCTCGTGGTTCATCGTGAACATGGCCCGCGTTCCTGACGCGACAGTGTGCTCCCGTCCGAGCACTCTGGCGACCGACATCGCCGCACCCCAGCCGGCCGCCGGGTGGTGGTAGTCCTTCTGCGACCACGGCCCCTCGACGGCGGGGCCATCGCCTCCGGCGCGCCCGTCGTCGCGACCGGTGTCCACCGCATTGTCGTCCATGCTCCGACACTAGCTGCGACTGTGCACGTCCGAGGTCATCCACCGGAGTCCTTGTACCGCCGAACAGTCGAAGTCGTCTCCTCCGACAGACCAGGGCTGTTGGGTGGTCCGGCAAGGCCGCCGAAGTCAAGATCCGTGCCGACCGCAGTCTCGATCGTCGGGGCGGTGAGGTTGGCGCTGTCGCCACCGGTTGCGGCGAAGCTGGTCCCGGTGACCAGGCGGCCGCCTCGGAGGCGAGGAAGACGACCACGGGCGCGACGTCTTCAGGTTCGACCTACGGCACGCCGAGGGGACCTTCTTGCGCTGTGAGGTGGCGGCTGCGGGGGCGAGCACCTCGCCGAGGACGGCCTGAAGCTGCAGTTCAAGTCGAGGCGGGTGCGTCGAGCAAGGACGAGCCTGAGGTTCACGAGGACTACGTGAGCGCGTACGACCTCGGCCGGTTCGCCGAGTCTGCGCGCTTCGTGCGGCACTTCCCACAGCAGAATCCGGTACTGCGCGACCTCCTGCCGACCATCACCACGCCGGTCCAGATCCTGGCCGGCACGGACGACGACCTCGTGCCCTGGTCGAACAACCAGTACCTGGCCGACAACCTCGCACACACCGAAGTACATCGCCTCGAGGCCGGCCACTTCGCGTGGGAAGAAGTCTCCGACGAGTACGGCCGCCTTCTCGTGGCCTGGATCGGCGGTGGCTACCGCCGGGTCGGCGCCTGACCGGACGTTTGATCGCGCCGGCACGCATCACGCGTTCAGGTGATGGTCCCGGACGGATGGGGCGGCGATGCTGCAGGCATGCCAATGATCGATGTGTACGCCGTTTCCGGGACGTTCTCGGACAAGCATCAGCTCGCGGTCGACCTCGCGACTGCGCTGATGAGGATCGAGCAGGTGCCGGACATTCCGATGTTCCGGCAGAACACGGCCGCGTTCGTGCACGACCTCGACACCGACAGCCTCGCGAACGTCGACGGCGAGAGCAGCTACGTCCGAGTCCAGGTGCTGACGAACCTCGGAGCGCTCGATCGCCCGAAGCAGCTCACGGTCGTCGAGCGGTTCACGCAACTCGTGGCCGACGCCGCCGGCGACCCAGGACTCACCGACCGGACCTGGGTGCTGCTCACCGAGGCCGTCGACGGCGGTTGGGGTCTCGCCGGCCACGCCAACACCAACGAGGACCTGGTCACCGCAGCCCGCAGGCAGATCACCCAGCTGAAGCCCTGAAACGCCGCTTGGAGTGCGGGATCCCGGTACTGCGCTCCGCTCCGGGCGCCAAGCTCGCGCAGGGCGCGCGCGGCATCGGAGTCGACGCGGCGCGTCAACGCGCGCACTGGTGCGTTCGCTTTCGCGAGCGCACGGACGGTGGCGCCGCCCTGCCTGCCGGTCGCACCGACCACCGCGGTCGGTTTCCGCCTGATCTCATCGGACGATGCCATCGGCGCTCCTTCCACTCGACCGGCCGCCGGGTCAACGCTTCAGTTCGAGGACCGGGATGATCCGGATGCCGGCCGTCTGACGTTCGTACTCCGCGAAGCCCGGGTAGCGGCCGGCGTGGATCCCGTAGATGCGGTCACGCTCCGGGCCGGTGATCTCGTGGACGGTGACGTCGTAGGTCTCGGTGCCGCGCTCGATGGTCGCCTTGCCCGCCGCGGTCAGGTTGAAGTACCAGTCCGGGTTGGTGGGCGCGCCGCCCTTGGACGCGAACACGTAGACGATGTTCGGGTCGGTCTCGTGGGCCAGGTACATCGCCGGGGTGATGAATTCGCGCCCGCTCTTGCGACCGCGGTGATGCAGCAGAACCAGCGGCGCGCCTTCGAACGGCCCGCCGACCTTGCCTTCGTTCGCCCGGAACTCGTTGATCGTCTGGTCGTTCCAGTCACTCATCGGATACTCCTGTCATCATTGTGGAAGCCTGGAGATGCCCGGAGAGGAACTGTCCGGCGTGGTCGAGTGCGGTCGCGCCCTCGTCGAGGATTGCGTGGTACGCCTGGAACACATGCGGTACTCCGGGCGTGATGCCGAGACTGACCTCGACGTCCGCGGCTGCGGCTTCACGGGCGAGGCGTACGGCGTCGTCCAGCAGGACCTCGTGCGATCCGGCCTGGATCAGCAGCGGTGGCAGACCGGACAAGTCGGCGAAGATCGGGCTGATCAGGCCGTCCGCGGCGTCGTGGCCCGCGACGTAGTCGGGGATCCGGGCGAGCAGCGCGTCCGGGTTCATCAGCGGATCGGCCTCGCGCTTGGTCTTCATCGTCTCGCCCGACAAGGTGAGATCGGAGTACGGCGACATCGCGTACGCCGCGGCGGGCAGCGGCAAGCCGTGGTCGCGCGCGTTGACCAGCGTCGCGACGATCAGCCCGCCACCGGCCGACTCGCCCGCAAACACGATGTCCGCGGGGGAGGTGCCGTTGTCGAGCAGTCCTTGGTACGCCGCGAGCGCGTCGTCGACTGCTGCCGGGTACGGGTGTTCCGGCCCGAGCCGGTAGTCGACGGAGATTGCCTTCGCGTGGGTGCGTCGCGCGATCTGTGCGGCGAGATCGGCGGACAAGGCGGCGTCGCCCATCACATAGGCGCCGCCGTGGAAGTAGAGCACGGTATGGCGGGGGTCGACGCCCTCGACCGTGACCTCGGCCGTCGGTACGCCGCCCAGTTCGCCGGCCGTCACCGTGATGCCGGGGTCCAGCGGCTGCGCCGACAGCAGCGCGCGGAGCTGCGCACGTTGCTCCTCCAGACCGATGTCGGGCGGGAACGAGTTCTGCCGCAGGATGGCGTCGAGCGTCGCTCGCTGTTCACTGGTCACATCAAGGCTCCCTTCACGCATGCACCACCACGAGCCTCGCTGTCGGTCGGTACCGGGGCATCACCGGATTCCGGTGATTCACGAGTCGCTGATCGTGATCGGCTCCTGATCGGTCAAGGTGAGGTCGAGCGCGTCGTCCCCCGCGTAGCTCATCAGCTTCCCTTTGCTCGCGTCCGTGATGACGTGGGGTCTGGGGTGAGTTGGCTGACCTCGACCAGGTCCAGGCCCAGGGCCTCGATTTCGGCGAGTGCGCCGTACAGGGCTGACCTGTCCAGTGGGCCCGTGAGTATGGTGTCGGCGCCGTGCGGGCAGGGTTCCAGTGTTGGGAAGGCGGACAGCAGCGTGGCGCCGAGGTGGCCGCGAACCCGGATCGCGTACCGGGCAGGCGTTGGGTCGATGAGGGCATCGTCCCGGTCTGATGGGTGAACTCACATCCCCGGGATCCGATGACCGGACCGGCCGTCGTCAACGCGTGCGACCGGCCGCCAGCAGCCGCAGTTCTCTCGCTTCGGCCGCGGCGAACTTCTGCAGGGCTTCGTGGTGCCGACCGCGGCCGGCGTGCAGTACACCGGCTGTCTGATGAAGCAGCAGCCTGATGTCAGGACCGGCGTCTGTCTGCAAGGCCTTGTCAGTCCGCCGCAGCAAGATGTCGGCCTCGTCGAACTCACCTGTCCAGACGAGGGTTCCGGCCAGCATGACGAGGGCGGGCGCGATGACCGGCTCCGTGCCCCAGCCGGTAACGCTCGGCGAGCGCGACTTCCTCACGGCAGTGCTGTCACGTCGTGGCGAACGAACGGAGGACCAGCGATGCGTACCCGAGTCGCGCCAGGCTGGCAACCTCGACGTACGGGCGACCGATCTCCCGGCGGCGCCGATGATCAGGCGGGTTTGCGGGCCCAGGCGGTGATCATTGGGGCGAGCATGAGGTCTAGGTTGCCGTGGGCGAGGTTTGCGCGGTGGGTTTCGATTTCTTCGGGGGTTGCCAGGTTTGCGGCCACGAGTTGGGTGCGGACGTGCTGGAGGGTTGACGCTTCCAGGGTTGCGCAGGCGGGTGCGGCGATGGGGAAGTAGGCCTCGGCGTGGACGTCCGTCAGGCCGGAGTCGCGCAGTAAGCGGGGGAGCGTACGGCCGTACGCGAGATCCGCTCCGCGCTCGGCCATCAGGGTTCGCATCTGGGTGCGCAGACGGTTCGCCAGTGCTTCGTCGGGGCCGCGTTCGTCCGGGCACGCCAGTGGTTGGAGGGCCGGGTCGCCGTCCTCGATGACCAGCCATCCGCCCGGCCGGAGTACATCGATCATGGTTCGCATTGCGGCGGCGCGATCCTTCAGGTGGACCAGGACCAGCCGGGCGTGGACCAGGTCGAACGTTTCCGCGGGCGGCGGATCGCGCAGTACGTCGTGCCGGCGTACCTCGAGTACGCCGCCTGCCGCGGGCTCGGCCCACGACACGTCGATGTCCGTGGCAAGTACCCGGCCACTGGTGCCCACGCGCTCCGCCAGGCCGCGCGGCACCGAGACGCCGCCGGCGCCGACCTCCCAGCACCGCCATCCTTCGCCGAGTCCCAGGTCGTCGAGGTGACGGAAGGTCCACGGGTCGAACAGTTCGGCGAGGGCCGCGAACCGTTCGCCGGCCTCCGGACGACGGTTGTCGAGCAGATAGCGGTTCACCGCACCAGCATGGCACGGTCGATGGCGTCCATATACAGGGCTCAGTTGGCTGGAGCCTATTTCGGGTACTGGCGGGTAGTAGGAGTTTCCAGCGGCGAGGAGGGATACCCGTGACGGCTACGACGCGGCAGGTCGGTGAGCGTGAGGCGCGGGAGGTTGCGGAGGCGGCGCGGGAGGCGGACTGGACCCGGCCGAGCTTCGCGAAGAAGCTGTACCTCGGCGACTTCGACCTGTCGCTGATCCATCCACAACCGCACGCGATCGCGGCCGACGTCGCGGCCCGGGGCGACGAGTTCATCGCCCGGTTGGCGGCGTACTGCGAGACGCTCGACGGGCTGCTGATCGAGCGGGAGGCGAAGATCCCGGACGAGTACCTGCGCGGGCTCGCGGAGCTGGGGACCTTCGGTATCAAGATCCCGGTCGAGTACGGCGGTCTCGGCCTGCCGATGTCGTACTACGGCAAGGCGCTGATGCTCGTCGCGTCCGTACATCCGAGCGTGAGCGCGCTGGTCTCGGCGCATCAGTCGATCGGCGTACCGGAGCCGGTGAAGATGTTCGGGACCGACGAGCAGAAGAAGCGGTTCCTGCCGCGCTGTGCTGCGGGTGCGGTGACCGCGTTCCTGCTCACGGAGCCGGATGTGGGTTCGGATCCAGCCCGGCTGGCGTCGACCGCGACCCCGACCGACGGCGGTACGGCGTACCTGCTGGACGGCGTGAAGCTCTGGACGACGAACGGCGTCATCGCCGAGCTGGTCGTGGTGATGGCGCGCGTGCCGGACCATGACGGCGTACGGGGTGGGATCAGCGCGTTCGTGGTCGAGGCTGACTCGCCGGGGATCACGGTGGAGAACCGCAACGCCTTCATGGGGCTGCGCGGGATCGAGAACGGCGTGACCCGTTTCCACCAGGTCCGGGTGCCGGCCGAGAACCGGCTGGGGAAGGAAGGCGCCGGCCTGCGGATCGCCCTCACCACGCTGAACACCGGCCGGTTGTCGATCCCGGCGACCACGACCGCGGCGGCCAAATGGTGCCTGAAGATCGCGCGGGAGTGGTCCGCGGAGCGCGTTCAGTGGGGCCGGCCGATCGGCGCCCACGCTGCCGTCGCCGAGAAGATCTCGTTCATCGCGGCCACCACGTTCGCGCTCGAGGCCGTGCTCGACCTGTCGGCGAACCTGGCCGACGCGGGCACCAAGGACATCCGGATCGAAGCGGCGCTGGCCAAGCTGTGGTCCAGCGAGATGGCCTGGCGGATCGCCGACGAGCTGGTGCAGATTCGCGGTGGACGCGGGTACGAGACCGCGGACTCGCTGGCGGCGCGCGGCGAACGCGCCGTACCGGCGGAGCAGATCCTGCGCGACCTGCGGATCAACCGGATCTTCGAGGGCTCGACCGAGATCATGCATCTGCTGATCGCCCGGGAGGCGGTCGACGCGCACCTGTCCGCGGCCGGCGACCTGGCCTCGCCGGACGCCGATCTCCAGGCCAAGGCGAAAGCCGCGGTGAACGCGAGCGGGTTCTACGCCAAGTGGCTGCCCCAGCTGGCCGTCGGCAAGGGATCGGATCCCCGGTCGTACCGCGAGTTCGGCCGGCTCGCCAAACACTTGCGGTACGTCGAACGCGCGTCCCGCAAGCTCGCACGGCAGACCTTCTACGGGATGGGCCGGTGGCAGGCGAAACTCGAGTACCGGCAAGGCTTCCTGGCCCGGATCGTCGACATCGGCGCGGAGCTGTTCGCGATGGCCGCCTCGTGTTCGCGGGCCGAAACGCTGCGGGCCGACGACCCCGCGCGGGGTGAATCGGCGTACGAGCTGGCCGCGGCGTTCTGCGAACAGAGCCGGCTGCGGGTTGACCACCTGTTCGAGCAGCTGTGGAGCAACACGGACGACATCGACCGGCGGCTCGCTCGGCAGGTGCTCGACGGGAAATACAGCTGGCTCGAGGACGGCATCGTCGACCCCTCCGAGGGGACCGGCCCGTGGATCGCCGAATGGCAGCCCGGTGAATCGCGGACGGAGAGCAAGTCGCGCCGCTATCGTTGAGCGCCGAGGTTGTCGGCGGCCCTCGTTAGGCTGCTTGTCGTGAGCTTCGACGGGTGGCCGAGGGCTGCGTTCGACGTGTTGCTGCAGCTCGAGGGTGAGCCTTCGGCTGAGGTACGGCGGCAGTGCCGGCGCGGCCGGGAGGACCTGGTGCGTCAGCCGATGATCGGGCTGCTCAACGCCGTCGCGGACGCGGATCCGGAGTACGAGGATTTCGCGGTCTGGAGGTACGGCGATGTGCTGTTGCAGGCCTGGCAGCGGCAGAGCGCGATCGTCCGGCTGGCTCGGAACATCGAGCTGGGAGTCCGGTTCGACCTCGACGGATTGGAGGTCGCCTTGGCGTGGTGGTACCCACCGCCGGAGCAGATCGAGCGGTACCGGCTGGCGGTGGCGGATCCGGGTTCGGGGCCGAGGCTGGTTGCGATTGCGCGCGGGCTCGAGCGGGACGGGTTCGCGATCTCGGGCGACCTGCTGAAGCGACCGCTGCGGGGTTATCCCGCCGACCATCCGCGAGCCCAGCTGCTGCGGCATCGGTCGCTCATCGCGTCGCGGCCGCTCGGCTGTGACGACTGGATCCACACCCCTGCCGCAGCCGACCATGTACTAGCCACCTTCTCCCAACTCCGCCCACTGGCGCGCTGGCTGACCAAGAACGTGGATTAGGGCCACAGGTAGCGGGTCTGGGAGGACCGGAGGCCATCTGCGATCGCGAAGGCTTTCTCGGGCTGGACGCTGTAGAGGTGGGCTTCGCCGGTGCGGACGGCGGCGCCTAGTTGATGCCAGGTGCCGTCGGCAGTGGTGAGTTGCCAGCCGTAGGCCTGCTCGAAGGCGGTCGCGCCGGCCTCGCGGGTGGCGGGGTCTGTGATCAGGCTTGCGGTTCCTTCGATGACGTAGTCGGTGCCGGTCAGGGTTCCGCTGCTGGTGGTCAGTGCGCAGTGCTGGTTGGTCTCGAGGTTCCTGGCTTTCTGTTCCTGCGGGCCGGTGATGAACCACAGTGCGTCGTCGGCCCAGACCGCGAGCAGCGGCGTTACGTGTGGGCGGCCGTCGCGGCGTACCGTGCAGAGCTGGAACTTCTGGATCCGGCGCAGCGCCCACTCCGTGTCGGCCCACGGGATTGCGGTTGCGCCGGGCGCGGAGAACGGTCCTAGAACGGTCTGTGGTTCGGCCATGTGGGTCTCCTAGCGAACGTGGTGGTGATGACAGGAACGTCGGAGCCGGTTCGCGTGGTTCGACTACGCGCCGTGGAAGATGCGGTTGCCGAGGTCGGAGCGGTGGTAGAGGACTGAGTGGCCGTGGCGGGCTGAGGTTAGGAGGCCGGCGGCTTTGAGGGCTCGTAGGTGTTGGTTTACGGCGGTTGGGGTGACCTTCAGGCGGACGGCTAGTTCGGTCGAGGAGGTGGGGGTGTCCAGGAGGGCCAGGAGGCGGGAGCGGGATTGGCCTATCAGGTTGGCGAGGGCATTCGGGGGTGTTGTCGTTTCGGTCTGCCAGAGGGTGCCGAGGCCGCGGGCCGGGTAGATGAGGTGTGGGGGTTCGGCGGCGGAGATGGGGGTTGAGGCGCGGCGGCTGAAGAGCGACGGGGTGAGGGTCAGGCCGCGGCCCGCGGTGGAGGTTTGGTAGGAGAGGTCGCTGCGTAGTCGTATCTGGAGGGACGTGCCGTCCAGGCGGACGTGCGGGTCGATGTCGGTGAACATCGCCGCCAGGCCGGTGTGCGCCATCACGCGGCCGCGGTACACGATGTCGGCCTCGAGGATGGCTCGCATTCGTGCCCAGTTCGGCTCGAAGCAGGCCTCCCAGTAGTCCCGCAGCGCGGTCAGTACGCGACGGAGAACGGTGGCCGGTCGGCCTTGAAGTGCGGGTGGCAGCGCGGCCGGGTGGACCTCCGCCAGGTCGGCGCGTACGACGGCGGTCGGGGTGTTTCGCAGTACCGACAACTCGTCCTCGATCCGCGCGAGCGGGCTGTACGGGCGTGGGGTGAGGAAGTCCGGCGTCCACAGCGACTCGTTCGTGAGGGCACGGAGCAGGTCCAGGTCGAGACCGGTGCGCGCGGGTTCGGTGGCGCGCAGCCAGGGCAGTTGCAGCGGGAACCGGCCGGGGTCGCGAAGGGTCCGCAGGGACAGGACCAGTTCGTGCAGCGGTGAGACCGCGAACCGCACCTCGCCGAGATCGTTGCCCGCGAGCTCGTACTGGATCATGAAGCAATACGCTACATCTCTGGTACGCCGTCCCGCCGGGTGCGACAACTGTCGCGTGCCCGAACTCCTCCGTGATCCGATCGAACGCGCGCTCGCCTCCGCGGTCGCCGCGCTGTCGCTGTCCCGTGGCATGTTCTTCGCCGTCAGCGCGCTCTACTTCACCCGCGGCGTCGGGCTGTCCCCGACCGTCGTCGGGATCGGGTTGACCGCCGCGGGAGGGGTCGGCGTACTGGCGTCGTACGCCGGTGGCCGACTGAGCGACCGGTACGGCGCGGACCGGTTGCAAGAGTGGACCCTGGCCGCGAACGGGGCCGCTCTGCTGGCGTACGCCTTCGCCAGCAACGTTACGAGCTTCGTACTGATCGCCGCGTGCGTGTCGGCCACGCGCGGTCTGCAGAGCACCGCCCAGGTGACACTGCTGGCCCGCTGGTACGTCGGCCCTGAACGGGTCACGGTCCGCGCCCGGCTGCGCGTGGTGATGAACGTCTTCATCGGCGGCGGCAGCCTGCTCGCGGGACTCGCTCTGATGGTCGACACGACCTCGGCGTACCGGCTGACGGTTGTTCTGGTCGGTGCGGTCACCATGCTCGGCACAGTGCCCCTGATCGGTCTGCGTCGCCGGGTCGTGGGGTTGGCGGTGCGCATGGATGCGTCGGCTGGTGCCGGCACGCCCGTACGTGGGCGCTCGCCTCTGCGCGATCGTACGTACGTCGCATCGACGGTTCTCAACGCAGTACTGGCAATCCACTTCGGGCTGTCGTCGGTCGGGATACCGCTGTGGGTCGCCGACCACACGCGGGCCCCGACGGTGGTGGTTTCGGCGCTGCTGCTGGTCAACACGGTCTACGTGGCGCTCTTCCAGGTCCGTGCGTCCCGCGGCGCGCAGACGTTACCTACTGCAGGGCGCTCGGTACGGCGAGCCGGTCTGCTCCTGCTTGTCGCCTGTCTGCTCTTCGCCACGGCCGGGTACCTCGGTGCGGCGGCAGCAACAGCTGTCCTGGTCCTTGCGGCACTCGCGGCGTCCGCGGCGGAGACGCAGGGCGAGGCCGGCGGCTGGACCATGGCCTTCGAGCTCGCCGACCCCGCCCGCGCCGGCGCCTACCAGGGCCTCAGCCAGACCGGTTACGCGGTTGCTCTGATGCTGAGTCCGTCCGTCGTCACCACGAGCGCGATCGACCACGGTACGCCGGGCTGGATCGCCCTCGGGATGCTCTTCGCGGTGACCGGTACGGCGACCGCGGTGGTCGCCGATCGCGCCGCCGCGCGCAGGGACCGGCTGTCGACGGTGACGTGACAACCTCGCCAGGGGGTTAACCCACCACTCGATACGGGGGCTAGCACCATCGTTGCCCGGGGCGTCGTTCCTTAGCGTTGGCGGCATGGTGAGACGGATGCGGTTCTGTCTTCGTGGATTCGGCTGTTGTTCGGTCGGGGTTCACTCAGGGCAGGATCTGGGCGGCAGGCTGGTCGACCTCGACTGTCGTGTGGAAGGATGCGCCGGATGAACTCGGAATCGGGGCCTGTCAGATTCAGCGTGGTGATTCCGGCGTTCAACGAGGAGCGGTTCATCGAGGACTGTTTGCGGTCGCTCGCCGGGCAGGACTTCGCGGGTGGCGTCGAGGTGGTTGTCGTTGACAACAACTGCACCGACCGGACGGCGGAGATCGCTCGGGGGTGCGGCGCGGTCGTGGTGACCGAGGACGTGCCCGGTGTGTGCGCCGCGCGGCATCGGGGGAGCGCCGCGGCGCGCGGTGAGATCGTGATCTCGAGTGACGCGGACACCGTGTTCGACGCCGGATGGCTGTCGCGGATCGACCGCAGCTTCCGGGAGGACCCGGAGCGGGTCGCCGTGGCCGGGCCCTGCCGGTACGTCGGTGGCCCTTGGTGGGGGCGGGTGTACGCCGGGATCCTGTTCGAGCTGGTGCACCTCGTGTACCGGGCCACCGGGCGGGTCATGTACGTGACGGCGACCAACATCGCGTTCCGGAAGGACGCCTGGTCGGGGTACGACCTGACCGGGACCCAGGGTGCGGACGAGCTCGGGCTCCTGGGGCAGCTGCGGGCCCGCGGGCGCGTGGCGTTCGATCGGACCAACCCCACCTTCACGTCCGCGCGGCGCCTGGCCCGAGGGCTGGCGTACAACATCGTGGTGTCGTTCCTGTTCTACTACGCGCTTGCCGTCATGCTGAACCGTGTGGCGGGTCGACCGGTGATCGGTACGGCTCCGGCGTTCCGGAGTCAGGCAGTGGTACGTCGGCGTGCCGGGTTGGGGTGGCGCCGGGTACGGGCGCGGGCGATCGGTCTGGCCTGGCTGGGGGCGATCGTCGCCGGCGCGATCGTGGCGGCCGGGCTGGTCGAGAACTCGTGGCTGGCGAAGCGATGAGCCCGCGGCGGATCCCGCGGCGCGTCGTCGGGCCCGCGGTGGGCGCGGGGGCGGTCGGTGCGGCGTACTGGTTCATGATGTCGCCGTACTCGCAGGCGCTCGGGCGGTTCCCGTATCGCGGGCCGGGGGACGAACGCGTGGTCGCGCTGACGTTCGACGACGGGCCGAACGAGCCGTACACGTCGGAGCTCGCGGACTACCTCGACGGTGAGGACGTTCGGGCGACGTTCTTCCAAGTCGGCCGGGCCGTCGAACGTCATCCCGAGGTGACGAGGCGGCTGGCTTCGTCGGGGCATGTGATCGGGCTGCACGGGTATACGCACGAGTTCACGCAGTACCTTCGCCGGCGGACTGTTGCCGATGAGCTGCGGCGCGGGATGGGCGCGTTCGCGGAGGTGGGGATCCGGCCGGCGCTGTACCGGCCGCCGTGGTTGCTGCGGATCCCTGCGCTTCCCGGTCTGCTGGACGAGCACGGTCTGCACGTGGTGTCCGGAGAGTTCTGCCATTTGCTGGAGGTCGCGCAGCCGAGCCCGCACCGGATCGCGGACCAGGCCCTTCGCGGCGCGCATCCCGGCTCGATCATCATCTTCCACGACGGCTGGGACGGAAAATCCGCCGACCGTGCGTCGACGGTAGAGGCTGTCCGGCTCCTGGTTCCCCGCTTGCGCGCGCAGGGTTACACCTTCACCACGGTCGACCACCTCCTTGGTCTGCCCGCTTACCAGCACCCGGCGGACGATCCCACGATCACCCGCCTGGCCCCCGCCGACCACAACCGCTGACACCACCCACGACTCTGTACGCCGACGCCGCCGCGGGCCCCGGTCGCGCCCGGGATGAGTCGTGACTCATGGTTGCGGAAAAGGTGTGGGTAGAGGTCAACCGGGGGTGGGGGTTGCGCGTCGGTAGTGGGTAGGGGAGGAGTTCCGGGCCGGGATGGGAGCACATGACGGGCGCTAGACGAGCGGCAGGACGGCGAGTGGCAGGACGTTCGGCGCCACCTCAACAGCGTGGTCCCGCGCATCGGGCTCGGACCATGTCACAGGCTGTTGTGCGGACCCTGCTCGGGGCCGCGGTTCCGGGCCTGGGGTTCATCATGGGCGGACGCAAGCGGCTCGGCGTGGCTGTGCTGAGCGTGGCGGTCGGGCTGGTCGCGATTGCGGGGATCGTGGCGGTCACCGATCCGAACGCGGTCCTCGCCCTGGCCGTGTCGCCGGGACGGCTGCTGATTGCGACGAGCGCTGTGGTGCTGCTCGGGCTCGGGTGGATCTGGGTGGTGGTTGCGTCGCACAAGCTGCTCCGTCCGGTCAGCGTGAGCTATACGGGCCGGCTGGCGGGGTCGCTGTTCGTGGGCGTG
Source organism: Kribbella sp. (assembly GCF_035655035.1). Classification (GTDB taxonomy): domain Bacteria; phylum Actinomycetota; class Actinomycetes; order Propionibacteriales; family Kribbellaceae; genus Kribbella. Next base: position 3,846 of record NZ_DASRVN010000180.1, on the reverse strand, counting down.
CTGTGTTTCGCGATCGCCGTACCGACGACGTTCGCGGCCGAGACCGTGATGGCGCAGCGGGACCTGGTCGGCAGCGTGTTCAAGTCCGAGAGCAACTCGAAGAGTGCCACCCGGCCGACGAACGTGAACGCGAGTGACCCATGGGCGCACACGCCGCGGCTCAACGTTCTGTTGCTGGGCGGTGACAGCGGCAAGGGCCGGACCGGCACCCGGACGGACACGGTGATGGTCGCGAGCATCGACACCAGGACCGGCAACACCGCCCTGATCTCGCTCAGCCGGAACTGGATGCGCATGCCGTTCCCGAAGAACTCGCCACTGCACGCGAAGTACCCCGACGGGTACTGGGACCCGAGCCTGGGCGACGTCGAGCAGTCGCAGTACTACCTGGACACGATGTACGACACGATCCCGCAGAAGTACCCCGGGATCCTCGGCCAGACCGACAACGAGGGCGCCGACGCGGTCAAGCTGGCAGCGAGCGCGGCGCTGGGACTCGACATCTCCTACTACCTGCAGATCAACCTGCAGGGGTTCCAGCAGATCATCGACGCGGTCGGCGGGATCACCGTCAACATCAACTACCGGGTGCCGATCGGCGGCGAGTACGGGCTCGGCCCGGGCGCCAACAAGCCGAAGCCGCCGTCCGGCTACCTGGAGCCCGGGCCGAACCAGCACCTGAACGGGCACGACGCGCTGTGGTTCGCCCGCGGCCGCTACGGACTGAGCGATCCGTCGCGGCAGGAGCGGCAGCGGTGCACGATCCACGCCCTGGTGAACCAGGTCAGCCCGGTGACGCTGCTGACGAAGTACCAGCAGATCGCCGCGGCCGGGAAGAGCCTGTTCCGGACCGATGTCCCGCAGGAGCTGCTGCCCGCGTTCGTCCAGCTCGGCCTCAAGGTGAAGAGCGCGGCCGTCTCGAACATCGACCTGAACAGCGCCAAGAACTTCCCGAACGGCAGGAACCCGGACTACGCGGCGATGCGCGTGATCATCCAGAAGGCGATCACGGCCCAGGCGACCACCAAGCCGGCGCACTCCCCGGCGAAGCGGCCGTCGGCGCCGGCGACCAGGAAGGCGACACCGAAGCCCAGCGTCACCCCCGGCGGGCAGCAGAACCTGAACGACGCCTGCGCGTACCACCCGAGCACGGCCGGCTCCTGACGCCGTACCCGACCTGATCAGCGAGCTGAGAATCCACTCAGGCGGTACGGCGTACCATCACCGACGACGTAACGGTTGAAGGAGAGATGCCATCGTGATCGACCTGTTCGGTATGCCCCGCGGCGAGGAGTGGATCGTGCTCCTCGTGGTCGTCATCCTGATCTTCGGCCCGACCAAGCTGCCCGGCCTGGTCCGCCAGCTCGGCAGGGCGAAGAAGACCTGGGACGAAGAGTTCGGCCCCGGCCGCCACCGCGACTCCCTGGACAACACCGACCAGGCCGCGCCCCTAGCGGACCGCGCACCCACCGACGAGCAACCAACCCGCTGAGCTCAGAGGTTCGTCTGGACCTCGAGCTCCTCGGGATACCGACCGCCCTGGATGGTGATGGTCGCAGACGCCTCGGTGAGCGCTCGTCGGGGCGAGGTCGGTTACGCGGGCCTGCCGTACTGGTCGTCGGTGACGTGTTCGAGCCAGGTGGTCTCGGCGCCTTCCGCGATGCCTTCGAGCATCGCCAGGTGTTCCATGAAGTCCTCGGGTGTGGCGCCGTGCCAGTGGTCCTCGCCGGGCGGCGTGTAGACGGTCTCACCGGGGTGGGCGACGATCACGGCTCCGTCGCGGGTCCCGAGCAGGGCGACGCCTTCGGTGATGTGCAAGGTCTGGCCGACGGCGTGCGAGTGCCAGGCGGTACGGGCGCCGGGCGCGAAGCGGACCCGGCTGACGATCATCCGCGACGGTTCGGGCTTCCGGGTCGCGATCGCGTCGACGTACACGTCCCCGGTGAACCGCTCGGCCGGACCTTTCGTGGTGGGCAGTTTGTCTTCCTTGTGCATGATCGGTCTCCTTCTCGTGAGCTTCCAGACAACCCGATCCGGTCCCGGCGTGGGAGGCCGTGCTGAGACGGGTAACGACAGAACCCCCTCGCCCCGACCGGGCCCCTCGGCAGCTGGGTCTCGAATACACTCGGTGACGTGGTGCGGAGGTCGTCGTGAACTCGGGGATGTATCCGCTGGTCGTGGTGCTGCCGCTGGTGCTGCTCCTGTCCGGCGTGATCTGCCGCGCCGCCGGCAGTGGCCGGATCGGGCGGAACCTGCTGGTTGGGTACCGGCTGCGGTCGTTGCTCGCGTCCGACCGGGCCTGGCGGGCGGGGCATGCGGCTGCGGAGGCGCCGTCCTGGGCGGGCTTCCTGGTGACCGCCGCGAGCGCTGTGCTCGCCGTCGTCGGCGCGTCCGTCTTCTTGGTGCTCGAATGCGTGGCGTTCGTGCTGTTCTTCGGCTGGGCGATCCTTAACGCGAGCCGCGCCGCGAGCGGCTGAAGTACGCTCTGCCCGGTGGATCAATACGCACGCGGTGAACAGGCCGAGGAGTTGGCTCGGGCCGGTGCCGACTGGCTGGCGGGGCGGGCCTCAAGCGACGACCTCTCGCTGTACCACGGTCTGTCCGGCGTGGTGATCGCGCTGCACGAGGCGCACCAGCACTTCGGGGACGACCGGTTCGGCGAGGTCGCGGCGTCGGGCGCGGACAAGTTGGCGGCGCGCGTCGATGAGCTGGAGGGCGCTTCGCTGTACGCCGGTCTGACCGGTGTGGCTGTCGCCCTGCATGCGCTCGGTGATGCCGCGGCGGCGCAGCGGGCGCTGGACCGGGTACGTGATCAGTTCGACGGGCAGCGGTGGAACGAGATGTTCGAGCTGCTGGTGGGCAACGCCGGTATCGGCCTCGGCGCGCTGCAGGCCGGTGACCTGGACCTCGCGGTGACCGCGGTGACGCCGTACCTGAGTACGGCGGACAAGACGCCGTACGGCGTGAACTGGGCGGTACGGCCGTCGCCGGCGCGGTCGCATCACATCGCGCACGGGACACTCGGCATCGTGCACGCGCTCGCGGCCGTCGGCCGCGCGGCGGGGCGGGACGACCTGATCGAGCTGGCGTTGGAGGGTGCCGCGGATGTTGCCGGACGCAACGAGGCCGGTACGCACGGATTCCTCGTCCCGCATTCGGATCCGCCGCATCGGCCGGACATCATCGAGCGGTACAGCTACGGCTGGTGCAACGGGCCCGCCGGGGACGCGCAGACCTTTCGCCTGTTGGGACAGGTGACCGCGGACGATTCCTGGACCGACTTGGGCGAGAGGTGCTGGAACACCGTGCGCGAGTCCGGGCTGCCACGCCGGATCAGGCCTGGGTTCTGGGACAACAACGGGCGGTGCTGCGGTACCGCCGGTGTTCTGGCGCTGGCGTGTGACCGCATCGTCGAGCGCGGAGACGACTTCGAGTTCGCGAACGTGCTCGTGGATGACCTGACGGATCACGCCACGGCTGACGATGCCGGCGTACGGTGGTCGAACTACGAGCACCGGGCGACGCCGAGCGTCCTGGAACCGCACACCGGCTGGGCGATGGGCAGCGCCGGAATCCTTCGCGAGCTGCTGCGCTACGCACGTCTCAGCGTGGGCGCAGCCAACGGCTATGCCGTTCCCTGGCCGGATCACCCCTTGACTCCGTAGTTGGGTCCGGGGTTCACGATGGGAGCATGCGAACCAGCGAGCTGGCCGGCCAGGTGGGCGTGAACACCGAGACGCTGCGGTACTACGAACGCCGCGGACTGCTGCCGGAACCGCCGCGGACGCTCGGCGGGTACCGGGATTATCCGGTCTCGGCGGTCGAGCTGCTGCGTTTCGTGAAGCG
>NZ_DASRVN010000179.1:0-3462 GCF_035655035.1 Kribbella sp. | reverse complement strand
CCCGTACCCGCTCCCCACCCGCCCGGGTAACCCGAGCACCAGCGCAAGGTTGATACAAGCCGTCACCGTGTCAGTGCCCTTGCTGTGCTGCTCCGCTCCCCGCCCGGTGAGGATGTACGCACCCGCGCCACCGTGCACCGGAGCAGCCGCCGCGAGTACGCGGGCCACACGCCGGATGGTCGCAGCCGGTACGCCGGTCACCCGCTCAGCACGCTCCGGCCACCATGACGCAGTCGAACGGATCAACAAGTCAGGATTGTCGACCCGTTCGGCCAGGAAAGCGGTGTCTGCAAGGCTTTCCTGGAGTACGACGTGGGTCAGGGCAAGCAGCAGAGCCAAGTCCGTACCGGGCGTCGGCTGCAGGTGGATCCCGGCACCGTCGGACGTCAGTCCCGCGGTGGCCGAGCGGCGCGGGTCGACGACCAGGAGTCCACCCGCGTCCCGTGCGCCCTGCAGATGGGCGACCGCCGGCGGCATCGTGTCCGCGAGATTGCTGCCGACCAGCAGGACCGCGCCCGCGCCGCCGAGATCCGCCAGCGGAAAGGGCAGTCCGCGGTCGATCCCGAACGCCCGATTCGTCGCGGCGGCCGCGGACGACATGCAGAACCGCCCGTTGTAGTCCACGTTCGCCGTCCGCAGCGCGACCCTTGCGAACTTCCCCAGCGCATACACTTTCTCGTTGGTCAGCCCACCGCCGCCGAACACCGCCACCGCGTCACGACCGTGTGCGGCCTGCAACGCCTGGATCCGCGACGCGACGAAGTCCAGCGCGATGTCCCAGCTGGTCTCCTCCAGTTCGCCCGCGACGTTGCGGACGAGCGGCACGGTGAGCCGGTCCGGCACCGTGAGTACGTCAGGAGCCGTCCAGCCCTTCCGGCACAACCCACCCCGGTTGGTCGGAAACTCCCGCGGTCGCACCTCGACGGACCCCGCGACCGGGTGCAGCGTGGTGGCGCACTGCAGAGCGCAGTACGGGCAATGCGTCGGGACTCCTGTCATACGCGTTCCTGGCTGAGCGGGCCGCCCTTGCGCAGGTAGCAGAAGTACGTCACGACGAGGCACAGCACGTAGAACCCGCAGAACACGTACAGCGCCGGGATCAGCGAGCCGAAGTGACCGGTCGACATCGCGAACCCGCGCGGCACCAGGAAACCGCCGTACGCACCGACCGCCGACGCGATCCCGATACAGGCCGCCGCCTCGCGCCGCGCCCGGCCCGGGTCGTCCGGGGTGGTGAGCCGGAACACCGCCGGGATCATCCGGTACGTCGACCCGTTGGCGATCCCGCTGGCCACGAACAGCACCAGGAAACTCCCGAGGAACGCCGGGAAACTCGCCGCCTTCAGGGACACGATGGCGGAAACAATTCCGAGCCCCATCACCACGAACGAGCAGACCGTCACCCACGCGCCGCCGATCCGGTCGGCCAGCTTGCCGCCGAACGGCCGCGCGACCGACCCGACCAGCGCGCCCAGGAACGCGTAGTGCGCCGGCGTGACGCCCGGGAACGTGGTCTTGATCAGCAGCGGGAACGCCGCCCCGAACCCGATGAACGACCCGAACGTCCCGATGTAGAGGAACGAGATCACCCACGTGTGCGGCCGTTTCGCCGCGGCGATCGAGGTCCGGAACGACGAGTTCGCCACCGACAGGTTGGCCATCGCCTTCCACGCCCAGACCGCGGCCAGCACGATCAGCGGCAGCCACATCAGGCCGGACCGGTTCAGCGTCAGCCCCGCCCCGGCGACGATCACGATCGGCACCAGCAGCTGGACGACCGCGACCCCGAGGTTCCCGCCGGCCGCGTTCACGCCGAGCGCGAAACCCTTTTCCTTCTCCGGGTAGAAGAACGAGATGTTCGTCATGCTGCTGGCGAAGTTTCCGCCGCCGACACCGGCGGTCGCCGCCACCAGCGCCATCAGCCAGAACGGCGTACCCGGCTGGGTCATGAAGTACGACAGCCCCGCGGTCGGGATCAGCAGCAGCAGCGCGGAAAACGTCGTCCAGTTCCGCCCGCCGAACCGCGGTACGGCGAACGTGTACGGCAACCGCAGCGTCGCGCCGACCAGACTCGGCAGCGCGACCAGCCAGAACAGCTGGTCCGTGCTGTACGTGAAACCGGCCTTCGGCATCGACACCACGACGATGCTCCACAGCTGCCACACCGAGAAACCGAGGAACTCGGCGAAGATCGAGGGCCACAGGTTCCGGCGGGCGACCGCGCGGCCCTTCCCGGCCCAGAACGTGGCGTCCTCGGGATCCCAGACGTCGATCCAGCGCCCGCGCCGGGGCGCCTCGACCGTGCCCACCGCGCCAGCCACGGTATGGCCCTCGCGGGTGGCGACGGCGGCCTGTCCTGCCTCGAGCGTCATCGCAAGTCTCCGATCATCCGACGTCACTGATTAGGCCTGGACGTTATGACCGGGGTGTTTCCGCGTAGTCATCTTGTTGTTACGCCGCCGAAACGGCTCCCGCACACCCACCACCGCGGGCTGAGAGATCCCAGGTACTGTCCGTCAGGTGAACCGGTGGATGTGGAGGGCGGGGATCGCCGCCGTACTGATCGTCTGGCTCGTCCTGGGCGCCGTCGGCGGGCCCGCCGTCGGCAAGCTCAGCGAGGTCCAGCAGAACGACAACGCCAACTTCCTCCCGAAGAAGGCCGAGTCGACCCTGGTCGCCGACGCGGCGGCCAAGTTCACCGACTCCAAGGCGCTGCCGTACTTCGTCCTGATCGAGCGGGACGCCCCGCTCACCCCCGCCGACCGGGCCGCCGTACAGGCGTTCGCGGCGAAGATCCCGGCGCTCGACCTCGGGAGCGGCAAGAAGCTCAGCGACTACCTGGTCGCCCCGGTCGGAACCGCGCGACCGTCCGACGACCACAAGGCGCTGCTGCTCACCGTGCAGGTGGACGGCAACCGCGCCGACGAGGTCGTCGGCCAGGGCGACACCGTGCTGTATGCCGTGGCGAAGGCCTTGCGCGCGGACATCAAGGACACGCTCACGCCTACCGGCCTGCAGGTGTACGTCACCGGTCCGGGCGGGGTGTTCGCGGACTTCGTGGTCGCGTTCAGCGGGATCGACGGGATCCTGCTCGGCGTCGCGCTCGCGGTCGTGTTCGTGATCCTGCTGATCGTGTACCGGAGCCCGATCCTGCCGATCGCGGTACTGCTGACCGCCGTCTTCGGGCTCGCCCTGGCCGCCTCGGTCGTGTACCCGCTCGCGAAGCACGGCGTACTGCAACTGAACGGGCAGAGTCAGGGCATCCTGTTCATCCTGGTCGTCGGCGCCTCGACCGACTACGCGCTGCTGCTCGTCTCCCGTTACAAAGAGGAACTGCACGACTACGAGAGCAAGTACAAGGCGATGCGGGTCGCGTGGCGCGCCGCGGTCGAGCCGATCGCGGCCAGCGCGGCGACCGTCATCCTCGGGCTGCTCTGCCTGCTGCTCTCCCGGCTCGGGAGT
>NZ_DASRVN010000178.1:0-3859 GCF_035655035.1 Kribbella sp. | reverse complement strand
CGCGGCAACCTGAAGCTCGACACGGCGCTCCAGGGCGGCGTCGACATCGACGTCTACTTCACCTACACGCAGGGCGCGATGGCGCTGCGGGCCGGGTCCGGGCTGGCGGCGGACCTGACCGACCGGGTCAAGGCTGACCCGGAGCTCCAGGTGTTCCTGGACACCGAACAGCCGCGGTCGTACATCGACAACGGCAAGGTGAAGGCGCTCGCCACCGCGCGAGAGCCGTTCTTCGTACTGTTCAACGAGAAGCTCCGGCAGCAGGCGGGCGTCGAGCTGCCGCATGCGTGGACGATCGACGAGTTCCGCGCGACGGCCCGCAAGCTGACCACGGACAAGACCGTCGGCCTCTACACGATCCCTGACGTCGCCCGGATCGCCCTCGGCCCGAACTACTGGTACGACGGAAACCGCTCGAACTTCGGCGATCCGCACTTCGAGCAGGGCTTCCGCCTCGGCCGCGAGATGATCGCCGACAGTACGGCGTTCCCGTGGACCGAGGTACTGTCCCGGCACCTCGACGCGTACCAGCAAAACGCTTTCCTGGGCGAGGAGTTCCACCTCTGGTCGACCGCGCCGTTCAACCTGCGCTACCTGTACGACGGGAAGAAGTACCCGCACGACTTCAAGGTCGCGTTCGCGCCGTCGCCGACGGTGGACGGCAAGGACTGGAACGGCGGCTCGTACAGCAACTTCATCATGATCAACCCGAAGTCGCCGAAGTTCGAGGCGGCCTGGGCGTTCGTGAAGTTCTGGCTGACCGAAGGTGCGACGCCGATGCTCAAGGGCGGCAAGATGCCGGCGCTCGGCAACGTCACCGACGACCAGATCGTGTCCGGGATGCTCGGCAAGGAACCGGAGAAGTACTTCGACCTGGACTCCTTCCGCCGGGTCGTGCTGACCGCGGATCCGAAGCTCGCCACCGACACCCGGCTGACCGGGTTCCCGGAGATCACGCTCGCGGTGAAGCAGCAGCGCGACCTGTGCTGGATCGGCGAGAAGGACCCGGGCGTCGCGATCCGTGAGGTACGGCGGCTCGCCGACGCCGCGATCGCCCGGAACGAGAGGAGGCCCTGATGGCTACCGCCACACTTGTCTCGGCCGGTACGAAAACGCTTTCTGAACAAGGTCGCGGGATCCGCCCCTCGGGTTGGACCGGTTTCCTGTTCATCGCGCCGAACCTGCTCGGCGTGGTCGCGTTCACGCTGATCCCGCTGATCAGTGTCGTCGTACTCGCGTTCACCGACTGGAACCTGGTGTCCGGCATCGGCGGAATCACCTTCAACGGCCTCGACAACTTCGTCGCGATCGCTCGGGACCCCGGGTTCTGGCACGCGATCGGCCTGACGCTGGTGTACGTCGCGGTGTCCGTTCCGCTGACCGTGGTCCTCGGGCTCGGCCTCGGGATCGCGCTGAACCGGCCGCTCCCGGGTCGCGCCGTACTGCGGGCGATCTTCTTCCTGCCGTACATCGTGAACGTGGTCGCGGTCGGCATGACCTGGCTGATGCTGATGAACCCGAAGGCCGGCCTGGTCAACCAGGTGCTGGACGTGTTCGGGATCCGGCCGGGCTGGTTCGCGTCCTCGCACTGGGCGCTGCCGGCGCTGATCGTGATGGCGGTCTGGGGCGGTGTCGGGTACTGCTCGCTGATCTACCTGTCCGCGCTGCAGGACGCGCCGCGGCAGCTGTACGAGGCGGCCGACATCGACGGCGCCTCCGCGTGGGCCAAGTTCCGCGTGATCACCTGGCCGTCGTTGCTTCCGACAACGATCTTCCTGCTGGTCACGCTGATCATCGGGGCGTCCCAGGGGTTCGGCCTGATCGCGCTGATCACGGCCGGCGGTCCGGGGGACGCGACCACCACGATCTCGTACTACATGTACCAGACCGGCTTCCAGTTCTACCGGTTCGGCTACGCGTCGGCGATCGGCCTGGTGACCTTCGTCGGCGTACTCGTCCTGACGCTGTTCACCTGGCGGGCGCAGCGCGGGAGGGCTCTGAATGACTAGGTCCAAGTGGCTCTGGGGGATCCCGCTGTGGATACTCGCAATCGCTTTCCTGGCGCCGTTCGCGTGGATGCTCTCGACCGCGCTGAAGGCGGACGTGGACGCGTACAAGATCCCGATGCAGTGGATCCCGCATCCGTTCCAGTGGGACAACTTCACGACGGTGCTGAGCGGGGCGACCTCGGTACTGCCCGCGTTCGGCCGGTCGGTGTTCGTCGCCGTGCTGCGGGTCGCCGGGGAGCTGATCACCGCGACGATGGCCGGGTACGCGTTCGCGCGGATGTCGTTCCGGGGGCGGGACAAGTTGTTCCTGCTGTACCTGGCGACGGCCATCATCCCGGCGCAGCTGCTGCTCGTCCCGCGGTTCATCTACTTCCAGAAGCTCGGGCTGTACGACACGTTGTGGGCGCTGATCCTGCCCGGAATGTTCACCGTGCTCGGGACTTTCCTGATGCGGCAGTTCTTCGTCAGCCAGCCGGCCGAGTTCGCCGAGGCGGCCCGGATGGACGGCGCGAACGAGTGGCGGGTGTTCAGCCGGATCTACTTGCCGTTGGCAACACCGGTGATGAGCGCGCTCGGCATCCTCGCGTTCGTCTGGTCGTGGAACGACTACGAGACCCCGCTGGTGCTGATCAGCAACCCGGACAAGTACACGCTGCCGCTGAGCCTGACCAACTTCGTCGACGAGCAGGGCCAGATCGCGCCGGGTCTGACGATGGCCGCCTCGGTGATCTCGATCGTGCCGGTCCTGCTCGTGTTCATCGTCCTGCAGCGGCGCTTCATCGCCGCGATGACTCATACGGGAATCAAATGACAACCAGTGTTTCCGGTGTCTTTCCGCATCTCGCCCAGATCGGCGACTTCGGCCCGCCGCGCAGCGAGCTGGGCGTCGGCTCGCTGATGCCGTGGAACGGGAAGCTCTACGTGCAGAACTACAACTCGCACAAGGCGTCCTCCGGCGGCGGGGTGAGCCTGCGCCGGATCGACGCCGACCTCTCGATGGAACTCGTCGCGGAAACCGTTGGCGTGGACGGGACGTACACGAACCGGTTCGTGCACTTCCCGACCTCGCGGCTGGTGCTCGGGCCGCACGTGATCACCGCGGACCACAAGATCGTCACGATCCCCGAGCTGCGGCCGCTCCGGGTCTGCGGTACGTCGCGGCACCTGACGAAGCCGGACACCCACGTCTACGTCCTCGCGATGGAGGGCGAGCTGTTCGAGCTCGACGTCACGACGTACGAGTGCACGCAGCTCTTCGACCTGAACGACGAGCTCGGCACCGACGGCGAGATGAAGGTGCACTACAAGGACTGCTACACGTCGTTCGGACGGCTGGTCGTCTGCTCGAACGAGTACTCCGAGCCGGAGTGGGCCGGCGACCGGTCGCGGGGCCGGCTGGCCGAGTACGACGGCACCTCGTGGAAGGTGCTGCGGGAGGACCCGTACACCGCGATCGGCGGGCGGCACGAGTTCGGCGGGACGATCTTCGCGACCGGGTGGGACCGGGCGTCGGCGATCCTCGAGGTGTTCACCGAGTCCGACCAGCGGTGGACGCGGTACCGGTTGCCGAAGGCGTCGCACTGCTTCGACCACAAGTGGCAGACCGAGTGGCCGCGGATCCGCGAGGTCGAGCACGAGCGGCTGCTGATGGACCACCACGGGATGTTCTACGAGCTGTCCCCGTGGGCGTACGGCGGCAGGATCTGGGGCGTGCGGCCGATCTCCACGCACCTGTGGGTGCTCGGCGACTTCTGCTCGTGGCGCGGCATGCTCGTCGCCGGCGCGGACAACGCCTCGCCGAGCCACGGGCTGAACCCGACGACCGCGGAACCGCAGTCCGGGTTGTGGTT
>NZ_DASRVN010000177.1:0-20732 GCF_035655035.1 Kribbella sp. | reverse complement strand
CGGGCCTCGCGGAGCATGCGTTCGCCGTCGCCGGTCAGCCGGACGTGCCGGGAGGAGCGGTCGAGGAGTTGCAGGCCGAGTTCGCGTTCGAGGCGGGCGACCTGCTGGCTGACCGCGGGCTGGACGATGTTCAGCCGCTCGGCGGCCCGGCCGAAGTGCAGTTCCTCGGCGACCGTGACGAAGTACCGCAGCTGCCGCAGCTCCATCGGACCCCTCCGGCGATCACGATTCCTTATCGCTGCACAGCGTAACTGCGTCTGGGTCGGCGGCCCGCGGACCCGTTGACTGGTGGACATGAGGATCGGACTGTGGATCGACGAACAGGGGCGGACCGTGGCGGAGCTCGGCGCCGCCGTGAAGGCCGCCGAGGACGCCGGCATCGACCGGATCTGGTTCAGCCAGCGGCTCGGCTGGGACGCGCTGACGCTGATCGCGGGCGTCGCGCCGTACACGAAGACCATCGAGTACGCCGTCGGCGTGGTGCCGGTGTACCCGCGGCACCCTGTCGCGCTCGCGGCGCAGGCGCTCAGCGTGCAGGCGCTGATCGGCAACCGGCTGACGCTCGGGGTCGGCTCGAGCCACCCGCACATGGTCGAAGGCATGCTCGGGCTGCCGATGGACCGCCCCGCCGCGTACATGCGCGAGTACCTCGAAGCGCTCGGCCCGCTGCTCACCGGCGAGCAGACCGACTACGAGGGCGAGCGGATCACCGCGCGCGGCCGGATCACCGTCCCAGGGACCGAGGCTCCCGAGCTGATCCTGGCCGCGCTCGGCCCGCGGATGCTCAGGATTGCCGGCGAACTCACCGCCGGTACGACGACCAGCTGGGCGACGCCGAACGTGATCGAGGACTTCATCCGCCCCACGCTCGACCGGGCAGCGAAGGGCCGGCAGATCGTCGCGGGTACCTGCGTCGCGGTCACCGACGACCCGGACGCGACCCGCGCCTGGATCCGGGAGCACTACGGCGCCGCTGGTTCGATGCCGGCGTACCGCGCCGTCCTCGATCGCGGCGGCAACGCGGGACCGGAGGACACCGCGGTCGTCGGCGACGAGGCGGCCGTGGCCAAGGAGCTCCAGCGGTACCGGGATGCCGGTACGACGGAGTTCCTGTTCTGCCCGGTCGGCACCGACGCGGAGGTGGAGCGCACGATCCGGTTCGCCCTCGACTACGTGTAAAACGAACGGCCCGTGCTACGACGTATGTGTATGAACCTTCAGCGCACGGTGCAGCAGCGGATCGACGAGCTGGTGGAAACGGAGCTCGGGCTCCAGGTGGCGGTGTACCGGCACGGTGAACTGGTCGTGGACGCGGTGGCCGGCGACGGCGTGACCCCGGACTCGCTGTTCTACGCCGCGTCCACCGGGAAGGGCGCGTCCGCGACGGTCGCGAACGTCCTGGTGGATCGCGGCGTCCTCGACTACGACCGGCCGATCGCCGAGTTCTGGCCCGAGTTCGGCGCGCACGGGAAGCAGCACGCGACGCTGCGGCACGTACTGACGCACTCGGTCGGGCTGCCCGCGCTGCCGCCGGACACCACCCGCGCGACGCTGCTCAGCAAGGCGGAGGACCTCGCGGCCGCCGAGCCGTGGTGGGAGCCCGGGACGAAGCTGACGTACCACGCGGAGACGTTCGGCCTGCTGACCGGCGAGATCGTCCGGCGCGCAACCGGCCGGACGATCACTGAGGTACTGCGGGAGGTCGCCGACCCGCTAGGCATCGCCGACGACGTCTTCTTCGGACTGCCCGCGGATCAACGGCACCGGGTCGTTCCGTTGGTCGAGCCCGCGGGCGCCGAGCCGACCTTCGCGATGCTGGCCGAGCTGTTCGGCAAGGTCCAGCCGCTCGCGATGATCCCGCGGGCGGCCGTCGTCAACCAGCCGGAGAACCTCGCCGTCGAGGACCCGTCCAGCGGGGTGCTGACCGCGCGCGGGATCGCCAGGCTGTACGCCGGCCTGATCGGCGAGGTCGACGGCGTCCGGCTGGTCCGGCCGGAGTCCGTACCGGTGATCACCAGGCCCGCCCTGGTGGCGAAGGACGAGCTGCTCGGCAACGACGCGACGATGGCGCTCGGCTACGCGATCGGGCGGCTGGGGTCGAGCGCCGCGGAGAGCCCGGCGTCGTTCGGCTGGCCCGGGATGGGCGGCAGCGTCGCCTGGGCGGACACCCGCGCAGGGGTCACGTTCGCACTGACCAGGACACTGTTCGACCCGACGGGCTCGCCGTCGGCGATCGAGATCGGCAACCTGATTGCGAAAGCTCTTTGCTGAAAACCCTTTGAGGTAAGGGCTTTCAGCTTTCGCGGACCGAAGTGTGGTCGACCCAGACGAGATGGCCGTGGTGACTGACGAGGATCTCGTCGGTCCCGGCCGTCCCGGTCCGGCGGCCAAGCTCCTGGCCGGCGATCCAGCGCCCGCCGATCAGGATCTGAACCGCGATCGGCCGCGCCGGTGAGGGGGCTACGGGCATGGCACCTGCTTCTGGACAGGGGCGGATGATGGAGGAGGGTTTGTGGGGCCGGTCTCCCAGCCACTCGCAAGCCTACAACCGCAGGATGACAGACCGTTAGCGGTAACTCCAATTCCTCAGGAGCCCGATGTCCAAGCCCATCTTCGTGGTGCAATTGCACGACGCCCGGCGGCTGCACTACGACGTCCGGCTGGAGGTGGACGGGGTGCTGAAGTCGTGGGCGGTGCCCCGCGGGCCGTCGCTGGATCCGGTCGTGAAACGGCTCGCGGTGTTCACCTCGGACCACGATCTGGAGTACGCGTCGTACGAGGGCGTGCACCGGGACGCGCAGTACGGCAGCGGCGCGGTGATCGTCTGGGACGCCGGGGTGTACACCAACCTGACCCGCGACGACCGGCAGCAGCTCGTCGACCCGGCGGAGGCGATCGACCGCGGGCACTTGAAAGTGCAACTGCACGGGGTGAAGCTCAACGGCGCCTGGGCCTTCACCCGGACCGGCGGCGACTGGCTGCTGGTCAAGGTGAAGGACGCGGACGCCGACCCGGGCCTCGACCTGACCGTCGCCGAGCCGCGCTCGGTGCTGAGCGGTCTGACAATAGAAGAAATGGCTGCTACCTGAGTCCAGCTCCCCCACCCGCCCCGGAGGACCTCGATGCCGCGGGCAACTACATCATCGGCCGGCAGCCGTCTCAACCACAGCCAATCCCACGACTCGGGTCACCAGCCGTCGATGTGCAGTACGTCGTCCAGCGGCTGACGCGGTGCCGGCTTGAAGCTGGTCCCGATCGTGTACGCGGTCGGGATCAGCACCGTCTGCCGGATGTCCTCGGGCAGACCGAGCAGCTCCTGCACCTCCTGCTCATAGGTGAGGTGCAACGTCGTCCACGCCGTACCGAGGGCCCGAGCACGGGCGGCGAGCATGTAGCTCCACGCCGACGGCAGGATCGATCCCCAGAGGCCGGACTGGTTTCCCGCGGGAAGCTTCTTGGCCTGCAAGCACGGGATGACCAGGACCGGCACCTGCCCCATCCGCTCACCGAGGTAGGCCACGCTGTCACCCACCCGGCGCTGCACGGCCCCGCGCTCGGGATCCTCCGCGTGCAGCTTCCCGGCCGCGCCCGGACTCGCCAGATACTGCTCGACCGCGCGCCGGTAGTACTCACCGACCGCCGCCCGCTTCTCGGCATCCGTGATCACCAGCCAGTGCCACGTCTGCCGATTACTCCCGGACGGCGCCTGCAACGCGATCTCGATGCACTCCCGGATCAGCTCCATCGGCACCGCCCGCTCCAGATCGAGCCGCTTCCGCACGGTCCGGGTGGTGGTGAGCAGCTCGTCGGGGTTCAGGTCGAGTGTGTAAGCCACGGGAGGCAGTCTACAGTAGTTCTAAAGCAGACTATCTACTACAGGACGGCTCCCCGATGACCTTGAACCTGTCCGCCGACGAACTGCTGTCCACCACCCGTGCGGTGCGGAAGCGGCTGGACTTCGGCCGACCCGTGCCACGCACGCTGATCGAGGAGTGCGTCGACCTCGCCACCCAGGCGCCGACCGGGCGGAACCGGCAGCGCTGGCACTTCCTGGTCGTCACCGAGGACGCGCAACGCCGGGCCGTCGCGGACATCTTCCGGCGGGCCGTGACCCAGGCGCCGGGGCAGCCGCTGAGTGCGGACGACGTACGGCGGATGAGTCATCACGCGCGTTCGACGGAGCGGGTGTTCGACAGTCTGCGGTACCTCGTGGACAACATCCACCGGGTGCCGGCGTTCGTGATCCCGGCCGTGGAAGGGCGGACCGATCGCGCCCCGGCGACCGTGCAGGCAGGGACCTGGGGCTCGATCCTGCCGGCCGTCTGGAGTTTCATGCTCGCCGCCCGCGAGCGCGGCCTCGGTACGGTGTGGACCACCGCGCAGGGACCGCTCGAACGTGAGCTGGCAGGCGTGCTCCGGGTGCCGTACGACGACGTGATGCTCGCGGCGTTCATCCCGCTGGCGTTCACGATCGGCACCGACTTCCGCCCGGCCAAGCGAGTCCCACGTGACCAGGTGCTGCACTGGGACCGGTGGTAGGCCGCCTACTCGAACGGAGTGGGGTCTCCGGCGCCGACGCGGACCACCTCGGGGACGTCGTCGGAGAAGTCGACGACGGTGGTCGGTTCGATGCCGGCCTCGCCCTCGATGACCGCGTCGATCTGGTTGTCGAGCTCTTCCTTGATCTCCCAGCCCTGCGTCATCGGCTCCTCGTGGCCGGGCAGCAGCAGGGTGCTGGAGACCAGCGGCTCGCCGAGCTCGGCGACCAGTGCCTGGGTGATGACATGGTCGGGGATCCGCACGCCGACGGTCTTCTTCTTCGGGTGCAACAGCCGGCGCGGGACCTCCTTGGTGGCCGGCAGGATGAACGTGTAGCTGCCCGGCGTGGCCGCCTTGATCGAGCGGAACACCGCGTTGCTGATGTGCACGAACTGCCCGAGCTGCGCGAAGTTCTCGCAGACCAGCGTGAAGTGGTGCCGGTCGTCCAGGTGCCGGATGGTCCGGATCCGGTCGATCCCGTCCCGGTTGCCCAGCTGGCAGCCGAGCGCGTAACACGAGTCGGTCGGGTACGCGATCAGCCCGTCCTCGCGCAGCAGGTCCACCACCTGCCCGATCGACCGCCGCTGAGGGTTCTCGGGATGGATGTCGAAATACCTGGCCATGGCCGTCGAGCCTACTGCGCCGGCCCGACCGGTACGGCGGTCACCACCAGGTTGTCCTGGTATCCGCCCCGGGACGCGTCGTACGTACCCGTGCAGGTGATCAGTACCAGCCGCTGCTCAACCGTTTGGTCGAACGCCCCGCTCGTGGCCGCCAGGGCGTCCTTCCGGACGGCCGCGACCGACACCACGCGGTACGACGCGGCGTGCCCGGACCCACGCAGTACGACGAGTTCTCCGGGCCGTACGTCGCGCAGCCGGGCGAAGTACCCGAGGCCCTCGGTCTTCGTGTCGACGTGCCCCGCGAGCACCACCGAGCCGTACGGGTCACCGGCCTCGGCGCCGCCGTCCCACCAGCCGACGTTCTCCGCCTTGGCCGGAACCTGGAGCTGCCCGTCGACGGTCGTTGCCGTCAGCACCGATGCGTGCGTACCGCCGGGCAGTACGACCAGCCGCGGCACGAACCGGACACGTTGACTCGGCGCGGGCGTACCGATCTGCCCGGGCAACCCGGTGCTCGGCCGCGGCGGCGTACCGGTGGTGCTGAACGCGAAGGTGATCGTCGGATCCGGCACGGCACCGTCCGCCCCGGCCGTACAGCCGGCCAGGGCCGGACAGCCGAGACAGCCGAGACAGCACAGCGCCGTACCGAGCAAGCGCCGTTTCAGTGGCGGACCGCCTTCCGGCCGACGCCGACGGCGAAGGCGAGCGCGGCGAGGGCGACCACGATCCACAGCCCGGACTGGCCGGCAGCGCTCTGCGCCTGGTCGAGCGCTGCCGCCTGTCCACCGGTGCCGGTGTTCACCAACCGCGGCTTGTCCGACCCGGTGGCCGGAACCTTGATCGTGCCGAGCGCGACGGTCATCGTCTTCTGGCTCGGCGCGCCGATCGCGAAGACCCGGGTCAGGTAGCCGGCCCGCACCGGCAGCGCCAGCGGACCGAGGACGACCGGCGAGGTGGCACCGGTCGGCACGATCTCGACCTGGTACGTCCCGGCCGGCACCACGACGTCGAGGGATTCCCCGTTCGCGACGTTCTGGAAAAGGACCTTTCCGTTCACCAGGATGTCAGCCGGACCGACCGCCGCGTCGTGCGCGACCCGCAATCCGGCTTTGTCCTTCGGTACGCCGGTCAACTTGTTCGCGTACGTCGTGAGCAGCGGCGCGCCGCCCGGGGACACCGGTTGATGAATGACGACGTCCAGGCTGGCCCCGGACGCCGCCGTGACCTGCCGCTGGAGCACCAGCTTGCTGCCTTGTTTCGCGGTGATCGTCCGCTTCCCGGCGGCCACCGCGAACGGCCCGACCAGCTTCCCGCCGGCCACTCCGGTGGCCACCTGACGACCGTCCACGCTGATGTCCAGGGTGCGGCCGGGCAGGCCCTGGACGAAGTACAGGTTGGCACCACCGGCCGCGCCGGCCGGCGCCGGGAGCACTGCCGGAATCGCCGCGACCAGCACGGCCAGCGACCACGAAAGCACCCTTCGAATTACCGCACCAGAAATTCTCGGAACGTTTGTGCACACCGACCGGGATTGCCCGGACACCCTCCGCTCATGCATTCTTCTCCCCCACTTCGTGCGCCGGAAAACAGCACGAGAATTACCCGCCCCCAGGAATTCAGGGGTATCGTAAACACCACTTCGAGCCGGCCACCAGAGGACGCGGCAGTCTTGTATCCCGGCGGCCCCGGACCGGCTGCGTGGGGGTGACATCGGGGGTGCACGAGCGGGCCCGGCTACTGGCGGCGACCGTGCTGTTGCTGGGGTACAGCACGGCCGTCGCCTGTTCGGCCGATTCCGTCGTACCGACCGCGCCGAGTCCGGGACTGGACAGCGCCCGGCCGGTCCGCGTGACTCCCGCGCCGACCGCTTCGTCGCGGACCACGCCGGGCATCGAGCTCACCGTCGTACCGAAGCCGGACGGGTCGTTCGACGTCATCGAGAAGCTCACGCTGCCGACGGCCACGGACATGCTGCCGCTGCAGCTCCCGGCGTCCGGCGCGGAACTGCCCGGCATGATGTCGCCGACCACCCCGCAGGTGACGAACCTCCAGGTCTTCGCCGACGACCAGTCGGTACCGCTGGAGAACACCACGTTGCCCGGCGCCGACTACGTCCCGTTGACCATCGCGGCCGCCCGCATCCGGTTGACGTACCGGCTGTCCGGCTCGGCCGTCCTGGCGACGCCGTCGCGGACCGGGCGGGCCAGTGCGGCGATCCGGCCACTCACCGCGAGCACCGCCGCCGGACTGCCGACCGACCTCACCGTGACGAGCGGGCTGCTGAACGCCGTCTGCCCACTGCTCCCCGAACCACGCTGCGCCGTCGGGGATCCACCGCACCTCGCCGTCAAGCTCGGCATCCCGGCCGGAAAGGCCCTCGTCGTACTCCAGCTCGATCTGCCACGCTGAGCCCTATGACAACTGAACCGGTGGGCGAGGGGCGGATCGCGCTGGGCACCGCCCGCGGTCGGTGGGTACTGGCGGCGACCGCGCTGGGGTCGGGGATGGCGTTCCTGGACGGGACCGTCGTGAACGTCGCGCTGCCCGCGATGGGCAAGGACCTGAACGCCGACATGGCCGGTCTGCAGTGGATCGTGAACGGGTACATGCTGATGCTCGCCTCACTCGTGCTGCTCAGCGGGTCGCTCGGCGACCGGCTCGGCCGGCGGCGGACGTTCGTCGTCGGGGTGATCTGGTTCGCCGTGGCCTCGGTGGTCTGCGCGCTCGCGCCGAACCTCGACGTGATGATCGCCGGCCGGGTCCTGCAGGGCATCGGCGGCGCACTGCTGACACCGGGCAGCCTGGCGATCCTGCAGACCTCGTTCCAGCACTCCGACCGCGGCAAGGCGGTCGGCACCTGGTCCGGCCTCACCTCGGTCGCGGCGGCCGTCGGGCCGTTCGTCGGCGGCACGCTGGTCGACAGCGGGTACTGGCAGCTGATCTTCCTGATCAACGTCCCGATCGCGCTGGCGACGGTCCTGGTCACGCTCCGGCACGTTCCGGAGAGCCGCGACGAGGAGGCCGCCGGCAAGCTCGACCTCAACGGAGCGATCCTCGCCACGATCGGTCTCGCCGGGCTCACGTACGGCCTGATCAGCGCGGGCGACCACGGCTTCGGCGACCCGGCCGTGCTGACCAGTCTGGCGATCGGGGTGGTCGCGTTCGCCGGCTTCGTCGAGGTCGAGCGGCGCGGCTCGCACCCGATGCTGCCGCTGAACATCTTCGCCAACCGGCGCTTCACCGGCGCGAACCTGGTCACGGTCGTCGTGTACGGCGCTCTCGGTACGGCGACGTTCCTCGTCGTGGTCTACCTGCAGACCGCCCTGCACTACTCGGCGCTCTGGGCCGGGGCGTCGCTGCTGCCGATGACGTTGCTGATGTTCACGTTGTCCGGGTACGCGGGCGGCCTGGCGGACCGGATCGGCGCCCGGATCCCGATGACCGTCGGGCCGGTGCTGATGGCCGGGGGCTTCCTGCTGATGCTGCGGATCGACTCCGGCTCGAGCTACGTGACCGCCGTACTGCCGGCCGTCGTGCTGCTCGGGCTCGGGCTCGTCTCGACGGTGGCGCCGCTGACCGCGACCGTGCTGTCGTCGGTCGAGGACCACCACGCGGGGATCGCCTCTGGCGTGAACAATGCGGTCGCCCGGTCGGCGCAGTTGATGGCGGTCGCGGCGATCCCGATGGCGGCAGGCATCACCGGGGACGCGTACCGCAACCCGGTTGCCTTTCACAACGGCTTCGGCAACGCGCTGGTGATCTCCGCGGTGCTGGCCGCGGCCGGCGGCGCGATCGCCTGGCTCACCCTCGGCGAACGCGCACGCCCAGGCCTGGTGCACCACCACCCGCACTGCGCCCTCGAGGCCCCGCCGTACGCCGACAGCAAGAACTGATTTGTCGACTTATCGGTTGCCCGCGGCAACCCGCGGTACGGCGAGATAGTGCTTGCGGCTGTCCGGGTCGAGGCGTTCGATCGCGTACCGGAGCATGGTGCGCGGCATCCGGCCGGCGTACCGGTCGAGGAACGCGCGCAGCTCGGCCTCGTCCACACGCTTGCCGGCCTCGCGGAGCATCCAGCCGGACGCCTTGTGGATCAGGTCCTCCCGGTCGCCGAGCACCTCGGCGGACAGCTTGTAGGTGTCGGCGGTCTGGCCCTGGTTGATCAGGTACTGCGTGGCGACCAGCGCGATCCGCCGTTCCCACAGGGACTTCGAGCGGACCAACACGTACAGCGGGTCGCGGGGCTTGTCGAGCAGGTAGCCACCGACGACCTGCGGGGCGCTGCAGTCGACCAGGTCCCAGTTGTTGATGTACGCCGTACTGCGCAGGTAGATCTCGTACAGCGCCCGCAGTTCGGCCGGGTTCGCCGTACGGGGCTTGAGCGCTTGTGTCGCCCGATCCGCCAGCAGGCACAGGATCGTCAGGCGGTGCTCGTGGATCGGACTCGTGAGCGCTTGCTCGAGGTCGGCCAGCGGCAGGCCGGCGCGTAGGTACGGCTTGAGGATGCCGCGGATCGTGGTGAGTTTGACGCCGATCATCCGATCGCCGTGACCGTACTCGCCCGGTCCCAGCTTGAAGTAGCGCGCCAGTAGCACCGCTGCCGCCGGGTCGGCGGCCGCGTCGACTTCGGCGAGCAGTTGCTTCGTACTCAGACCAGCATCCCTCCGGTCGCACGCAGGTTCTGCCCGGTGATCCAGCGGGAGTCCGGGCCGGCCAGGAACCCCACCACGTCGGCGACCTCGGCCGGCTCGCCCATCCGCCCGAGCGCGGTGATCCCGACCAGCAACTGCTCGGCCTCGGGCGGGTTGTGGTCGTGGAACATGTCGGTGTCGGTCGCGCCCGGCGACACGCTGTTGACGGTGATCGCGCGCGGGCCGTACTCCCGGGCCGCGATCTTCACGAACTGCTCGACGGCGGCCTTGCTCGCGGCGTACAGCGAGATTCCCGGGCCCGGCATCACCGTGTTCAGCGTCGACAGCGCGACGATCCGGCCGCCGTCGGCCAGCACCTGGCCCGCGCGCTGGATCGCGAAGTACGGGCCTTTCACGTTCGTCGCGAAGAGCTGGTCGTAGTCGTCGACCGTGACGTCCGCGATCGGTTTCACCATCGACCGCGCGGCGTTGCAGACGAAGATGTCGAGTACGCCGGTCGGTTCGGCGGCGCGCTCGAACACCCCGTCGATCGCGGACAGGTCGGCCTGGTCCGCCCGTACGGCGACCGCCCGGCCCCCGACTGCCTTCACGTCGGCGACCACCTGATCCGCGGCGGATCCGCTGCTCGCGTACGTGAACGTCACCACGGCGCCGTCCGCGGCAAGCCGCCGTACGATCGCCGCACCGATACCCCGGGAACCGCCGGTGACCAGCGCTGCCTTACCGTCGAGGACGCCCATGATGCTTTGTCTACCACCACCTCGGGTCCTGCGCGGGTCACGCTCCGGGTTCCATCGTCGTGAGACCCGTTGTGACGCCCGCGCGTTGGGGCATACGGTGAGAACAGGGCAGTTCCATCCCGCCAGGACCGACCGGCGTTCATGGCGCTACCCGGGGGAGATACCGGCGTGACAAGCCAGCCAGAGCCGCAGGACGGCGAGATGATCAGGACCGTGTTCGACGCCGTGACCGAGGAGCTGGAACCTGGCGTACTGCTGGTCCGGATGTCCGGTGAGATCGACATCGCAAGCACCGAGTTCGCCGCCGAGGCGATCCGGGCCGCGGTCGCGCCGCCGGCCCGGCTGGTCCTGATCGACCTGTCCGCGGTCACCTTCTGCAGCTCCGCCGGCCTCGGCAACCTGGTCGAGGCCCGCAACCTCGCCGGGGAGCACGACATCACGCTGGCGCTGGTCGGCGTCGGACGCCCGGTCGACCGCCCGCTCACCGTGACCGGCCTCGGCGGCCAGTTCCGGATCTACGGCACAGCCGAGGAGGCGCTCGCCGCCGGGTGACCCGCGGCGGCGGTGGAATCGATTCCACGCCTGCGCTTAGGGTGCTGCCGTGATCGTGCACACCCTCGAGGACACCTGCCTGGTGTACCTGCTCATCGATCCGGCGACACGCTCGGCCGTCGCGATCGACGCCGGCAGCGGGCGCTGGCTCGACCGGCTCTCGTCGTACGGCGTGGACCGGGTCACCGACGTACTGGTCACGCATCACCATCGTGACCAGGTCGAAGGACTGCCGTTGCTGGCGGCCGCGGGTGCCCGGATCTGGGTGCCGGAGAACGAGGCCGAGCTGATCGCCGGGGTCGGCCATCACTGGCAGCGACGGAACCTGGTCAACAACTACGATCTGCACACGGACCGGTTTTCGCTGCTCGAGGCGGTGCCGGTGGCCGGCGTCATGAAGGACTACAGCACGTCCGAGATCGGCCACCTGACCGTACGGACCGTGCCGACCCCGGGTCACACGCCGGGCAGCGTCAGCTATCTGATCGACGATCTTGCCTTCACCGGTGACCTCGTCCACAGCCCGGGAAAGGTGTGGTCGGGCGCGGCGCTCCAGTGGTCGTACGTCGGCCTCGAGGGTGCCGCGATGACCATGGCGTCCCTCGTCCAACTGCTCGACCACCAGCCACGGGCCCTGCTGCCCAGCCACGGCGTACGGATGGACGATCCGGCGACCGCCGTACAGGCCACCTGCAGAGCACTGCAGGATCTCGTCCAGGTGCGGCTCGGGGCGCCGAGCGGCCTGCTCGACAAGCTCGAGGACCCGTACGTCGAGCTGAGCCCACACCTGCTGATGAACCGCACCAGCGAGTCCCGGAGCTACGTCCTGCTGAGTGACTCCGGTACGGCGTTGTTGATCGATTACGGCTACGACCTGACCACCGGGATCCCGACCGGCGGACCACGGCACGTAGTACGCCCCTGGCTGCCGAGCCTGCGCGCCCTGCACCGGGACTACGGCATCGAACGTGTCGAGGTGGCGATCCCGACGCACTACCACGACGACCACGTCGCCGCCTTCAACCTGATGCGCGACGTCCACAAGACGGAGGTCTGGGCGGCCGCTCCGGTGGCGGACGTTCTGGAGAACCCGACGGACTACGACCTGCCGTGTCTGTGGTACGAGCCGATCCCGTGCGCACAGCACGTCGCGAACGGCGCCGTGATCCGGTGGCGCGAGTACGAGCTGTCGATCCATGACCTGCCCGGGCACACGCTCTACGCGTCGGCGATCGGGTTCGAAGCCGACGGGCGGCGCGTGCTGGCCACGGGCGACCAGCAGACCGGGAGCTGGCAGCCGGACGGTACTCCGGAGATCCCGAACTTCCAGTACGCCAACGGCTTCGCCGCCGAGGACTACGTGGCGTCGGCTGCGCTCTACCAGCGGTCGCAGCCCGAGCTGATGATCTCGGGGCACTGGGACCCGCGTACGGTCGGCCCGGAGTACCTCGACGAGCTGACGCGGCTCGGTGCCGAGGTGGCCCGGGTTCATCGGGCGTTGCTGCCGGCCACGGACCCGGTGTTCGGGGGCGCCGTGCGGATCTCGCCGTACCGGGTGAACGCGGTCAACGGGCAGCCGTTCACTGTACGAGTGAGCGTGCCGGCTGAGCTGGTCGTGCCTGCTGGGTGGGAGTGCCGGCGGGTCGGCGCCGGCGAGTTCGTGGTGGTGCCGCTGGTGACCGAGCCGCTCCGGCAGGTGCCGATCGCGGCCGCGATCACCCGGGACGGGGTCTATCTGGGTCAGCTGGCCGAGGCGTTCGTCGACGTACGCCTTTCCTGAGATGGGCGACTGAACATCTAGACTGCGTTTATGAGTCCCCGGGGGCAGCAGGCGGCGCGTGCTGTGTCACAGCCGACGCAGCCGCCGGTACGTCGCCCAACGGTGCAGGACGTGGCGCGTGAGGCCGGGGTCTCGCCGTCGACGGTGTCACGGGCGTTGCACACGCGCGGGTACGCCTCTCCCGCCGTACGGGCCCGGGTACGGGCGGCCGCCGAGCGGATCGGGTACGTGACCGACCACAACGCCCGCAACCTGCGCAGCCGCACGTCCACGTCCATCGGGGTCCTCATCTCGGACCTGCGCAACCCGTTCTACGCGGACCTTGCCGCCGGCATCGAGGAGGAGTTGCGGGCGGCGGAGTACCAGATGGTGCTCGTCAACGACAACGGTGATCCCGCGGAGGAGATGCAGGCCGTGGAGACGCTGCTGGCGATGCGGGTTCCCGGTGTGATCGTCACCCCGGTGACCGCGAAGTGCCCCCAGGTGCTGCAGAACAACGGCGTCCACGTGGTCTGTGCCGACCGCGAGCTGGGCCGGTCCGGCAGCGATCTCGTTCTGAGCGACAACAAGTCCGGTGCCTGCGAGCTGACCGAGCACCTGATCGCGCTCGGCCATACCCGGATCGGGCTGCTCATCGACGAGACGAAGTGGTCGACCGGGGCCGGCCGGCTCGCCGGGTTCCGGGCCGCGCACGCGGACAACGACCTGGTCGTGGACGAGAACCTGATCGCGTTCACGAGTTTCGACGCCGAGGCCGCCCGGCGGACGACCCGCAAGCTGCTGAGCGGCCACGAGGTGACCGCGATCATCTCGGCGAACAACGTGCTCGCGCAGGGTGCCCTCGCCGAGGTCCAGGACCGGCGGCTGAAGATCCCGCGGCAGCTCAGCCTGGCGGCGTACGACGACGTGCCGTGGATGTCGCTGGTCCAGCCGGCGCTCACCACGGTGGACCAGGGCACGGTCGAGATGGGCCGCAGTTGCGCCCGCCTGCTGATCGCCCGGATCCGCGGCGAGCTGCCGTCGCGGCGCCGGCTGGTCAAGGTTCCCGCCCGGCTGATCGTGCGCGGTTCCACCGGTCCCGCGCCGCGCTGACTTGTCCACAGGCCGGCCGCCGACGTCTTGACGACGCGTCGGCAGCACCTCTACGGTTCCTGCCATCCGGAAATGTGGCATCGATGCCACATTCCGCCGCCGGTCCCCTGTCGACGTTAGGAGCAACCCCATGAAGCACCTGCGCGTTCCCGTGGTGCTCGCGGCCGGAGCGCTGGCTCTCACCGCCTGCGCCGGCGTCGGGAAGAAGGACACCGGCGCCGGGAGCAGCGACCAGGCCTCGGCCGGCGCGACTCCCACCGGATCCCTGAACATCATGGGTTTCAGCGGTGAGGACGAGGTCGCCCAGTCCCGGATCACCGCCTTCAAGACGGCCTTCCCGGGGGTCACGGTGAAGAACAACAAGGGTGACTTCGACGCCCAGCAGTTCCTCACCGCGATCTCCAGCGGCAATCCGCCGGACGTCGTCTACATGGACCGCAAGCTGGTCGGCACGTACGCCGCGAAGGGCGCGATCCAACCGCTGGACGACTGCATCAAGAACAGTGGAATCGATACCACACAGTATCGCGAAGCCGCGATGAACGAGGTGAAGCTGAAGGACAAGACCTACGGCATCCCCGAGTTCTACGGCGTCTCGACCAACCTGATCAGCGTCCCGGCGCTGAAGTCCGCCGGCGTCGCGGTCGGCGACATCCAGACCACCGACTGGGACAAGCTCGAGCAGACCGTCAAGAAGCTCTACAAGGCGAAGAACGGCAGGCCCGCGCGGATCGGCTTCGACCCCAAGATGCCGGAGTTCTTCCCGCTCTGGGCGATGGCGAACGGCGCCGAGCTGGTCAGACCCGGCGGCGCCCCGAACCTGAACGATCCCAAGGCGGTCGAGGCCCTGCAGTACACGATCAAGCTGATCGACGACCAGGGCGGCTGGTCGAACTTCAAGACCTTCCGGGACACCTTCGACCTCTTCGGCGCGAAGAACCAGTTCACCAAGGACCAGCTGGCCGCGTTCCCGATCGAGAACTGGTACCTGAACGTCCTGCTGGACTCCCGGGCCAACGGGCTGCAGCTGCAGTCGACACCGTTCACCGACCGGCAGGGCAAGCCGATCAGCATGCTGGGCGGCTCCGCCTGGGTGGTCCCGAAGGGCGCGAAGAAGCCGGAGGCCGCATGCCAGTGGGCGAAGACGATGACCTCGGTGGAGACCTGGCACAAGGCCGCCGAGGCGCGCATGCAGACGGTGGCGAAGGACAAGACCTTCTTCACCGGCCTCTTCACCGGGAACAAGGTGGCCGACGACCAGATCAAGGCGCAGTACCTGAAGCTCACCGGGGACGCGGGATTCGACGCGGCGATCAAGAACTACTACGACGTCCTGGAGACGGCGAAGCCGCTGAACCCGTCACCGGCCGGCGCGGAGATCGACGCCGCCTGGCAGAGCGCCGTCGCCAAGGCCCTGGCCGGATCCGCCACCCCACAGGCCGCCCTCGACCAGGCACAGTCCGATGCGAAGGCCGCGTTCGACAAGGTCAGCCAGGGCTGACCATGGCGTCCACCAACACCTCAGGATCGGCGCGGGTGGCCACGGGCAAGGCGGCCCGGGTGCCCGGTCCGCAGCCCGCCGGCCGGTCTGAGACCGGCGGCGCGGGCCGGTCCAGTCGGCCGAAGCGGAGTCCGCTGGCGAAGCGGGAGGACCGGGCCGGGTGGCTGTTCATCTCGCCATGGGTGATCGGGTTCCTGGTCTTCACCGCAGGCCCGATGATCGCCAGCCTGGTGCTGTCCTTCACCGACTATCAGATGATCCAGCCGCCGCACGCCGTCGGCCTGGACAACTACCGCGAGCTGTTCAACGATCCCCGCGTTCTCAAGTCACTCAGCAACACCTTCGTGTACGCCGCCATGTTCGTGCCGCTCGGCACGATCTTCGCGCTGGCCTTGGCGATGATGCTGCAACGCGTGGGCAAGGCCGGCGGCTTCTTCCGGACCGCCTTCTACCTGCCCGAGATGACGCCCGCGGTCGCGGCCGCGGCGATGTTCCTCCTGCTGCTGAACGGACAGCAAGGCCTGATCAACAAGGTGCTTGGCTGGTTCGGCATCAACGGGCCGAACTGGACCGCCGATCCGAACTGGCTGAAGCCCTCGCTCGCGATCGTCAGCCTGTGGACCGTCGGCGGCACCGTGATCATCTACCTGGCCGCGTTGAACGGCGTTCCGAAGCAGCTGTACGAGGCGGCCGAGCTGGACGGCGCCGGTCCGGTCACGCGGTTCTTCCGGATCACGGTGCCGATGATCTCCGGAGCGCTGTTCTTCACGGTCATCACCCACACGATCGCCGCGATGCAGATGTTCGACCAGGCCTACACGATGTTCTACGGGCCGCAGCAGAAGGCGACCGCCTCGGACGAGTCGCTGGTCTACATGGTCTACCTGTTCCAGAACGCGTTCCAGTTCTTCAAGATGGGCTTCGCCTCGGCGATGGCCTGGCTGCTGTTCGTGATCATCATGCTGATCACGTTCGTCCAGGTCCGGATCGGCAACCGCTACGTGTACTACCACGGGGAGCGCTGATGACGATTCCGTGGCGGCGGCTGCCGTTCTACGTGCTCCTCACGCTCGCGACACTCGCGTTCGTCTATCCGCTGGTGTGGCTGGTGTCCGCCTCGCTGAAGCCGCGCTCGCAGGTCTTCGACAACCGGCTGATCCCGGAGATCTTCCAGCCGTCGAACTACGTCAAGGTCTGGGACGCCGGGCCGGCGCTGCGCTGGCTGACGAACTCGCTGACCGTCGGATTCATGGCCGCCGCGACCGTCACGCTGTCCAGCGCCCTGGTCGCGTTCGGGTTCGCGTACTTCCGGTTCCGGGGGCGCAACATCCTGTTCGGCGTCCTGCTGTCGACGATGATGCTGCCCGGCGCGGTGACGATGATCCCGGTCTACCTGATCTGGAACAAGCTGGGCATGGTCGACACCCAGATCCCGCTCTGGGCGCAGAACCTGTTCGGTTCCGCGTTCTACGTCTTCCTGCTCCGGCAGTTCTTCCTGGGCATCCCGCGGGAGCTGTTCGAGGCGGCCCGCGTCGACGGTTGCGGGTACTTCGGCCTGTTCCGGCGGATCGCGTTCCCGCTCTGCAAGCCGGCCCTGGTAATCGTGTTCGTCTTCGAGTTCAAGGCGAGCTGGTCCGACCTGATGAAACCGCTGATCTATCTGCAGACACCGGACTACTTCACGATGCCGCGCGGCCTGAAGCAGATCATCGACGCGTTCGCCCTGTCCGGGCACTACGAGTGGGAGATCGCGGTGGCCGCGAGTGTCCTCGCCGTACTGCCGATGATCGTCCTGTTCGCCTTCGGCCAGCGCTACATCCTCGACGGCGTGGCCACGACCGCGCAGAAGGGCTGAGCGTGACCTCTCAGCAGCCTGTCCTCGCCCTCGACGTCGGCGGCACCAAACTGGCCGCCGGCGTCGTCACCCGCGACGGGACCGTGCAGTCGTTCTGCCGCACCGAGACCGCGGTCGCCGAGGGGCCGGCCGCGGTCGTCAAGCGGCTGCTCGATCTCGGCGAGCAGGCGGCGGCCGAGGCCGGACTGCCGCTGGACAGGCCTCCCGTTTCCAACGGCAGACCGTTCGCCGCCATTGGGGTCGGCTGCGGCGGCCCACTCGATCCGGAGACCGGCATCATCCTCGGGCCACCGGGGCTGCCTGGCTGGGACTCGGTGCCGCTCGGTCAGCTGGTCGCCGAGCGGTTCGGTCTCCCGACGTACGTGGAGAACGACGCCACCGCCGCGGCCCTCGGCGAGTACCGCTGGGGTGGCTGGGACGTCCAGAACCTCGTCTACCTGACGGTGTCGACCGGCTTCGGAGGAGGCATCGTTGCTGACGGCAAGCTGTTCCGCGGCGCCGCGCGGCAGGGCGGTGAGCTGGGGCACGTGGTGATCGACTGGCAGGGTCGCCGATGCGGCTGCGGTGCCCGCGGCTGCGCGGAGGCCTACGTCTCCGGTACGTCGATCGCGCGCCGCGCCACCGAGGCAGCTGCCGCGGCGGACTCGACGCTCTCGGGCCTGGTCGTCACCGCGAAGGACGTCGCCGACCACGCGCGCGCGGGCGATCCGGTCGCGCGCGCGGTCTGGGACGAGACGACAGCGATGCTCGGCCGGATGGTCGCCGTACTGATCAACGTCAGCGAGCCCGACCTGGTGGTGCTCGGCGGCGGCGTCACCCGGTCCGGCGCCCAACTGCTCGAGCCGGTGCGCGAGGCGGCGTTGCGGCAGGCGATGCCCCCCGCCGCGCGGGCGTGTGACGTCGTACTCAGCAGGCACGGTGATGCGGTCGGCGTGCTCGGTGCCGCAGCGATCGCCTACGAGCGACGGGAAGAGTCATGACCACTCAGCTCCAGGGACTGCTCGACGGCCAGCTGGATCGGCACTCGGAGGTGGCGGCCGCGATGCGGGCGCAGCTCCCTCAGGTCCAGGCCGTTGCCGACGAGCTCATCCGCCGGCTCGCGGCCGGCGGCGTGCTGTACACGTTCGGCAACGGCGGCTCCGCGGCCGATGCGCAGCATCTCGCAGGCGAGTTGATCGGCCGGTACCTGCGGGAGCGGCGGCCGCTGCCGGCGGTCGCGTTGATCGGCGACGCCGCGGTGATCAGCTGCATCGCGAACGACTACGCCTACGACGACGTGTTCGCCCGGCAGGTGAGCGCGCTGGCCGGCCCGTCGGACATGGTCGTCGGATTCAGCACGTCCGGGACGTCGCCGACCGTGGTCAAGGGCCTCGCGGCGGCCCGGGCCAACGGAGCCTGCTCGGTCGCGTTCACCTCGGTCCGCGGCCAGGAGCTCGCGGCCGCTGCCGACCTCGCGGTCGTCGTACCGGCGGAGGAGACCGCCCGGATCCAGGAGATGCACGTCCTCGCCCTTCATCTGGTCAGCGAACTCGTCGACCGCTGGGCGTCCGAACTCGAGGAGCAGCCATGAGAGGCCCGCTGCACATGATCGGCAACGCACACATCGACGCCGTCTGGCTCTGGCAGTGGCAGGAGGGTTATCAGGAGGTGCGAGCGACGTTCCGATCGGCGCTGGACCGGATGGAGGAGTACCCCGACTACGTCTTCACCGCGGACTCGGTCGCGTACTTCAGCTGGATCGCCGAGCACGACCCCGGTCTGTTCGAGCGGATCCGCAAGCGGGTCGCCGAAGGACGCTTCGAGATCGTCGGCGGCTGGTGGGTGGAGCCGGACTGCAACATCCCGGGCGGGGAGGCGTTCGTCCGGCACGCGCTCTACTCGCAGCACTGGCTCGCCGAGCACCTGGGCGTGATCGCGACCGTCGGGTGCAACGTCGACCCGTTCGGGCACAACGCCACGCTGCCGCAACTGCTGAGCAAGGCACGGCTGGATTCGTATGCCTTCCTCCGGCCGCAGGCGCACGAGCGGGAGCTGCCCGGCCAGAAGTTCTGGTGGGAGTCGGCCGACGGCTCCCGGGTGCTCGCGTACCGGATCCCGCACGAGTACTGCTCGCCCGGCGGCGAGATCTCCGGCCACGTGACCAAGGCCCTGCAACAGTTGCCGGTGACAACCGAACCGCTGATGGTCTGCTACGGCGTCGGCAACCACGGAGGCGGTCCGACGATCGAGAACATCGAGTCGATCAAGCAGCTCGCCGAGCGCGACCTGTATCCGGCGATGTTCCCGTCCTCGATGCGCCGGTTCTTCGACGAGGCCCGGGCCTTCGACGGGATCCCGGTCCACCCCACCGAGCTGCAGCCGCACGCGATCGGCTGCTACGCCGCGCACTCCGGGATCAAGCGGCAGAACCGGCTGGCCGAGCAGGCGCTGCTCGCGGCGGAGAAGTGGTCCACGATCGCGGCGACCGTCAGCGGCATGCCCGACGCGACCGCTGACCTCGCGCACGCCTGGAAGCAGGTGCTGTTCAACCAGTTCCACGACATCGCCGCCGGCACCGCGATCGAGCCGGCGTACGACGACGCCCGCGATCAGCTCGGTGCGGCCAAGGCGATCGCCGCCCGGCTGGCGAACCGCTCGATCCAGTCGATCGCGCTGCAGATCGACATCCCCGCGGAGACTGCGATGGTGCCGGTCGCGGTCTTCAACCCGCACGCCTGGCCGGTCACCACCACGGTGGAGCTCGAGCTCGGATACCCGGCACCGCTGCGGGGTGCGATCGAGCTCCGGGAGGGCCTCGACGGCCCGGTGCTCGACGTCCAGGAAATCCGATCGGCGGCGACCGCGAACGGGCGGCGCCGGGTCGCTTTCATCGCCACCGTGCCACCGCTGGGGTACCAGTTGTTCACGATGCGGCCGGGCGACGCGTCGTCGTACCACCTCGGCGGGCCTGCCGACGAGCGACTGGTCCTGGACAACGGCGTGGTGCACGCGGAGCTCGACCCGGCGACCGGCTGGCTCCGGTCGCTGTCGACCGCGGGCGGGCGCAACCTGCTGGCCTCCGGTGTCCCGCACGCGCAGGTGATCGACGACGACACCGACACCTGGAGTCACGGCGTACGGTCGCTGTGGAAGACCGTGGACGCGTTCACGGTACGGCGCGTGCGGCGGCTCGCGGACGGCCCGGTGCGGCAGCTGATCCGGGTGGAATCGGCGTACGGCGAGTCGCGGCTGGTCGAGGAGTTCGTCCTGGACGCGGAGTCCGACGCGGTCGAAGTACGCGTCACGGTGGACTGGCGCGAGCGGTTGAAGGCGCTGAAGCTGTGCTTCCCGTTCGCGGTGCGGGAGCCGCAGGCGACTCACGAGATCCCGTACGGGCAACTGGTGCGGGAGCAGAACCG
>NZ_DASRVN010000176.1:0-26554 GCF_035655035.1 Kribbella sp. | reverse complement strand
CGGCTCGTCGGCCCACGCGTACCCGACCCAGACCGCGGCGTCGAGCACGCCGGGCTCATCCGCGATCTCGGCGACCCGCGCGTAGATGGACTTGGCCGGCTCGAGCCGGGTCGACGTCTTCTCCCCTGGCAGCAGCACCGGGACCTGGATCCACGCCTTGCCCGGCTTGCCCGCACCCGACCGCAGCCGCTCGACCAGGTTGCGCAGCGCGCGCTCGCGGCTCTCGAACGCGTCCTCGTGCGGGGCCATCCGGTAGCAGGTGATCAGGTCGACCGCCGTACCGAGCGCGCGGGACACGTTGCCGTGCAGGTCCATCGAGGCGGACACGAGGACGTCGGGACCGAGCACGTCCCGGATCCGGGTGGCCAGGTCCGCCTCCGCGTCCTGCCGCCCGACGACGCTCATCGCGCCGTGGATGTCGAAGAAGAACCCGTCCAGCTCACCGGCGTCCCGGAGCCGGCTGATGATCTCCGCGGACAGATCGTCGTACACCTCCGGCAGCACCGCGCCGCCGGGCAGTGAGCGCGCGTGCAGCAGCGGCACCCACTCGATCCCCTGCGCCCAGTCCTTGCCGAGGAAGTCGGTGTACCGCTCCAGCAGCCGATCCCCGCGCCGGACGTCGAAGTCCGCCAGCCCGGCCCGGTGCGGCGAGAACGTACTGGACTCGATGGCGATCCCGGCAATGCCAATCCGAAGGTTCATGCCCAAAACTTGCCACAACCGAGCCGTTTCGCGCACTGGCTCGGGTTCAAATCTGGACAAAGCACAGCTGTCGAAACCCGCCGGCCGGCTTCGAGGTAGCAGCAACAAGCAGGAAAACCGAGAGAGGACGACGAACATGCCGAACGAACTGCAACACCTCGGCCGCCTGGTCGGCACCTGGAACATCACCGGCGGCGCGACCGGCACCACGAGCTTCGAATGGATGGACGGCGGGCACTTCCTGGTCCAGCACGGGGTGCTCGAGCACGACGGCCACCAGGTCCGGATGACCGAGATCATCGGTTACGAGCACCCGTTCGGCGGCGAGCGCGGCACCGAGGTGAAGTCCCGGGTGTACGACGCGGACGGCAACACGCTCGACTACGTCTACGAGCTCGACGGTGACGAGCTCACGATCTGGGGCGGATTCAAGGGCTCACCGGGGTACTTCAAGGGCAGCTTCTCCGGCGACGGGGACCGGCTCGCCGGAGACTGGGTGTACCCGGGTGGCGGGTACCACGCGACGATGGTCCGCACCGCGGCCTGAGGAGGAGGCACCGATGAAGTACCTGCTGCTTGCCTACGGCGACCAGTCGGGCTGGGACACGGCGGACGTGAAGAGCCCGGAGTTCCTCGCGATGTGCAAGTTCTACGAGGACCTGGCGGCGGAGCTCACCGCCACCGGGGAGCTGCTCGGCACCGAAGGGCTCGCGCATCCCGCACTCAGCCGCACGGTACGGCGTACCGCCGCCGGGCCGATCGCGAGCGAAGGACCGTTCGCGGAGTCGAAGGAAGTCCTGGCCAGCTTCGCGATCGTGGACTGCGACAGCCACGACCGGGTGATGGCGATCGCGGCCCGGATCGTCGACGCGGTCGGCGACACCGTCGAGGTTCGGCCGATCATGGCGGGCGCGGAAGACCTTCGGCCGGACAGCTGACGATGGACGAGTTGTGGCGCGGCCTCACCCCGCAGGTGCTCGGCGCGCTCGTCCGCCGGTACGGGCACTTCGAGACCTGCGAGGACGCGGTTCAGGAGGCGCTCCTGGTCGCGGCCCAGCAGTGGCCCACGCAAGGCGTCCCGGAGGAGCCCCGCACCTGGCTCATCCGGGTCGCCTCGCGGCGGTTGATCGACCTGCTGCGCAACGAGGAGTCTCGCCGGCGCCGGGAGGACGTCGTCCGGACGCCGGACGTCGTACCGGCGCCGGTCAGCGGGACCGACGACTCGCTGGCCGTCCTGTTCCTGTGCTGCCATCCGGACCTTCCCGTCGCATCGCAGATCCCGCTGACGCTCCGTGCGGTCGGCGGCCTGACCACCGGCGAGATCGCCGCGGCGTTGCTGACCCCGGAGGCGACGATCGGGCAGCGGATCAGCCGCGCCAAGCAGAAGCTGCGCGGACAGCCGTTCCACCCGCCGGCCGAGCATGCCGAGCGGCTGGCCGCCGTACTCCAGGTCCTGTACCTGATCTTCAACGAGGGCTACACCAGTACGGCGGGTGATGAGCTGGCGCGGGCCGAGCTGGCCCGCGAGGCGATCCGGCTGACCCGGATGCTGCACGAACTGCTGCCCGGCGACGGGGAGGTCGCCGGTCTGCTGGCGTTGATGCTGCTGACCGACGCCCGCCGCTCCGCCCGTACGACGGCCGCCGGCGTGCTCGTCCCCCTCAACGAGCAGAACCGCTCCCGCTGGGACCGTGCCGCGATCGACGAGGGGACCGAGCTGATCACGCTGGCGATGCGCACGACGGCGCTCGGGCCGTACCAGCTCCAGGCCGCGATCGCGGCTGTGCACAGCGAGGCGAGCACGGCCGCCGACACCGACTGGCGGCAGATTCTTGCCCTGTACAACTTGCTGGAACCGATGCTGGGCGGTCCGGTCGTCCGGCTGAACCGCGCCGTCGCGACGGCGATGGTGCACGGCCCCGACGCCGGCCTGGCACTGCTCGACACACTCTCGGACGACGCACGCGTGACCCGCGGGCATCGGTATCACGCCGTCCGCGCGCATCTGCTCGAGCTCCGCGGGGATCAGGCAGCTTCCGCCGACGCGTACCTGGCAGCCGCCAAGGTCACCACGAACACGTCCGAGCAGCGCTACCTCCGCGCCCGCGCTGCCCGCCTCCGCGTGCGCTAAGGCCGGCGGGCCGTGGATCCGCGGACAACGAGGTCGACAGCCAGCTCCACGTGCCGTGCCTCCAGCTCGTGGCGGTCCAGGAGCCGGGTCAGGAGGCTGACGGCCATTCGGCCCATTTCCTGAAGGGGCTGGCGGACCGTCGTCAGCGGAGGTGTGGTCGCGCGGCTCAGGTCGAGGTCGTCGAAGCCGGTGACCGAGAGGTCGTCCGGGACGGTCAAGCCCAGTTCGGTGGCGGCTTGGAGAGCACCGACGGCTGCCTTGTCGTTGAAGGCGACCAGGGCGGTGGGGCGCGGGGCGAGGGCCAGGAGTTCGCGAGCCGCCCGGTAGCCGTGCTGAGTGGTGGGCTGGTCGTGGCGGACGAGGGCCGGGTCGGGGAGGATGCCGGCGTCGGCCAGTGCCGCGGAATGCCCGCTGAGGCGGGCATCGGCGGCCAGCCACTCGCGGGGACCGGCGATCACGCCGATCCGTCGGTGGCCCAGCCCGGTCAGGTGCGCGGTCAACTGGCGGGCGCCGGAGTGGTGCGCGGCGGAGACGGACGGGATGTCGGGCGGGAGCGCGGTCCGCGGATCGACGACCACGAACGGGAAGCGCCGCGAGCTCAGCCGGACCAGGTCCTCGCTCGGCTCCGGCGGGAGGATCAGAATCGCACCTCCGATACCCCGCCGGGACGCCAGCTGTGTCAGGACAGGTTCGTGCTGGGCGGCTTCGCCGGCGTTCAGGATCACCTGCCGACCGTGCCGGTCCAGCGTCTCCGCGATCGACGAGACGATCAGGCCGAAGTAGTCGGTGAGCACGTACGGGCAACGAACGTAGACGGCGCCCTCGACCGGCTTCGGCGTACCGCCCCGGGGCACGGGCGCGGGCAGCCCGAGCTCCTCGATCGTCTGCTCCACCAGCCGCCGGGTCTCCGGTGTCACGCCGCTGAGCTGGTTGACCACCCGGGACACGGTCGCCAGCGATACGCCGGCCGCGGTCGCGACCTCGCGCATCGACGCTCTAGCGCGCGGCATTTGTTACATCGCCTTGTTTCACGCTCAGCACTCTAGAACACCGCTCCCAGAGGTTGACAGTGCTCGTTTGCGGACGTTTCCTGAGGCCGTTTGTTTCATCCTCCGGAGGAGTGCGATGAGAACACCAGCCTTCGGCGTCGCCCTTGCTCTCGCTGCGGCGTCACTCACCGGTCCCGCCCAGGCCCATCCCGCGACCACCCAGGTCAGCGTCTGGGTCACCACCCCGGACCGCGCCGAGCTGCTGCACGAGCGCGCGCCCGTTTCGTTCCACGACGGCGCGAGCGACCGGACCACGATCACGGTCGACCCGCGAACGACGTACCAGACCATGGACGGCTTCGGTGCCGCGCTGACCGACTCGGCCGCGGCCGTGCTGTACCGGTTGAGTCCCGCTGACCGCGAGCAGACGATGCGGAAGCTGTTCGATCCGACGCAGGGCATCGGCGTCAGCTTCCTGCGGCAGCCGGTCGGCTCGTCCGACTTCACCGCGGCGAGCGAGCACTACACGTACGACGACGTACCGGCCGGGCAGACCGACTTCGGCCTGAAGCACTTCAGCATCGCGCACGACGAGCAGCAGGTACTGCCGCTGCTCCGCCGCGCCAAGCAACTCAATCCTCAGCTCGAGGTGATGGCGACGCCGTGGAGTCCGCCGGCCTGGATGAAGACCGGCGGCTCACTCGTCGGCGGCCGGTTGCAGGACGACCCGAAGGTGTACGACGCGTACGCGCGCTACCTGGTGAAGTTCGTGCAGGCGTACGCGAAGGCCGGCGTACCCGTCGACTACCTCTCGATCCAGAACGAGCCGCAGAACCGCAAGCCCAGCGGGTACCCGGGCACCGACATGCCGGTCCGCCAGGAGGCCGCGGTCATCACCGCGCTCGGGCCGCTGCTCCAGAAGGTCAGCCTGCGGACCAAGATCCTCGGCTACGACCACAACTGGACGACGCATCCCGGCGACATCGCGTCCACCCCTCCCGGCGAGGACCCGGAGACCGACTACCCGTATAAGCTGCTCCGGTCGCCGGCCGCCCAGTGGATCGCGGGTACGGCGTACCACTGCTACTCCGGCGATCCGTCCAAGCAGACCGACCTGCACAACGCGTTCCCGTCGAAGGGGATCTGGTTCACCGAGTGCTCCGGCTCGCACGGGCCGAACGACACCCCGCCGCAGATCTTCCGCGGCACGCTCACCTGGCACGCCCGGACGTTGATGCTCGGTACGACGCGGAACTGGGCGAAATCGGTCGTCAACTGGAACATCGCGCTCGACTCCACCGGCGGCCCGCACCTCGGCGGCTGCGACACGTGCACCGGGCTCGTCACGCTGCAGCCGGACGGGACCGTCACGACCGATGCGGAGTACTACACGATCGGCCACCTGTCGAAGTTCGTGAAGCCGGGCGCGGTGCGGATCGGGAGTACGTCGTACGGGACGACGGGATGGAACGGGCAGCTGATGTCGGCCGCGTTCCGCAACCCGGACGGTACGACGGCGCTCCTCGTGCACAACGAGAACGACGATCCGCGGACGTTCGCGGTTGCCGTGGGTGGCCAGTCGTTCGAGTACGAACTGCCCGGTGGCGCGATCGCGACGTACACCTGGGGTCGGGTGCGTACCGACGTACCGCAGGAGCTGACCGTGCGGAGCGCGACGGCGAGTGTGAACGCGGCCGATGCGGGAGCGCTCATCGACGGTGACGGGTCGACGGTGTGGCAGAGCAAGGCAGCGCAGACGCCTGGGCAGTGGGTGCAGGTGGATCTCGGGACGCCGCAGACGTTCCGTCAGGTCGCGCTCGACAGCGGCGGGAACGTCGGCGACCAGGCGCGCGGTTTTGATGTTGCCGTGAGCAACGATGGAAGTGGTTGGCGGACCGTGGCCAGTGGCACGTCGAGCAGCCAGTTGACGACGATCGCGCTGCCGACGACGCACGCGCGGTACATTCGCATCACGCAGACCGGCAGCGCCGGGAGCTGGTGGAGCCTGGCGGATCTGCGCGTCTACCGCTGAGCAACTACTCGATAGTGGGTGTCAGTCGTGATGAAGTTCCTGCTCACGTCCTCCGGGATCAGAAACCAGAGCATCTCCGACGCGCTTGTCGAGCTGCTCGGTAAGCCGATCTCGGAGGCCAGCGCGCTGTTCGTGCCGACCGGGATCTATCCGTTCCCGGGTGGTGGCGGACAGGCGTGGAAGGCGATCTCGGGGAATGCCCGGGGGCCGTTGTGTGAGCTCGGATGGAAGTCGTTGGGCGTGCTGGAGCTCACCGCGTTGCCGACGATCCGGGAGGAGAGCTGGGTCCCTGCCGTCCAGGAGGCTGACGCGCTGCTCGTGTGGGGCGGGGACGTGCTGTACCTGACGCACTGGATGCGGCAGTCCGGTCTGGCGGAACTCCTGCCGTCGCTGACCTCGGTGTACGTCGGGGTCAGCGCGGGGAGCATCGTCGTCACGCCGTACAACTGCGACGCCGAGTTCGATCTGCAGTTCGTGCCGCCGGGCAGCGACATGGGACAGGGTGCCGAACGGGCGCTCGGGCTGGTGGATTTCACGCTGTACCCGCATCTCGGGCATCCCGACATGGAGGACACCACCCCGGAGAACATCGGGAAGTGGGCGTCCGGCATCCCGGTGCCGACGTACGCGATCGACGACGACACCGCGATCAAGGTCGTCGACGGCAGCGTCGAAGTGATCAGCGAAGGCAACTGGAAGCTCTTCGGCGCCTGACCGATCTTCAGAGGTTCAGCACCAGGTCGTCGCCGTCGCGCCGGAAGCCGAGGTTCTTCAGGTACGTCGAGGAATCGCGCATCCGCGGCGGCGCGATCACCTGCCGGAACCCCTGCTCGGTGAACACGTCACTGCGCCGGTACACGAACTCGCCCGGCGTGAAGTCGCGGTACTTCGGAACCACGTAGTCGAGGTCGATCTGCGCGCG
Source organism: Kribbella sp. (assembly GCF_035655035.1). GTDB lineage: Bacteria > Actinomycetota > Actinomycetes > Propionibacteriales > Kribbellaceae > Kribbella. The sequence goes on along the minus strand of NZ_DASRVN010000176.1, from coordinate 19,778 downwards.
CCCCGTGCCGGCGTCGTGCGCGAGGACCACGCCGACGGTCCGGTCCCCGTGCTGGACCAGGAACGCATACGGGCTCGACCCGGCGGTGAATCCCGGGTTGAACCGGCTGATGTCCTTCCGGTGCCGTTCCAGGACGAACCCGAGGTACGCGTCGCCGGCGTTCACCGGGAGCACCTCGTACTCCGCCTCGTCGTGCCGGTGCCGGAGCAGCCGCCACAGATGTACGACGTTGATGACCGCGAGGACCGCGTTCATCCCGACCATCGGCCAGACGCCGACCACCGCGTTGAACGCGACCAGGATCACGCAGCCGACCAGGTTCAGCATCCGCAGCCGCAGGATCCGGGTCTGCAGCAACGACACCACGACGAGCGCCGACCCGCCCCACCCGATGACACTCCACACGTCCACAGCTGGAGACTAGTGTCCCGTGAACGAGTTCCTGTTGCTGGACGGTGTCCGGTTGCCGATGGTCGACCCGATGTTGCTGCGCGCAACCAGCTTCGGGCACTTCACCTCGCTGCAGGTCCGCGACGGCCGGGTGGACGGCCTCGACCTGCACTTCGAACGCCTGGACCGCAGCACCCGCGAGCTCTTCGACCGCCCGCTCGCCGCCGGCCGCGTCCGCGACGACCTGCGCGCCGCCCTCGACGAGGCGGCCTCCGGCGACCTGTCGATCCGCGTCAACGTGTTCGCGACCGACGACGTCCACCTGCTCACCCGCGTCGGCCCGCCCATCGCGCCCACGACCCGGCCGGTGCGCCTCCGCACGTTCCAGCACGACCGCGCCGTCCCGCACCTCAAACACACCGGCACGTTCGACCTCACCTACTACGCCCGCCAGGCGAAGGCCCAGGGCTACGACGACGCACTCTTCCACACCGCCACCGGCCACATCTCCGAAGCCTCCATCTGGAACATCTGCTTCGCCCGCGGCCCGCAGCTGACCTTCCCGTCAGCGCCTGTCCTGCCCGGTATCCGCCAGCAGACCCTTCAGGCGGGCCTGCCGACCTACACCACCGAACCGGTCCCGCTCGCTGACCTGGCCACCTACGACGCCGCCTACCTCACCAACTCCATCGACCCGGCCCTACCGGTCGCGTCGATCAACGAGGTGACCTACCAACCCCACCTCGAGTCCGCCACCACAATCGCAACCGCCTACGCAGCCGTCCCCAGCCAGCCGATCTAGGGGCGGTTGGCCCACCAGTCGAGGAGTTTTTCGCGGGCGCGGTCCTCGCCGAGGGGGCCTTCGTCGAGGCGGAGGTTCATCAGGAACTTGTAGGCCTCGCCGACCTCGCGGCCGGGCGGGATGCCGAGGATCTGCATGATCTGGTTGCCGTCGAGGTCGGGGCGGAGGGCGTCGAGTTCCTCCTGCTCCTTGAGGCGGTCGATGCGGGCCTCGAGGTCGTCGTACGCGGCCCGCAGGGACTCGGCCTTGCGGCGGTTGCGGGTGGTGCAGTCGGCGCGGGTGAGGACGTGCAGGCGCTCCAGCTGGTCGCCGGCGTCGCGGACGTACCGGCGGACGGCGGAGTCGGTCCACTCGCCCTCGCCGTACCCGTGGAAGCGCAGGTGCAGCTCGATCAGCTTGCTGACCTGGTCGATCTGCTCGTTGCTGAACCGCAGCGCCTTCATCCGCTTCCGGGCCATCTTCGCGCCCTTGACGTCGTGGTGGTGGAACGTCACCTTCCCGCCGTCCTCGAACCGGCGGGTCTTCGGTTTCCCGATGTCGTGGATCAATGCGGCGAACCGAACGACGAAATCCGGCGTCGGAACAGATAGACGGGGCTCCAGATCGATGGCCTGATCGAGGACGGTGAGCGAGTGCTGGTACACATCCTTGTGCCGCTGGTGCTCGTCGGCCGTGTCCAGCAGGGCCGGCAGCTCCGGCAGCACGTGCTTGGCCAGCCCGGTGGAGACCAGCAGGTCGAGGCCGATCCGCGGGTGGTCGGCGCAGATCAGCTTCTCCAGCTCGTCGCGGACCCGCTCGGCGGACACGATCGTGATCCGGTCCGCCATCGCCTTCATCGCCTGTACGACGGCCGGGTCCGGCGTGAAGCCGAGCTGCGCCGCGAACCGGGCCGCCCGCATCATCCGCAGCGGGTCGTCACTGAACGAGTCCTCCGGCGTACCGGGGGTCCGGATCCGCTTGTTCGCGACGTCCTCGATGCCGCCGTACGGGTCGACGAACTGCCGCGACGGCAGCCGGACCGCCATCGCGTTCATCGCGAAGTCCCGGCGGGCCAGGTCGCCCTCCAGGCTGTCGCCGTAGGCCACCTCCGGTTTGCGCGAGGTGGGATCGTAGGTCTCGGACCTGTACGTCGTGACCTCGAGGACCCAATCGCCCTTGCGACAGCCGATGGTGCCGAACGCCTTGCCGATGTCCCAGACGTGGTCCGCCCAGCCGGACAGCAACCGCTCGATCACATCGGGGTGCGCTGACGTGGTGAAGTCCAGATCTTTGCTCCCCCGACCGAGGAGAATGTCCCGTACAGGACCGCCGACCAGGGCGATCTCGTGGCCGGCGCCGGCGAACCTGGCGCCCAGTTCGTCGACGACGGGAGCGAGTTCCAGCAGGGCCTGGACGGCGCGCCGCTGGACGCCGGACAACGATCCGGCGGAGGCTGACTGGTCGGCAAAGGGTGACACGGGGAACTAGGTTACGGTGACGGCGTGTTCAGACGGCGACTGAGGCTCCCAGTGGTGCTGGGTGCCTCACTGTTGGTTGCTGCTTCGGCAGTGACTCTGAGTGCTCCGGCCAACGCGGAGCCGGTCGACGAGCCTGCCGTCCAGGTCAGTATCGACACGTTCGGCCCGGTCGCGCCGAAGCCCGGCGAGCAGGTGGTGATCAAGGGCCGGGTGACGAACACCAGCTCGGTCACCTTCGACGCCCCGCAGGCGCTGGCCTGTATCGACCGGACCCGGCTGGCGAGCACCTCCGCGCTGGAGGCGATCCCGACCGAGCAGAACCTCCCGATGGACAAGCGGGACAGCTGCAGCAACCTGACCAACGACAGCCAGACCTTCCAGCCGTTCGACCAGCCGCTCGCACCGAAGCAGACCGTCAATTTCTCGCTCACGGTGCCGTGGAAGGAATGGCGGATCAACCCGGACACCGGCGTGTACGTCGTCGGCGTCACGTTCCGCGGCGAGCTGCCGGACGGCGGCCGGGTGATGGCCGGCCGGGCGCGGCTGCTGATGCCGGTGATCGGCAAGCAACCGTTGCAGCGCACCGTGAACACCGCCCTCGTCATACCGCTGCGTTTCCGCCCGACCCAGCTCGGCGGCCGGAACTTCGCGAACGAGGCGCTGGCCACGGCCCTCACCCGGACGGGCGAGCTCGGCCGGCTGCTCGCCCTGGGCAAGCAGCACAAGGTCACCTGGCTGGCCGACCCGGCGGTGCTCGACGAGATCCGGCAGATGGCGAAGGGGTACGTGATCCTCGGCCAGAACGGCCAGACCACCCCCGGCAGCGGGCAGGCCACCGCGGTCGCCTGGCTGAAGGAGTTCGACACCCTGCGTGCCAAGGGCGACCAGGTCGTGCTGCTGCCGTACGGCGATCCGGACGTCGCCGGGCTGCTGGACGCGGGCGCCCCGTTGAAGGACCTCGTCGGGCAGGCCCGGACCAAGACCGAGCGCTCCGGCGGTGAGCTCGCCACCTCGTTCACGAACGGCCTCTGGCTCGAGGGCGGCGGCGCCGCGAGCCGGTACCTGGGCAGCGCCTCCGGCGGCTTCGCCGGCTCCACCTTCGAGGACCTGAACCTGGTCAGCAGCTCGTCCTGGTCCGCGCGCACCCGTCCGGTCCTCACCAGCACCCCGGTGTACGACGTACTGACGCCGGGCAGCCCCGACCACGCGGTCCGGACCGTGATCGCCGACTCCGCGCTCACCCACGGCGGCCCCGACCCGGAAACCGCGGACAGCCCGCTCCAGGTCCGGCAACGGTTCGCGGCGGTGACCGCTTTGATCGCGGCCGCCGGTAAGACCACTGCCTCGGTGGTCGCCGTACCGCCGCGCGGCTGGGACCCGAACGGCACTGCCACCGCAGCGCTCGCGGGCAGCCTGTCGCTGCCGTGGCTCAAGACCGCCGACCTCAGCACGATCGTGGCGAGCACGCCGAAGCCGCAGGCGACGACGGGACCGGCCGCGCCAAGGACGAACGGCGTACTGCCCGAGGCCCAACTGCAGGCGATCTCGCAGCTCGCCGCCGCGACCAGCACGATGCAGGGACTGCTCGTCGACGGGAGCCAACTGCCCGAGGTGATGTCGCAGGCGTTGCTGCGGTCCGCCTCGTCGAGCTGGAACGGGTACCCGGAGGAGGCGAAGTACTTCACCTCGATCGAGCGTGGCTCCGCGAACCAGCAACTCGGCAAGGTGCGACTGGTCAACGCCAAGGTGGATCGCGGGCTGCGCAAGGAGATCAAGGTCAACCTGGCCGGCAGCAACGGCACCTTCCCGCTGACGATCGCCAACGAGACGGAGTGGTCGGTCCGGGTCGGCATCGTGGTCACACCCGTCAACCGGACCGACCTGAAGATCAAGACCCCGCAGACCGTCGTCCTCGGCCCGGGCCAGAAGTGGACGCCGCGGATCAACGCGAGCGCCGAGCAGAACGGTCTGATCCGCGCCAACGCCCAGGTCACCAACGCGGCCGGCAGCCCGGTCGGCAAGCCGCAGGAGCTGCTGATCCAGGCCAGCCAGTACGGCAGCGTCGGCTGGATCCTGGTCGGCGCCGCCTGCGCGCTGCTGTTCGGTACGTCGTTCGTCCGCATCTATCGCCGGATCCGGATCGAGCGCCGCAACCCGGCCGCGGTCACGACCACCACCGAGCCGGACGGGTCCGCCGACTCCGCCAGGTCCGCCGACTCCGCTGAACCCGGCGACGAGACCCCTGATCCCGCCCACGGCCGCCACGCGGCGCACGGCGTACCCGAGGACACTCCGGGGGCGTCGCTGAAAGAAGGAGTCGGTTCGAAGGATGGCTGACCGCACCCTGCGATCCGCGGCGGTGATGGCAGCCGGAACGGTGCTGTCCCGCCTGCTCGGATTCATCCGGATCGCCCTGCTCGCGGCCGCTATCGGCACCGCGCTGCGCGGCGACATCTTCACCGCCGCGAACACGATCCCGAACAGCCTGTACATCCTGCTGGCCGGCGGCGTGTTCAACACCGTGCTGGTCCCGCAGTTGGTGCGCGCGATCAAGAACCACGACGACGGCGGCCAGGACTTCACGAACCGGGTGCTGACGTTCGGTTTCGTCGTACTCGCGGTGGTCACGGTGGGCTGCGTGCTGCTGGCGCCGGCGATCGCCGAGCTGTACCTGCCGAAGGAGCTGCACGAGCCGTCCCGGGCGTCCGAGCGGGCGTCGATGGTCATGTTCGTCCGGCTCTGCCTGCCGCAGATCTTCTTCTACGGCGCGTTCGTGCTGGTCGGCCAGGTGCTGAACGCGCGCCGCCGGTTCGGTCCGATGATGTGGGCGCCGATCGCGAACAACATCGTCGCCTGCGCGTCGATCGTCGTCTTCCTGCTCATCTACCGGGTCGGCGACACCCCGCCGACGTACAGCCACGGCGAGGAGTTGCTGCTCGGGCTCGGGCACACCGTCGGGATCGCGGTCCAGCTGCTCGTGCTGCTGCCGTACCTGCGGGCGAGCGGGCACCGGTACCGGGTCAAGTTCGGCCTCCGCGGTACCGGTCTGGGCCACACTGCCCGGCTGGGCATCTGGACCGTCCTGTTCGTCGCGGTGAACCAGGTGACGCTCGTCGTCGTCACCCAGCTCGCGATCGCCGGTACCGCCTCGGAGGACCCGGGCGCGAAGGCGGGTCTGTTCGCGTACAGCACCGCGATGCTGATCATCCTGGTACCGCACGGCATCGTGACGGTGTCGCTGGCGACGGCGGCGCTTCCGCAGATGTCCGCGCTCGCGGCCGACGGCGACGTCACCGAGGTGGGGCGGATGTCGGCCCGCTCGATCCGGCAGACGCTGGCGATCGTGGTCCCGGCGGCGGCGGCGATGATCGCGTTCGCGTACCCGATCGTCTCGCTGATCGCGGGCTACGGGTCCGGCCGGAACAACCTGACGCTGATGTCGTACACGCTGATGACGCTTGCGCTCGGCATCGTCCCGTTCACCATCCAGTACTTCCAGCTGCGTACGTTCTACGCGTTCGAGGACACGCGGACGCCGTTCTTCCTGCAGTGCGTGATCGCAGCGACGAACATCGCGGCCGCCGTGGTCGGGGTCCGGGTGCTGCTCGACGAGGACCACCTGCGGTACAGCGGCGTGATGCTCGGCGCGGCGTACGCGCTCGCGTACCTGGTCGCCGTACTGCTCTCCCGGCCGGTACTGCGGCGGAAGGTGCCGCGGGTGCCGGGCGCGGGGATCGGGCTGCCGCTGCTCGCGATGGTGATCGCCGCGGTCGCCGGAGCCGGCGCGGGCAAGATCGTGCTGTGGGTGCTGAGCCTGGCGATCAACTGGTCCGGACCGCTCGGCGCGCTCCTCGAGCTCGCGATCGCGGCGCTCGTGATGCTGCCGGTGTACGCCGCCGTGTCGCGGGTACTACGCATCCATGAGGTGACCGATGTGGTGTCCATGGTCACATCGAAGCTGCCGATCGGGCGCTGATCCGAACCGCTTGTGCGTTAGTGCACCACCTGTCGGGTCAGCGGGGCACTAACATGGTCGTGCGATCAGGCCGCTGGCGCTTCTAGGAGGGCGAGAGACACCGTGTCGAACCAGACCGTGAGTCCTGGTGCCCTGCTGGCCGGACGGTACCGGATCGCCGAGTTGCTCGCGGAGATCGACGGTGCGCGGGTGTGGCGCGCCGTCGACGAGGTGCTCAGCCGCGCGGTCGTCGTGGACGTCCTGCCGGTCGGGGACCCGCGGACCAACCTGCTCTTCGACGCCGCCCGCCGGGCCGCCGCGGCGAACGACCCGCGCTTCCTCCGGGTGCTCGACTGCGACATGCACGACGGCGTGACGTACTGCGTCCGCGAATGGGCCGGCGGCCGCACGCTGGAGCGGATGCTCGGCAGCGGCCCGCTCACCGGGCAACAGGCGGGCTGGCTGGCCCGTGAGGTGTCCGAGGCCCTCGAGAACCTGCACCGCACCGGTTACGCGCACGGAGCGATCAGCCCGGCCACCGTGGTCGTCACGGACGCCGGGGCGATCAAGGTCGTCGGCGTCGCCACCGAGGCGGCACTGCGGTCGTCCGGAGCGGGTTCGCCGGAAGAGGACGTGCATTCGCTCGGTCAACTGCTCTTCGCGTCGCTGACCGGCCGCTGGCCGGGCCCAGCGCCTGCCTGGGGCCTCCAGCCGGCCCCGGTCGAGCACGGCCGGCTGCTGAGCCCGCGCCAGGTGCGCGCCGGCGTACCGCGTTCGCTGGACGACATCAGTGACCGGCTGCTCGGCGACCCGCCACGGCACCACGCTCCGCCGATCACCAGCGCCGCCGGTCTGTCCGCCGCGCTGTCCGGGGTCGTCGGCAGCTCCCACGAGCCGCCGAACCAGATGGACGAGACGGTCCAGGTCGCGAGTCAGAACGGCAGCGTCGACGACGCCACCCAGGTGGTGCCGCAGGCCCCGCCGCCGGCCCTCGACCCGTCGTACACCTCCGAGCCGAACGGGTACCGCCCGCCGCAGCCGGCGTACGAGCCCGCCACCGACACCCGCCCGATCCGCCGCCAGCCCGCGACGGCGAACGGGAACGGCCGCCGCCGCGACGAGCCCAAGCAGAAGCAGAAGGGCTCGTGGGGCGGGCGGATCCTGATCCTGCTCGCGATCCTGGCCCTGCTGTCGGTGATCCTGCTCGCGCAGTTCCTGCTCAAGGGCGCGATGAACAAGGACAACGGCAACACCGGCAACAGCGGCGGCGGTACGACGACCAGCGCCCCGCCGAAGACCAGCACCACCCCGTCGACGACCGGTGGGAAGGCGACGATCGTCGGTGCCCAGGACTTCGACCCGCCGCCCGGCAACGGCGAAGAGCACCACAAGGACGTCCCGAACACGTACGACGGCGACCCGAGCACGACCTGGAAGACCCAGTCGTACAAGAACAAGCCGAACCTCGGCGGGATCAAGAGCGGCGTCGGCATCATCTACGACCTCGGCACGAAGACCCCGGTGTCGAGCGTCGCGGTCGCACTGCAAGGTGACGGCACGAGCCTCCAGCTGATGGTCCCCCAGGGAGACACCAGCACGTCGCCGACGGCGATCAGCGGCTGGACGGCGGTCGCGACCAAGGCGGACCAGCCCGGGGGTACGGTGACGCTGACCCCCTCGGCACCGACCGAGACGCGGTACGTACTGGTCTGGCTGACCAAGCTGCCGAAGGTGTCGGACGGTTACCAGGGCACCATCTCGGAGGTCACGATCCAGAAATGACCGCGCATGTCGACTCGGGCAATCCGCCGCCCCGTCGTCCGGAGGTCCCCCGCATCGGTGCGGAGGAACCGGTCGCCCAGGGTGCGGCGCAGCCTGCCCGGCCGAGCGGCCCGGCGAGCTACGACGAGCTGGACGACCACGAGCTGCTCCGGATGCACGTGGCCGGCAACCCGGACTCGTTCGGGTTCCTGGTCAAGCGGCACCGGGACCGGATGTGGGCGGTCGCGATCCGTACCCTCGGTGAGCCCGAGGAGGCCGCCGACGCGCTCCAGGAGGCGTTCATCTCGGCGTTCCGCCGGGCCGACTCGTTCCGCGGCGACGCGAAGGTGACCACCTGGCTGCACCGGATCGTGGTGAACGCCTGTCTGGACCGGATCCGCCGCCGCCAGGTGCGGGCCGCCGACCCGCTGCCGGAGGACGAGGACCGGGCCGCCGAGCTGGCCGGACCGGCCGAGGACGACCCGGCCGAGGTCCGCGAGCGCCGGCTCGACGTACTGAACGCCCTGAAGCAGATCAACGAGGACCAGCGCGCGGCGCTGGTCCTGGTCGACATGGAGGGGTACTCGATCGAGGAGGCGGCCGCGATCCTGGACTGCGCGCCGGGCACGGTCAAGTCCCGGTGCGCGCGGGGCCGCGCCAAGCTGCTGCCGTTGCTGCGGCATTGGCAAACTTCCGGACAAAAGTCCGCCGCGGAAGCGGTGGGAACCGAATGAGCGGGTACACCGTCGAAGCGAAGTCGCCTGCCTCCGGCGACCGAACGCCTGACGCCTTCGACCGGAGTTTTGCTATGAACACGTCGCGCACCTCCCGTGAGGAGGCGAGCCTCCGATGACCGATCCCGGTCTGCCGACCAGTGAGCACCTCGAGCACCTGGACACGGACACGATCGCCGACCTGATCGAGAACCTGCTGCCTGCCCCCGAGGCACACCGCGCTCGTGAGCATGTGAAGGCATGCCCGGAGTGCCAGCAGACGTACGACGCCCTGCTGCAGCTGACCGAGGACCTCGCCGAGGAGGGCCGCAGCGACATCCCGATGCCGGCCGACGTCGCCGAGCACCTGGACGCGGTGATCGTGTCCGAGTCGGTGCTGCGTGCGTCCACCGTCGGCGTGCACTCGCTGGCCCAGATCCGCGAGGAGCCGCGCCGGCACCTGCCGAAGCTGCTCGGTGCGGCCGCCGGGGTGGTGCTGGTCGCCGCGCTCGGCGTCGGCGTGGTGCTCGCCACCAAGAACCAGGCGAACGACGGCGCCGCGTCCACCGACGCGAACACGCCGCCGGCCGACACCGTGACGATCGCCAGCAAGGACATCGGCTCCGCGACGAAGCGCTGGCTGGACAACACCCCGAGCGCGATCCTGCACGGCTCGACCGACGAGCAGGCCTGCGCCCGGGCGTTCGCGGCCGGCCGCTCGAACTCGAACGTCCGGCTCGTCCAGCCCGCCAAGGTGGACGGCAAGCGGGCCACGATCATCGGCCTGCAGGGCGCGTCGGTGAGCCAGATCCAGATCTTCGCGGTCACCGGATGTAGCTCCCCCGGCGGCGTCGGTACGTCGTTCTACGACACCACGGTGACGCTCCGCAACCGCTGATTCGGGCAATGCGGTAGAGCGGGCTGTCGGTGGGTACCGTGGGAATGGTCGGCCTCTAGGATCCGTTGAGTACGACGTCACTGTCTCGACGACACCGAGGAACGCCTGCATGAGCGACTCCACATCAGTTCGCAACGTCATCATCGTCGGCTCCGGCCCGGCCGGTTACACCGCCGCCGTGTACGCCGCCCGCGCGGCGCTGGAACCGCTGGTGTTCGAGGGTTCCGTCACCGCCGGTGGCGCGCTGATGAACACCACCGAGGTGGAGAACTTCCCCGGTTTCTCGCAGGGCATCATGGGCCCGGCGTTGATGGACGAGATGCGCACCCAGGCCGAGCGCTTCGGCGCCGAGCTGGTGCCGGACGACGTGATCAAGGTCGACCTGACCGGCGACATCAAGGTGGTCACCGACTCGGCCGGCACCGAGCACCGCGCGAAGGCCGTCATCCTGGCGATGGGCTCCGGCTACCGCAAGCTCGGCCTGGCCGACGAGGACCGGATGTCCGGGCACGGCGTGTCCTGGTGTGCGACCTGTGACGGCTTCTTCTTCCGTGACCAGGAGATCGCGGTCGTCGGTGGCGGCGACTCCGCCGTCGAGGAGGCCACCTTCCTGACCAAGTTCGCCAAGAAGGTGCACCTCGTGCACCGCCGCGACGAGCTGCGCGCGTCGAAGATCATGGCCGACCGGGCGTTCGCCAACGACAAGCTCGAGTTCCAGTGGAACTCGGCGGTGGACAAGATCCACGGCGAGGACAAGCTCAGCCACCTGACGCTGAAGGACACCGTCACCGGCGAGACCCGCGAGCTGCCCGCCACCGGCCTGTTCATCGCGATCGGCCACGACCCGCGCTCCGAGCTGGTCAAGGGCCAGGTCGACCTGGACGAGGAGGGCTACGTGCTGGTCAAGCCGGACAGCACCGAGACCAACCTGCGCGGCGTGTTCGCGGCCGGCGACCTGGTGGACCACACCTACCGGCAGGCGATCACCGCCGCCGGGACCGGCTGTGCGGCGGCGCTGGACGCCGAGCGCTTCCTGGCCACCCTGGAGGACGCGGAGCACGCCGCGGCCGCCACCGAGCCTGTCTCCGTCTGAACCCGCACTCAACTCACTGAAGGAGTCATCGCCGTGGGCGAGAAGATGAACGCTGTCACCGACGCCGAGTTCGACCGGACCGTGCTGAAGAGCGACAAGCCGGTCCTGGTGGACTTCTGGGCCGAATGGTGTGGCCCGTGCCGCCAGGTGTCCCCGATCCTGGAGGAGCTGAACCAGGACCACGGCGACAAGATCACGTTCCTGAAGATGAACGTCGACGAGAACCCGGTCACCCCGAGCAACTACAAGGTCACCGGTATCCCTACTATCAACGTCTACGTGAACGGTGAGCTGGCGAAGTCCATCGTCGGCGCCAAGCCGAAGGCAGCGCTGCTGAAGGAGCTGTCGGACTTCACGGCCTGAGACAGAACCGCCTGAGTTACCCCGCCACACCGGCAAGGAGCATTACCTGATGGAATCCCCGCACGGCGTGTACCGGATCGGCGACAGCGGTGAGGCGGTCGCGGAGATCGTCGGCAAGCTGCAAAGACTCGGGCTGCTGACCGGCGGCCACGACGTCTACGACGAAGCGACCGCACACGCTGTCCGGGGGTTCCAGCAGCAACGCGGGCTGATGATCGACGGGATCGTCGGCCCGCAGACGTACCGCGCGATCGACGACGCCCGCTGGCGGCTGGGCGACCGGCTGCTGACGTTCGTGCCGACGCATCCGCTGAGCGGTGACGACGTGCTCAGCCTGCAGGCGAAACTGCAGGAGCTCGGGTTCGCGGTGGCCCGGATCGACGGGATCTTCGGCGCCGACACGCAGCGCGCCGTCACCGAGTTCCAGCGGAACATGGGCCTCCCGGCCGACGGGACCTGCGGTCCGTCCACGTTCAAGGCGTTGCAGCGGATCCGCCCGATGGCCACCGGCGGCCGGCCGGACGCGCTGCGCGCCCGGGAAGCGGTGCGTGCCGCCGGGCCGCGGCTGTCCGGCAAGACGGTCGTGATCGACGCGGGGCACGGCGGCTTCGACTACGGCTGGGAGGGCTACGGCCTGCGCGAGTCCGACATCGCGTACGACCTGGCCTCCCGGATCGAGGGCCGGCTCGGCGCCACCGGCGTCCGGGCGTACCTCTCGCGCGGCCGCGACCAGGGCCCGGACGAGCTCGCCCGGGCCGCGTTCGCGAACGAGACCGACGCGAACCTCTGCGTCTCGCTGCACACCGACGGTTCGATGAACCCGGATGCGCAGGGCGTCGCGACGTACTACTACGGCAACGACCTGCACGGCGCCTCGTCGAGCGTCGGGGAGCAGTTCGCCGGTCTGGTGCAGCGCGAGATCGTCGCCCGGACGGACCTGCTGGACTGCCGTACGCACGCCAAGACCTGGGATCTGCTGCGCCGCACCAAGATGCCGGCCGTGCGGCTGGAGATCGGGTACGTGACCAACCCGCACGACTCGGCCCGCCTCGCCGACCCGGCATTCCGGGACGTGATCGCGGAGTCGATCGTGGTCGCGATCCAGCGCGTCTACCTCCCGCCGGAGCAGGACGCCGCCACCGGCATGCTCCGCCTCGGCCAGCTGACGGTGTAGCCGGTTACTCGAGCTTGATCTTCGGAAGCACCCGCTCCAGGCCACGCGGCAGCCACCACGCCCGCTGACCGAACAACCGCAGTACGGCGGGCACGATCACGCAGCGGATCAGCAGCGCGTCGAGCAGTACCGCGGTGGCCAGGCCGAGTCCGAACTGCTTCAGCATCCGATCCGGGCTCAGCAGGAACGCGGCGAACACCACGATCATGATCGCGGCCGCCGCGGTGATCACGCTGCCGGTGCTCGCGAGCCCTTCCCGGACCGCCTCCCGGGCATCCCTGGTACGCCGCCATTCCTCGTGGACGCGGGACACCAGGAACACCTCGTAGTCCATCGACAACCCGAACACGATCGCGAAGATCATCACCGGTACGAACGCCTCGATCGGGCCTGCCTGCGCACCGAACCAGCCGTGCTGGAACACCAACGTGATCACGCCGAGCGAGGCACCGATGCTGAGCAGGTTGAGGACGGCCGCCTTCAACGGGATCAGCACCGAGCGGAACACCGCCATCAGCAGCACCGCCGACAAGCCGACCACCACCAGCACGAAGATCGGCAGCCGCTTGCTCACCGCGGCCGCGAAGTCGTCTGCGGCCGCGGTCGCACCACCGACCAGGTACGTCCCTTCCAGCTTCGGCAGCGTGTCCTTGCGCAACCGCTGGACCAGATCGCTGGTCGCGGCGTCCTGCGGCGCGGACTTCGGGAACGCCAGTACCGTCGTGATCTTGCCGTCCGGCGTGACCTGCGGCGGGGTCACCGCGGCGATGCCGGGATCCTTCGCGAGCGTCTGCCCGAGGAGTTGCGCGTCCCCCTCCGACACGACGACGAGCGGACCGTTGAACCCGGGCCCGAATCCCTCCGCCAGCAGGTCGTACGCCTTCCGGCTGGTCTTCGCCGGATCGTCGGTCCCGGCATCCGCGAACCCGAGCCGCATCCCCAACGCCGGCAACGACAACGCGGCCAGTGCGACGACGCCGAGCACCAACGGCACCCACGGCCCACGCTGAACCGTGCCGGCCAGCTTCCGCCACCCCGCGCCAGGGGTACGCCGTTGCTTGGCGGCATGCTTGCGCACGCTCCGCTCGATCCGCTTGCCGAACAGGGTCAGCAACGACGGCAGCAACGTCACCGCCGCGAGCATCGTCATCAGGACCGTCATCGTCACGCCGAGCGCGATGCCCTGCAACGAGCCGAGTCCCAACGCCAGTAGGCCGAGCAGCGCGATCACCACGGTGCAGCCGGCGAACATCACCGATCGACCGGCGGTGTCGAGGGCAACGATCTTCGGATCGGCCTCGCCCTTCAACAGCTCGTGGCGATAGCGGGAGAAGATCAGCAGCGCGTAGTCGATGCCGACACCGAGCCCGACCAGCATCATCACCGGCGTCGTGTACTCGGGCACCTTGAACAGGTGCGACGCCAGCATCAGCAACCCGACCGTACTGCCGACCGCGAACACCGCGGTCAACAACGGAAGTGTTGCCGCGAGCAACGATCCGAACAGGAACACCAGGATCACCAGCGCGGCAAGGACTCCGGCGCCCTCGGACGCACCGCCCGAACTGTCGGACGCGCTCCGGGCCAGGTCTCCCCCGACCTCCACCTGGAATCCCGGCCGGGCGAAATCCTGCGCCCGGTGGATGATCGCCCGTACGCCGTCCACCGGCATGTCCGCGGCGGCCACGTCCAGGCTCACGGTCGCGAACGCCGTACGTCGATCTGTCGACAAATCTCCCTGTCCACCGAATGGGTCGGCGATCGCGGACACCTGCGGGAGCGTCCGCACCGCGGCCAGCATCGACTCAACCCGGGCCTTGTCCGCGTCCAGCCCCCCGTCGGCGCGGACCACGATCTGCACCGACGCGGTGTCACCCTTCGGCTGGTGCGCCGTGAAGAGGTCGGTCACCCGCTGGGAATCGGTGCCGGGCAGCGAGTTGTCGCTCTGGTAGTTGGCGCCGACCACGGTCGCCGCGCCGGTGACGGCGGCGAGCACCAGCACCCAGAGCACCAGCGCCAGGCCCGCGTGCCGCATCGCCCAGCCCGATACCCGGTGCAGCACGCCGGGTCGGGTCGCCTGTCGGATCGGGGTGTCCACGGTCATCGGAAGTCCCTCATAGGTAGGTTGGCTACATGTTGCCTCTCGACAGTAACAGGCATATGAGTAGACTGGCTACATGAAGGCGGATGCATTGCGTGGACACCTGGACCCGATGATCCTGGCGGTCGTCGAGGCCGAGCCGCTGCACGGCTACGCGATCATGGAGGCGCTGCTGGAGCGCAGCGGCGGCGAGCTCGACCTGCCGACCGGCACGCTGTACCCGGCGCTGCGGCGCCTGGAGCGGGCGGGATACCTGGCCAGCGAGTGGAGCACGGTCGGCGGGCGGAAGCGGCGTACGTACCAGCTGACCAGCTCCGGCGCGAAGATGCTCGCGTCCGGCAAGCAGGACTGGTTGACGTTCCGGGCCGTGGTCGAAGGGGTGCTACGCCCGAGCCAGGCGTAGACCGCGCGCCGCCTGGATGCTGACCAGCACCAGCGGCAGGACGACGAACGTACCGACCACGCCGAACGCGGGCACGCCCGGTGCGTGGTTGCTGGTCGCTGCCATCAGCAGACCGATCCCGGCGATCGTCACGGATCCGGCCAGCGCGAAGAGTGCCGTCACCCGGCTCAGGTGCTCACGGACCACGGCATAGCGGACACCGATCCCGGTCGCCAGGACGGCGAGCAGCGCGCCGGCGATCACCACAATGCCGATCGCGCGAACGGCCGTTTGCAGCATGTCGTTGACGACACTCGCCGACTCCGCGTGCTGGGTCCAGATCCACGCGCCGCCCTGCCACACGATCGGCTGGATCATCAGCGCGAACAGCAGCATCATCGCGGTCCGGCGGCTCTGGCTGATCGCCAGCTCGGCACGGTACCCCGGCACCACGTCCGGCAGTTCACCGAAGTCGGCGACCGCCGCCCGCTCCGCCTCGTACCGCTCGTGCCCGTCCGCCTGGAACGCCTCGGTCGCGTCGATCAGGTGATCGCGGGCCTCGGCCAGCAGATCCGCCTTCCGTCGCCGCGGTCCCCTGAGCGCCTTGTTCAGCGCGGCGAGGTAGTCGTCGATGGGCACCCTTCAAGTATGCGGAGCCGGATCCCGGCTCACGTCCGGGGTCCCACTGACTCACCCCTGACCTTCGATCGACGCCGATGCCGTACGACGAAGTACCCGATGTAGGCGACCACGACGACGGCGAACCCGATCCGCGTGACGAGCGGTGTCGCGCCGTCCGGCCACAGGCGGCCTTCGAAGTAGTGCCGGACGAAGCCGCCGCGGTACCGGCTCTCGCCGCCCAGGCGCCGGAAGTACTGCTCCGTCCAGGTCACCGGGCAGGTGAAGCTCACCAGCGTGATGGCGACGTTCCACACGACGATGGCGAGGTGGAACCAGATCAGCCGCGGCCACCGCCAGGCCAGGAAACCACCGACGAGGAAGAACAGCAGCAGAGCGCTGTGCACGACCACCACCAGGTCGGCCAGCGCCAGCCAGACCACGGTCTACTCCGGGCCTGACCGGAGCGCATCCCGGACGGTCACCGGTGCGGACGGCGACTGCTCCGGCCGGATCGCCCCCATCAGCCGCTCGACGGCCGCCTCCATCTCACTGCGCCAGGTGATCGCGGACCTCAGGTCGAGCCGCAGCCGCGGATTGCGTGGGTGCTCCCGGACCACCCCGAAGCCGACCGCCCGCAGGAACTCGGTCGGCCACACGCAGCTCGGCCCGTCCCAGCGCGAGTCCCCGAACGCCTCCACGGCCCGGAACCCACGCTTCATCACGTCCTTCGCGATCGCCTGCACCAGGATCTTGCCGAGCCCGAGCCCCAGGTACCGCGGCAGGATCCGCCCGGTCGCCAGTACGACGGCGTCCGGGCTGACCGGCGCGGTCGGGAACGCCTGGATCCGCGGCAGGTACTTCGCCGGCGCGTAGATCGCGAACCCGGCCGGCTGGTCGTCGACGGACAGCAGGATCCCGGCGGTCCCCCAGTCGAGCAGCAACTGGGACAGCCACGCCTCCTTCTCGAGCGCGGTGTCACCGTTCCGGATCGCGTGCCGCGCGGCGACCGGGTCCAGCTCCCAGAACACGCACTCCCGGCACGGCACCGGTAACCCGTCGAGGTTGTCGAGGGTCAGCGGTTCCAGCCGGCGGGCCATCAGCGCATCCGATCCGCTGTTAGTTCGGTCACGATGGGTCAGTGAACCGCCGGCTCGGGCGCCGGTTCGGGGACCGCGGACGGGGTCCGCACATCCGGAGTGCGGGTCGCCTGTGGGGCGACGTACCGCTGCTCCACCTTGACCGGTTGCCGCCGGAACAGCTCCGTTGCGAACCCGGCCAGCACACCCAGCAACAAGCCGCCGAGCGTCCACCCAGCTGTCTTGCCCACGCTCATTCCGCTCCACCTCTCAGGCCGCACCGGACTGGCCGGCTGTCTCAACAGCCAGATTCCGGCATGGTCGAACCTGCCCCTATAAGGCATGGTAGTGAGAGGTCACGCCGATCCCCAGCCCGCACCGGGGTCTCTCGACGTAACCTGGTGACTTCCCCCTCGATCACCGTTGGAGTGGCCCTCGTGAGTGCTGACGTGCCCGATGTCCGGCAGACCCGTCTCGACAACTACGTCGAAGCGTATGCAGCCCGGACCAAGGGCATGACCGCATCGGAGATCCGGGCCCTGTTCTCGGTCGCCAGCCGGCCCGAGGTGGTCTCGCTGGCCGGCGGCATGCCGAACATCGCCGGCCTGCCGCTCGACGTCGTCGGCGGCGCGGTGCGCGACCTGGTGGTCGACAACGGCGCGGTCGCGATGCAGTACGGCTCCGGACAGGGCGACCCGACACTGCGCGACCAGATCTGCGACATCATGCGGCTCGAAGGCATCGAGGCGCACCCCGACGACGTCGTGGTCACGGTCGGCAGCCAGCAGGCCGTCGACCTGGTCACGCGGGTGTTCTGCGATCCGGGCGACGTGGTGATCTGCGAGGCGCCGTCGTACGTCGGCGCGCTCGGCGTCTTCCGCGCGTACCAGTGCGAGGTCGTGCACGTCGCGATGGACGACGACGGCGTCGTACCGGAGGCGCTCGAGCAGGCGATCGCATCGGTGCGGGCAGCCGGCAAGCGGATCAAGTTCTTCTACACGATCCCGAACTTCCACAACCCCGCCGGGGTGTCGCTGTCCGACGAGCGGCGCGCGCGGGTGCTGGAGATCTGCCAGCAGGCTTCGGTCCTGGTTCTGGAGGACAACCCGTACGGGTTGCTCGGGTTCGAAGGCGAGCCGCAGCGCGCGCTGCGTGCGGACGACCGCGAAGGCGTCATCTACCTCGGCTCGTTCTCGAAGACGTTCGCGCCCGGGTTCCGGGTCGGGTGGGCGGTCGCGCCGCACGCGGTCCGCGAGAAACTCGTGCTGGCACAGGAGTCCGCGACGCTGTGCCCGCCGACGTTCAGCCAGCTCGCGATCTCGTCCTACCTGATCCGGCACGACTGGATGGGGCAGGTGAAACAGTTCCGCGAGATGTACCGCGAGCGCCGGGACGCGATGCTCGCGGCGTTGACCGAAAAGATGCCGGCGGCAACGACCTGGACGCGGCCGCGGGGCGGCTTCTACGTCTGGCTGACGCTCCCCGACGGGCTGGACGCGAAGGCGATGCTGCCGCGGGCGGTCACGGCGCGGGTCGCGTACGTGCCCGGAACCGCCTTCTTCGCCGACGGTTTCGGCTCCCAGTGCATGCGGTTGTCGTACTGTCATCCGACGCCGGAGCGGATCACCGAGGGCGTCGGCAGGCTGGCCGCGGTGATCCACGAGGAGCTCGAGCTCCGGCAGACGTTCGGGCCACTGCCTCCGGGCGCCGGCCGCGACTACGACGCTCCGGGGCCGGAGCTGTCGTAGTACGGGTTCGCAAAGGTTACGCAAGGACCTGCGGGCGGCCGGGGGTCCAGGAATCGGTCGGGGTACCGTTCGAGTGGGCCTCGGGGCCGGCGAGTGCCGGAAACGCCCACGAGTGATCGGGATATTTGTGATGAGTGATCTGGGTCGAGTGCTGGTTCTGGCCGGTGGTCTGTCGCACGAGCGCGACGTCTCGCTGCGCTCCGGCCGCCGCGTTGCGGACGCGCTCCGCAGCGTCGGTGTCGAGGTCGAGCAACGCGACGTCGACGCCTCCCTCGTCGATCGGCTGCGCGAGGATCCACCGGACGCGGTCTTCCCCGTCCTGCACGGTGTCACCGGCGAGGACGGCGCGCTCCGCCAGGTCCTCGACCTGTACGGCGTTCCGTACGTCGGCGCCGACGCGGCCGCGTGCCGTACGGCGTTCGACAAGCCGGTCGCGTCGACGGTCGTCGGCAACGCGGGGCTGCACACGCCGGCGTCGGTGGTGCTCGGGCACGACACGTTCCGCGAGTTGGGCGCCGCCGCTCTGATGGAGGCCGTGGTCTCGCAGATCGGGCTGCCGCTCGTGGTGAAGCCGGCCCGTGGTGGGTCCGCGCTGGGTGCCTCGATCGTGCGGTCGGCCGACGAACTGCCGGCTGCGATGGTGAACTGCTACGCGTACGGTCCGGTCGCACTGATCGAGCAGTACATCGACGGCACAGAGGTGGCCGTGACGGTCGTCGACACTGGCGACGGGCCGCGGGCGCTTCCGGCGGTGGAGATCCGTCCGGACTCGGGGTTCTACGACTACGAGGCGCGGTACACGGCCGGCGCGACGCAGTTCATCGTGCCCGCCCGGCTGGAGCCGGAGGCGGCCGGCGCGTGCGCCGCAGCGGCCGTTCAGGCGCATCAGGCGCTGGGGCTGCGGGACTTGTCGCGGACCGACCTGGTCGTGGACGCAGCCGGCGTTCCGTGGTTCCTGGAGGTCAACGTGGCGCCGGGGATGACGGAGACGTCACTCGTCCCGCTCGCCGCCGAAGCCGCCGGGGTTGAGCTCGGTGTGCTCTGTCGTGACCTGCTGGCCGCCGCTGCCGCCCGCTGACGCTCATGCCTGACCTCCCGCCCTGGCCGCTCTGGCGGACAGCTGTCCAGCCGCGGTGGCTCGGGCTGCTTGCCCTTGCGCTGGTGATCGCGGGTGTGATGACCGCGATGGGGGTCTGGCAGCTCGGCGTCTACGAGTCGAAGACGGCCGCCGCTACGGCGCACCG
>NZ_DASRVN010000175.1:0-19023 GCF_035655035.1 Kribbella sp. | reverse complement strand
CCACATCCGTCCACCCGAACTTCGGCTGCGGCTCCCCGCCCACCACCTGGAGGAACGCCGCCGCGGCCGGCCGTTCCAGCCCGGGCAGTCCGCCGGGCGCCGAGTCCGTGACGACCACGTCGTACCCCTCGAACACCTCGCGCAGGTGCGCCTCCGCCTCCGCCTCGGACCGGCTCGGCGCGAACCGGTAGTTCACCGTCACCGTGCACAGATCCGGTACGACGTTCCCGGCGACGCCGCCGGTGATCGCGACCGCGTTCAGCCCCTCGCGGTACTCCAGCCCGTCGATCGGCACCCGGCGCGGCTCGTACGCCTCGAGCCGCGCGAGCACCTCGGCCGCCGAGTGGATCGCGTTCGACCCCATCCACGAGCGGGCCGAGTGCGCGCGTTCACCGCGGGTGGTGACCTCGATCCGCATCGTGCCCTGGCAGCCGGCCTCGACGACCGCGTTCGACGGCTCCATCACGACCGCGAAGACACCTTCGAGCAGCTCAGGGTTGGAGCGGGTCAGCTTGTACAGCCCGTTCCGCTCGGCCTCGATCTCCTCGCAGTCGTAGAAGACGTACGTGACGTCCCGGTTCGGCGTGTCGAGGGTCGCGGCGAGGCGCAGCGCGACGGCGACGCCGCCCTTCATGTCGCAGGCGCCGAGGCCGTGGATCAGCCCGTCGGCGCGGCGGGCCGGGAGGTTGTCGTTGAGCGGGACGGTGTCGAGATGGCCCGCGAGTACGACGCGCTCGGCGCGGCCGAGGTCGGTCCGCGCGACGACGGTGTTGCCGTGCCGGAACACCTTCAGGTGCGGGTACGCCGTGAGCGCCTTCTCCACCTTGTCCGCGAGCTTCTCCTCGGTACCGCTGACCGAGGAGACGTTGACGAGCGCCTCGGTCAGGTCGGCGGCGCTGATGGTCAGGTCCAGCTTGGTCATTCGGTCTCCGACGGTGGCAGGAACACGCAGAACTCGTTGCCCTCGGGGTCGGCGCAGACGTGCCAGCCGATCTCGCTGTCCCGCGGCCGGAGCAGTGTCGCACCCGCGTCGAGTACCGGTTGCAGGGCGGGTGCGGTGACGTCCCAGTGCACGCGGTTCTTCACGGTCTTCGGCTCGGGGACCGGGACGAACACCCAGTACGGGAACGGGAGGCCGGGGACGTTCTCGAGCCAGTACCACGGCTCCTCCGCCGTACTCGCGACGTCGCCGCCGACGACACCCGCCCACCAGCGCGCCTGCCGCTCCGGGTCGGCGGAGTCCACCACGAGCTCCATCAGCCGGTACGCCGGGGCGGTGGCGCGGACGAATCCGCAGAACTCGCCGCCCTCCGGATCCGTCAGTACGTTCCAGTGCTGCTCGTCGGACTGCGGGACCTGAACGGTCGCCCCTGCCGCTCGCAGGTCCGCGACGGCGCCGGTGTGCACGTCGAGGTGGACCCGGTTCTTCACCGTCTTCGGTTCCGGGACCTGGCACATCCAGATGGTCTTCTCCGGTACGTCGCCGACCAGCACGTTCGGGTTGTCGGCGGGCGCGGTGAGGCCGATCACCCGTCCCCAGAACGCGGCCATCTCACTCGGACAGGCGACGTCCACACACAGGTCCTTGAACCGCGCCACAGTCATAACGCCCAGGTTATCCGGCGGTCCGTTTCCGGTAGTGGCGGTTGACTCGCTCGCGGTTGCCGCACGCGGGTGAGCACCAGGTCTGGCGTGGATCGTCCTGCAGAAAGTACTTCACACACCGCGCCGCGGGACACGCCCGCAACCGCTCCCGATCCGGCCCGCTCAAGAACTCGATCGCCGACCGCCCGACCGCACCCGCCAGCAGTTCGACCGGATCCTCCGTTTGATACGCCCATCGCAGCCGCGGCTCATCCACCCACTCCAGGCGCGTCGTCCCCAACCGCCCCGCCGCGTCGTTCACCATCCGCAGCGCGTCGTCCAGCTCCATCAACCGGTCCGCGTCAACCTTGGACGGCGCCCCCGGCGCAACCGCCCGCGCAAACAACGCCCGAACCGCCCGCCGCATCCGCACCAACTCGCACCACGCCCGCGACGCGTCCAGGTTGGGGAGGATTTCCGCCCGAATCGGGTGCAAAAACCTCCCCAGGTCAGTCGGGAGCACCGGGCCGAGCACGTGGGTGAGCGGGGGCTTCTGCTCACGCAGCCAGGCGACTGACTCCTCCGGGGTGGAGAGGAGGTCCGCGATGCCGCCGTGGCCGTCGTGCTTGATGGTGGCGGCGAGGGCGAAGGCCAGGGTGGTCATCTGGCGATACTAATGGGAAATGTTCTTGCTGCCATGTGAACACCTGCTCTAGGGTCTCGGAGCGTGAGTGACCTTCGTACGAGGCTGCGTGCCGTCCCGACGCTGACCGGGACCCCGCCGGACTGGGACCAATCGAGCACCCCCGAGACCCCGCACGAGCTGTTCGTCGACTGGCTGCTGACCGCGGTCGACCGCGCGGTCGCCGAGCCGTGCGCCGCCACGCTCTCGACGGTTCGCCCCGACGGCCGGCCGAACGCGCGGGTGCTGATCCTCAAGGACGTCACGCCGGACGGCTGGCAGTTCGCGTCGACGTCGACCAGTCGCAAGGGCGAGGAGCTGACGAGTTCGCCGTACGCCGCTCTGACCTTCTACTGGATCCCGCTCGGCCGGCAGGTCCGCGTGTCCGGGCGGGTGGCGCCCGCGGCGGCCGAGGACTCGGCGCGCGACTTCCTGCTCCGGCCGGTCGCGGCCCGGGCGGAAGCGCTGGTCGGCAAGCAGAGCGCCGTACTCACGGATCGCTCGGACATCGACGCCGCGGTCAAGGAACAGCAGGACCGCATCGCGCTCGACCCGGACCTGGTCGCGCCGAACTGGACCCTGTACACGCTGCACGCCGACGAGGTCGAGTTCTGGCAGGCCGACCCGGATCGTCGGCACGTACGCCTGCGCTACACCCTCGACGTCTCCTGGACGAAGGAACTCCTGTGGCCCTGAACGACGTACACGCGATCGCCGACGAACTGCTCGCGCTGACCGCGGACCTCGACGACGCGACCGCCCGCGGCAACTCGGTCCTGCCCGGCTGGTCCCGCGGTCATGTGATCACGCATGTCGCGTACTTCTCCGAGGCGATGACCCGTCAGGTCGACGAGGCGCTCCAGGGCCGGCTCGTCGAGGTGTACGACGGCGGCCGCCCCGCCCGCGACGCCGCGATCGAAGCCGGCGCCGACCGCCCCGCCGCCGAGCTGAAAGCCCACCTGAACCAGGCGGTCACCACGCTGCTCGCGTCCTGGGACAAGGTCAGCCCCACGGACTGGCCGCTCCCCATCCTGCACCGCAACAGCAACCTCTCCGCCGGCCTCCAGGCAACCTGGCGAGAACTCACCATCCACACGTCGGACCTGGACCTCGGCATCACCCCCGCCACCTGGTCCGACGACTTCTGCCTGCACCTCCTGGACTTCCTGCGCCCCCGCACCCCCGACAACACCCACCTGATCCTCCGCTCCCCCGCCACCACCTGGGAATCCGGCACCGGCCAAACCGTCACCCTCGAAGGCCCCCTCCAAGCCCTAACAGCCTGGTACGCCGGCCGCCCCACCCCAACCCCCATCACCGGCCCCACACCACAACTGCTTCCCTGGCCGTGACCTTTCCGGAAAGAAGTTGGCACCATACGCAAACTTCTTTCCGGAAAGGGGATCCGTCAGCTGACTGTGAAGTCGTCTAGCTGGATCCAGGTGTCTTTGTTGGGGGCGTTGAAGCCGGCGTAGACGGTTAGTTCGTTGACGCCTGGTGGGACCTTCACTGTGACTTCGTGGTGTACGTAGCCTGTGCCGGCGCCGAACGTCGTGCTGGCCAGGTCTGTGGTGCCGTTGCGGACGCCGAAGCGGCCCTGGTCGGCGGGGAGGTTGGCTGAGGCGTTGATCCAGGAACCGAAGGTGTACGTCGCCCCGGGCACCACGGGGACGGTCTGATAGAGATCGCTGAAGCCGGTGCAGGTGCAGCGGATCCAGCCGTTGTTGGCGCCGGAGTGGGCGAAGCCGAGGCCGCGGTCGACGCCGTTGGCCGCAGTACCTTCGAAGAGCCACGCGGGCTTACCACCACCGGTGCCTTCGAACCCGCCGTCCGCCAGCTGCGCGACGTACCGCACCGCCAGCTCCGACACCGTCGTGTACGAACGCGTCCCACCGGGCAGCCCGATCACCCGGACCCCGTCGGTCTCCTGCGTCGGGAACGTGATCGTGTACGTCGTGTTCGCACCCGCCGACGCATCACCCGGGTACGCCGGCGACACCGTCTGCGAGCCCACCTCGACCCACTCGCCGTCACGCTTGACCTGCACCCGCGGGCGACCGGTGAAGTACCCGCCCTGCGCCGACACCGCGCCCGACGTGAACTCCACGTTGTTCACCTTGTGCCGCGCCGGCCACTCGTACCCCCACCACGAGGCGCCCTTCACCTCGTCGTCGAAGTCCGACTCGCTCCCGGTCTTGGCGCCGTCGTTCATCAGCGCGAGACTGCCGGACTGCGACGACTTCGAGATCGCGACCGCGCCCGTGGACGACGCCGCCAGGTTGTCCGGACCCGGCAGGTTCGAAGCAGGCGTATCGACCGACGGCGTGAGCACCAGCTTGCGCAGGTTGAAGTTGTACACCGACGTACCGATCCCGCCCCCACCGCACGGGCACACGTTCGCCTGGATGTACATCGTCTTACCGTCCGGCTGCACGAACTTCGACGGGATCGTCACGCCGTACCCGCCGTACTTCGACGTCGACCACGGATATCCCCCGAAGTCCTTCGACAGGAAGTGCTTCCACGGACCCCACGGCGTCGGCGACTCGTAGAACTCGAACGTGTACTCCGTCCACGACGTGTAGACATATCGCTTCTGCGCGGGCAGGTACGTGACCCCGCCCTGGCTGATCACACTCAGGTTCGACGCGTTCGTCCCGTACGTCTGCGCGTACAGCCGCCGTGTGTCGGTCAGTACCGGCTTGCGATCGGCCAGCTTCGGCGACCACCCGGACCCGGTGTAGAACTTCCACGCGCTCCGGTTCTGCACCTCGTCACGCGGCACCCGGGCCAGGAACACCGACTGCGGATCCGCGACCGTGTCGTCGAACGAGTCCCGCCAGTTCCCGTCCAGACCATAGGCGTAGACGTAACCGTCGGGAGCCAACGCACCGCCGCGACCGAAGTCCGCGAACCAGATCGTGGTGAACTCGTGGTTCGAGAACATCGGCTTCGACTTGTCCCACGTCCAGGTGCGGCCGTGGTCGGTCGACTTCAGGATCGTCGCCGCCGGTACGTCGTTGAAGTCCAGCGCGAGGTCCTCGACGGCGAGGTACAGCGTGTCCCCGACGCACACCATCCCGGTCGGCTTCCGGTTGTATCCGGCGCCGCTCCAGATCTGCCCGACCTGGTCGCCCTTCGAGATCGTTGCCCCGGACAAGTTTCCCGGCGTACCGTCGATCTCGCTGACCGCGACGTCGGCGAAGGCGCCGTCGGTACTGAAACCCTTGCCGTCGCCGTTCGCGGCGTACAGCTTGTCGTTCTTGGACCAGCAGGACGGCCACAGGTCGCCGTCGCTCTTGCTGGGTGTGCCCTTCGACTCGACCTGGACGGTGCCGATCGGAGTGGTCGAGGGAGTCTTGGGGGTGGTGGACGGTTGGGTGAGCAGTGTCGCCGTTCCGAAGACCAGCGGCAGGACAGCGAGCAGAGCCCCACGCTTCATGAGCTATCCCTTCAGGGTTTGGTACCAGTACGCGACCGACGACCAGTCGTCGCTGCGCTTGTTCGCGTGCCCGTGCTCGATGGTCACGCGGATCGATGTGAAGAAGGTGATCGGATCCTCGATGTGGAAGCGGTACAGCGAGATCTCACCGCTCCAGTTCTCACCACCGGGCAGCGTGATCCCGTGGTACGGCGCCGAGTACGCCTCGCTCGGGCACCACGCGGTGTTGAAGTGGGCGTGGCTCGCGGGACCGGGAGCCACGCCCTGGTCCTCGGTCCCGGTGCCGTGCAGCGACGGCGGGAACAGCTCGCCGTCGATGAAGATCATGTCGTCGCCCTCGCCGTACCAGTTCCACTCGGGCGAGTCGCGCAGGTTCCGGATGCTCACCACGCACCCGACGTAGTGCCCCTTCCCTTCGGTGTCGAGTACGACGTAGTTGCCGTCGCCGGTCAGGTTCGTCCCCTCGACCTGGTACTGCCGCAGCGTCTCGGACCCCTGCGGTACGCCGTCCGTCGGGTGCTGCCGGTTGTACGACGCGTGGAAGTACCCGAGCCCGTCCTGCGCGCCGTCGAACAGCTCGTAGTCCACGTAGTAGTAGAAGAAGATCGGCGCCGTCGTCAGCTCCGAGATGATCTCCACCCGGGCCCGGGAGGCGAACGGCATGTGGAACCAGCAGTTGAAGCCCTTCACGTCCTGCGGGCTCATCTGCAGCGGCGCGGACACGAAGTTGACGGTCTTCCCGTGCCCGACCCCGAAGAAGTCGCCGAGCGGTACGAGCACGCTCGGCTGCGACGAGTCCTCCCAGGTGATCCGGAGGATCAGCTTCCGCAGGTAGTCCCCGTCGGCCTCGTCCGGACCCCACGGGCTGTCCCGCGCCACGGTGCACCAGATGTGGTTGATCGACCCGGGCCCCTCGATGTCCGCCAGTACGGCGGTCTCGCCCGGGTGGATCGTCAACCGGTCGTCGTTGCCGCCGGTCCGGTCCCAGCTGGACGCGCGGCGACGCTTGGAGTCCCGCAGCCGTGGCAGGTCCCGCAGACTGCTGCCGTAATCGCCGTACATACTGTGTTGCCTTTCTTGGGCCATTTCACTTGAGTCCGGTGGTCTTCATCGCGTCGACCAGCCGGCGCTGGCCCGCGACGAACACCACGACCGTCGGGATGGCCGCGATCACGGCGGCCGCGAGAATCAGGTTCCAGGCAGCGGCGTACTGCCCCTGCATGCCGGAGATGCCGAGCTGGATGACGCGCAGGTCCGGGTCCCGGGTGATGGTCAGCGGCCAGAGGAACGCGTTCCAGTTGGCCAGGAAGAACAGCACCGACAAGGACGCCAGTACCGGCCGGCTGAGCGGCAGGATGACGCTCCAGTACCTGCGCCAGTACCCGCATCCGTCAAGGTCGGCCGCTTCCTCCAGCTCCCGCGGGATGTTCAGGTAGTACTGCCGGAGCAGGAAGATCCCGAACGCGTGGAAGATGCTCGGCACGATCAGCCCGGCGTAGCTGTCCAGCAGACCGAGCTGCTTCGCGACCAGGAACAGCGGGACCAGGATCACCGGCAGCGACACCAGCAGCGTCGACATGATGCCGGAGAAGATGATCCCGCGCCCCGGGAACCGCAGCCGGGCCAGCGCGTACGCCGCCATCGAGTGGAAGAACAGTGCGACCACGGTGACCGTCACCGACACGATCGCGGAGTTCAGCATGAACCGCGGCATCGGGATCTTCAGCAGCACGTACTGCAGGTTGCTCAGCGTCCAGTGCGCCGGCCACCCGAAGTTGAAGATCTCGTCGGCCGGTTTGAGCGCGCTGATCAGGATCCACAGCAGCGGCAGGACCGCGACGATCGCGAGCACGTGCGCGAGGATCGGGACGACTCTAATCTTCGTCAAAGCGGCCTCCTCGAGTGAAGCCGAACATCAAGCCGGTGCAGATGATCAGCAGGGCCACCACCACGGTCGTCAGCGCGGCGGCGTACCCCATGTTGTTGAAAGTGAAGGCCTGCTCGTAGATGTAGAGCACGACCGTGCTGGTCGCGCGCGCCGGGCCGCCCTTGGTGAGCACGTACACCAGGTCGAAGGCCTGCAGACCGGTGACCGCGCCGATCGTCGAGTTCACCACGACGAAGAAGCTGGTCGGCCGGAGCAGCGGCCAGATCACGTACCGGAACCGTTGCCAGGGGCCCGCACCATCGATCTCGGCGGCGTCCTCGAGCTCCTTCGGCACGTCCTTGAGCCCGGCGAGGAAGACCAGCATCTGGTATCCCATCAGGAACCAGACACTGATCACCACATAGGTGCCGAGGGCAAGCGACGGCGTACCGAGGAAGGACACGTCGCCGAGACCGAACGGCTCGAGCAGCCGGGCCAGCGCGCCGCGCTTGTCGACCAGCAGGAACTGCCAGATCAGGCCGACCACGACCAGGCTGACGACGTTCGGCAGGAAGAACGCCGACCGGACCCAGCCGATGCCCTTGAAGTGGTTGCGGACCAGCATCGCCAGCGCGAAGCTCACCACGAACGCGATCGGCACGAACGAGACGACGTACAGCGCGGTGACCCTCAGCGAGGCCCAGAGCTGGTCGTCCGCGGCCATCAGCTTGTAGTTGCCGAGGCCGATGAACTGGTAGTTGCCGAAGCCGTCGACCTTGAAGAACGCGACGCCGAACGCGAGCAGCATCGGGATCGCGACGAAGATCAGCAGGCCGATGGTGTCCGGCGCGAGGAACGCGTACGCCGCCAGCGCCTCGCGCCGCTTCTTCGTCATCGGTGTCCGGCGCGCCTGCACCAGTGGTTTGGACGGTGGGGCTGTTGTCGTCACCATCAGCTGATCGGCGCACCCTGGTAGGTCTTGAGGAACGTGTCGATCTTCTGCGCGGCCTCGGACGCCGCCTTGGCCGGATCGGCGCCGTTCAGCTGGCAGGCCTGGATCGCGTCCGCGATCGGCTGATACACCTCCGGTGGGAACCGCGGCTCCGGCTTGCCGGTCGGGGCGATGTCCGTGACGAACTTCTTCAGTACACCGTCCGCGAACGCGCCCTTGGCGTCCGCCGCCTGCTGCACCGACTTGCGCGGCGGCAGGTTGGTCTTCACCACGGTGTTCCACTGCCGCTGCCGCTCGACGCCGGCCTCGTCGGTGGAGCCGAGCGCCCAGGCGATGAACTTGGCCGCCGCCTCCGGGTTCTTACCCTTGGAGTTCGCGACGAACGCCCAGCCGCCGAGGTCGGTGGCCGGCTTGCCGCCGTCCGGGGTCGGCAGCGGGATGATGCCGTACTTGAAGTTCTTCGCCTTGGTGCGCAGGTCCGAGACCGCCCAGATACCGCTCTGCTGCATCGCGGCGGCGCCGGAGCCGAGGTTCGACGGTACGTCGCCGCCGCCGGTGCCGAGCGACTTGCGCGGGGCGACCTTGGTGTTGATCGTGTCGCCCCAGAACTTCAGCGCCTGCACGGCGGCCGGCGAGTCGAACGCGGACTTGCCGTCCTTGATCGCGTTCCCGTCACCCTGCCAGAGGAACGGGTACCAGGTGAAGTTCTGGTAGTAGCCGGGCGCGGTCTCGAACATCACGCCGTACCGGTCCTTGGTGGTCAGCTTCTGCGCGACGGCCAGCGTCTGGTCCCAGGTCTTCGGCAGATCCGCCTCGGACAGGCCGGCCTTCTCGAACGCGGTCTCGCTGTAGTACAGCGCGAGCGGCTCGATCTCCATCGGCAGGCCGTACACCTTGCCGTCCACGCTGCGCGCCTCGAGCAGCCCGGGCAGGTAGTCCTTCTTGGACTCGTCGGACAGCGCTGACCCGAGATCCTGCAGTACGCCGCCGTTGTAGTAGCGGAGGAAGTCGCCGGGGCTGATCAGGAAGATGTCCGGGCCCTGGCCGGACTGGAACGCGGTCTGCAGGGTCGAGCCGTTCATGTAGTCCTTGTTCGGGACGTACCGCAGCTTGACCTTCACGTCGTTGTTCTTGTTCCACTCCGCGACCGTGTCGACGAACCACTTGCTCTGCGGGCCCTGGTCGTCGGACGGGCCGTAGAAGTTCCAGAACGACAACTCCTTGGCGTCGCCGCCGGAGGAGGAACCGCCGCAGGCCGAGAGCAGGGGTACGCCGGCAGCGGACGCGGCGAGGGCACCGAGCCCGCCGCGCAGGACGGACCGGCGGCTGAACCGGGCAGGGGAGGGTGTTGCAGCCATCAGGTGCTCCAGAGGTAGCTCGGAACGATCGAGCCGGGCCGGTGGCAGTCGGCTCGAGGGGGCAATCGATTTCTCGCAATCTACGAGCGCCCGTCCGCACCGGTCAAGGGTGGATCGGGTGACGATGTGATCAACTCCGCCGATTCCCGCGTGCACACAGGGTTTCGTGCCGGCCGTAGCCGTTGACACCGGCTCCTCCCACTGCCTAATCTGCGGAAATCGATTTCTGAGATGAGAGGCGCTGGAATGCCAGTTGTGCCGAACCGTGCGTCCGCCCACCGCACGGCCGACGAGCTGTCCAGGGACCTGGTGGCACGGGGGCTGCAGGCGGCGCGGGACGCCATCGAGACCGAAGCAGCAGCCGTGTCGGCCCTCGCCGACCGGCTGGACGGAGTGTTCCTGGAGGTGCTGACCGCGGTCGCCCGGTGCGAGGGTCACCTGGTGGTGACCGGCCTGGGCAAGTCGGGTCTGGTCGGACGGAAGATCGCCGCGACCCTGGCCAGTACCGGTACGCCGGCCACGTTCATCCACTCCGGCGACGCGCTGCACGGCGACTCCGGCGCGGTCACCTCCCGCGACCTCGTCCTGGCGCTGTCCGCGTCCGGCGAGACCGCCGAGGTGGTCGCGTTCGCCCGGATGCTGCGCGAACGGCAGATCCCGGTGATCGCGATGACCGGGCGCGAGGAGTCGACGCTCGCCCAGCTGGCGACGTACACGCTGGACACCATGGTGCTCCGCGAGGCCGACCCGCTGAACCTGGCGCCGACCGCGTCCACCACCGCCTCGCTCGCGATGGGCGACGCGCTGGCGTGCGCGCTCGTCGTGCTGCGGGAGTTCAGTCATCAGGACTTCGCGCAGTTCCACCCGTCAGGTGCCCTGGGCAAGCGTCTCTCGGAGGAGTCTTCATGACCGACGTGTGTGTGCTCGGGTCGTTCATGAAGGACCTGGTCGCGTCCGCGGAGCGGCGGCCGTTGCCGGGTGAGACGCTGCACGGGACCGGATTCGCGGAGCACCTCGGCGGCAAGGGCGTCAACCAGGCGATCGCCGCCGCCCGGATGGGTGCGCGGACCGCGATCGTCGGCACCATCGGCGAGGACCGGTACGGCGAGGAGTTCCTCGAACTGCTCGCCTCGAACGGGGTCGACACCTCGTGGATCGTCCGGCACCCGTCGCTCGGTACCGGCGTCGGGCTGCCGCTGGTGCTGCCCGACGGCGGGAACTCGATCATCATCGTGTCCCGCGCGAACGCCGCGATCACCGGTTTGGACGTCGAGACTGCTCGTGACGTCTTGACCGGGAGCAAGGTGCTGAGCGTGCAGCTCGAACTCCCGGTCGAGGCGAGCCACGCCGCCCTCCGGCTCGCCTCGGCCGCGGGCGTCACCACGATCCTCACCCCGGCCCCGGTCGGGCCGATCGACCCGGCGCTGGCGGCGTACGTCGACATCCTGGTGCCGAACGAGGTGGAGGCCGCGGCGCTCACCGGGCTGGACTGCGACGACGAGTCGCAGGTGCCGATGATCGCCCGCAAACTCGCCGAGGACTGGGACCTGCGCGGCTGCGTCGTCACACTCGGCGCGCGCGGGGCGTACGTCCTCGACCGGGCCGGCAGCTTCGAGGAACGGATCCCGCCGTTCGCCGTCGACACCGTCGACACGGTCGGCGCCGGCGACGCGTTCTGCGGCTCCCTCGCCGCCTCCCTCGCCGAAGGCACCGCCCTCGTCGACGCCGTCCGCCTCGCCAACGCCGCCGGCGCGCTCTCCACCACCGTCAACGGCGCCGCCGCCTCGGCCCCCACCCGCGCCGACGCCCTCGCCCTCCTCCAGACCACCACACCGTCCAGCTCATGAGATCCTGTGGGCGGGATCGGGGCTAGAGTGCGATCCAGACGACCATCGGATCTCCAGCGGGGAGCGGGTATGACGACGATCTACGACGTCGCGCGTAGGTCGGGGGTGTCGCCGGCGACGGTGTCGCGGGTGCTCAGCGGCCGGCGGAACGTCGACCCCGAACTGTCCGAGAAGGTCCGCGCCGCGGTCGCCGAGCTCGGGTACCGCCCGAACGGCGTGGCGCGGAACCTGCGGAAGTCCTCGACGAACCTGTGGGCCGTCGTCATCTCCGACATCGAGAACCCGTTCTTCACCTCGCTGGTCCGCGGGCTCGAGGACGTCGCCCAGACCGAGGGGTACCACGTCGTACTCTGCAACTCCGACGAGGACCCGGCCAAGGAGGCGGCGTACGCGTCGGCGGTCCTGACCGACCAGATGGCCGGGGTGGTGATCTCTCCCACCTCCACCGCGGAGGGCGTGCAACTGCTCGCGGACGCGAAGATCCCGCTGGTGATGATCGACCGGCGGGTCGAGGGCGTCGAGGCGGACACCGTACTGGTGGACAACGAGCACGGCGCGTTCGAGGGCGTCAAACACCTGATCGACGGCGGGTACCGGCGGATCGCCTGCATCACCGGCCCGCGGAAGGTGTCGACCGCGATGGACCGGCTCGCCGGGTACCGATCGGCGCTCCGGGCGGGCGGGATCCGGTACGACAAGGACCTGGTCCGGCACGCGGACTTCCGCGAGGCTGGCGGGTACGCCGCGATGGAGAGCCTGCTGGAGCTCCCCGATCCGCCCGAGGCGCTGTTCGCCACGAACAACCTGATGACCGTCGGCGCCCTGGAATGCCTGGCCCGCAAAGGCCTCCGCGCCCCCGACGACATCGCCCTGGTCGGCTTCGACGA
Source organism: Kribbella sp. (assembly GCF_035655035.1). Classification (GTDB taxonomy): domain Bacteria; phylum Actinomycetota; class Actinomycetes; order Propionibacteriales; family Kribbellaceae; genus Kribbella. The sequence goes on along the minus strand of NZ_DASRVN010000175.1, from coordinate 6,404 downwards.
CATCCCCTGGGCCGACCTCGTCATCCCCAGCCTCACCACCGTCGCCCAGCCCACCTACGAACTCGGCCGCACCGCCGGCATGCTCCTCAAAGACCGCACCACCGCCCCCGGCCGCCCCCCGTCCACCGTCACCCTCCGCACCGAACTCCACATCCGAGCCACCTCCGCCCCCAAGAAGTAGCCGCACTCGAGTCGTGGGAGCTGGTTGTGGTTTGACAGCCGGCCCTCACGACTCGGCGGGCGTCGTACGCTGCTGGGGGCCTTGTCCGTGTGGAGGGAGCAGCTATGTCAACGTTGACATTACACTGGGGTCATGGAGAGTGAAGTTCCGCGGCGGCCGCGGCTCGAGGATGTGGCGGCTACTACCGGGGTGAGCATCAAGACGGTGTCGCGGGCGTTGCGGGGGGATCCCAAGGTGCGGGAGTCGACGCGGCAGCGGATTGTGGCGGAGGCGGAGCGGCTGGGGGTGCAGCTGAACGACGTGGCGGCGGGGCTGCGGCGGAAGAATCAGGCGATGACCTCGATCGGGGTCACGCTCGGGGACTGTACGAACCCGTTCTTCGCGCCGATGCTGCGGGGGATCCACTCGGTCGCCTCCGAGCGCGGGTACCTGGTGCTGACCGCGGACGCGCAGAACGACCCGGAGCTGGAGCACCGGGCGATCCGGTCGTTCTTCGCGCACCGGGTGGCGGGGCTGATCATCGCGCCGGTCGGGAACGACCTCGGCTATCTGGCGAACGAGGCGCGTTTCGGGTCGGCGATCGTGTTCGTGGACTCCCCTCCCCCGGGCCTCGGCGAGTCGATGGACTCGGTCACCACCACGAACGCGGCGAGCACCCGCACGGGTATCGAGCACCTGCTGCACAAGGGCCGCCGGCGGATCGCGTACCTCGGCCACCCGCGCAGCGGCAGCGGTGCCGAGGAGCGCTGGGCCGGGTACGTCGCCGCGCTGGGTGCGGCCGGTATCGCGGTCGACCCCGCGCTGGTCCGGGACAACCTGGTCAGTGAGGACGATGCCCGCCGCGCCGCCGACGAACTGCTGACATCGGCCGCCCCGGACGCGGTGTTCGTCGACAACAACCGGCTCTGCACCGGGTTGCTGCAGTCGAACGCGTTCGCGCAGCGCCGGATCGACACGGTGTGCTTCGACCGTTTCGAGCTGGCCGCGGCGTTCGGCGTCTCGGTGATCGACAGCGACCCGTACGACGTGGGCCGGGCCGGCGCGCAGCTCCTCTTCGACCGCCTCGCCGACCCGTCCCGCGCGCCGCAACGCCTCGAGGTCCCGGCCCGCCTGATCGTCAACGCCGACCCGACGTACTAGAAACACCAGTTGGGGTCGTGAGACAAGCAATTGCTTGTCGCACGACCCCAGCGCCTGTTCCACGATCCCCGTGGGCGGGAGGTCAGGCCAACTGGCGGAGCCAGGCTTTGGCGAGGGCGGCGTGGCCGGCTGGGGTTGGGTGGACTCCGTCGAACAGCCAGTGCTCTGGGTTGTTGTTGCCGGCGGCAAGCTCCGCGAACAGGCCGTCCGCCGCCACCAGCCGCGCGCCGAACTCCCGGGCCAGCTCCCGTACCACCTGGATCTTCGCGTCCAGGTCGGGCCGCCACGCCCACTGCTCCTCCTTCACCGGCAGCAGGAACGGCTCGATCAGCACCAGCCGTACGTCGGCCAACGGCTCCAGCAACCGCCGGTACCCGTCCCGAAAAGCATCCGCCGGCACCTCGGAGTGCCCGAACGAGAACCGGTACCCGGTGTCGTTGATCCCGATCAGGATCGACACCACGTCCGGCCGCGCCTCCAGCACATCGGAAGACCACCGCCCGCCCAACCCGGCGAGCGTGTCACCGGAGATCCCGGTGTTCATCCACACCGGCGACTGCTCCGGGTACCGCATCCCCCACTGCCCGGCGACCAGCAGCGGATACCCGTACCCGAGCGGGTTGTCCGTCTCCCGCCGATGGCAGTCGGTGATGGAGTCCCCGGTGAACATCACCCGCGGCCCGCTCATGACGGCGTGAAGGTCGCGACACCGATCGTGGTGTCGCTCTGGCCGTAGTACGCGAACCAGGTCCCGCGATGGAACACCAGCCCCTCCACAAACGTCACGTTGCTGACCAGTCCGTTCAGATCCTCATAAGTACTGGGCTCCAGCCAAGGCTCGGTCAGCTTCGCGACCACCGTGTCCGGCCGCCGGGGATCGATCAGCACCTGCCCGCAGGCGTAGTACACCCCGCCGCCCGGCTGGCTCACCGCGCTGTTGTGCATCAGCAACACGTGACCGGTGCGGGTCAGGATCGGCTGCGGCCCGGTCTCCACCAGATCGCCCATGAACGTCCCCGGCTCCGGACGCAGTACCGGTGCCGGATCGGCCTTCCAGTGCAGCAGGTCGTCCGACTCGGCGACGTGGATGTTCCCCTCGCCGAACCACATCAGGTACCGCCCGTCGATCGGCTCCGGCAGGATCACGCCGCCCTTGCTCCAGTCCGGCCCGGGCGTCTCGCGGATCCCCGCGAACGTGTTGATCCCGGGGAACATCGGCCCGTGCTTGTCCCACTGATGCAGATCCGTCGACGTCGCGAGACACAGCCGCGCCGTGTGCCGGTCCCACCCGGTATAGGTCAGGTAGTAGGTGTCGCCAACGAGAACGACCCGCGGGTCCTCGCACCCGAACCGCTCGTAGTCCTCGGTCGGCACCATGATCGGCTCCGGCTCGGTCTCGAACGTGATCCCGTCGTCGGACCAGGCCAGCCCGAGATGCGACACGATGTCGTCCGCGTGCGCCCGGTAGACGAGCGCGATCCGCCCGTCCACGACGAGCGCCGCCGGGTTGTACACGTTGGTGGACTCCCACTGGTGCCGCCCGGGCCGCAGTACCGGGTTCTCCGGCCGCGGCACGAAGGGCCCGAACGGGTAGTCGACCGCCGGCGTACTCACTTGGCCGCCAGCTTGTTGATCCCGGCAACCATTCCGTCGATCCCGGCGGCCAGGTCCTTCTTCCCGGAAAGCGCCGGATTCCAGGTGGTACCGACGACGTCACCGGCCGGTGTCGACCACGGGTCCAGGAACTGCGTGACGAACTTGTCCTTCACCCCGAGCTCGTACGTCGCGGTCGCGGCGATCGTCTTCGCCGCCGCGTCGCCGGCCTGCAGCGACTCGTAGTACCCCTTGGATCCGGGTTCGTACGCGATCGGGGCGATCGGCTGGTCCTTCATCGTCTCGTTGAAGCCGGTGACCTCCATGTAGCTGATCGCCTTCCAGGTGCTGCCGGGGTCCTTGAGCGTGGCGGGTGAGCAGACGCCGTTGGTCTCGATGGGTTGCACGGACTTCGTCGTACCCGCCGGCCAGGGTGCGTAACCCCAGGCGAACTTCGGCTTGTTCTGGGTGATCGACTGGTGCAGCCACTGGCCGCCGAACATCAGCGGGATGCCGCCGTTCGCGAACTTCGCGACCGCGTTCGTCCCGTCGTAGTCCGGGTCGGTCAGCTCGCCGGCCTTGATCGCCTTCGCCATCCGCTCGGCGCCGGTCCGGAACGTCGCGTCGGCCTGGACCTGCTTGGCGCCGATCGGCTTCTCGAGGATCGGCGCGCCGCCGTTCGCGACGGAGTACGCCGAGACGCCCTGCGGGCTCTCCAGCAGCGGCCACGCGTTCACCAGCGGCGTGGTCTTGGCGTCGGCACGCTTCAGCGCGGCGATGTCGGCGTACAGCTCGTCCCAGGTCCAGCCGATCGCCGGGGCCTTCAGCTTGGCCTTGTCGAAGTCGCCCTTGTTGTAGAAGAACCCGTAGGTGTTCGCGAGCGTCGGGATCCCGTACAGCTTGCCCTCGGGGTTCCGCCACAGGTCGAGCGAGCCGGGTGAGAACTTGTCCTCCTGCAGGCCGTCGCCCTTCTTCAGGTACGACGACCAGTCGTACAGCAGGCCCTCCGCGGCAAGGTTCTGCTCCTGCGCGTTCGAGCACCAGAAGAAGTCCGGCGACTTCTTGGACATGATCAGCGAGGCGAGCTTCTGCGCGTAGTCCGCGTTCGGCGACTCCTCGCGCTTCACCGTGATGCCTTGCAGCTTGGCCATGCTCTTGTCCAGGGCCTGGTTGGTCGGTACCGATTCCCAGGTCATGTAGCTGACGGTCCCGCCTTGAGCGGCTCCGGATCCGCCGCCGCACCCGGCGAGCGCGAGCCCGGCGACGACCAGTACCGCGGTCGTCCGAAGTGTGGGCATAGTCGATCTCCTCATTTCGCGATGGTTCCGAGGGCGCCGAGGCCCTCCATGAAGTAGCGCTGGGCGAGGAAGAACAGCACCAGCGGCGGTACGACGAACAGCAGGTTCGTCGCCATGTAGTAGTTGTACTGCGAGCCCGCCTGGTCGGAGAGGAACGCGGCCATCCCGAGCGGCAGCGTGAACTTCTTCGCGTCCTGCAGGTAGACCAGCGGACTGAGGTAGTCGTTCCAGGCGAGCTGGAAGGACATGATCGCGACCGTGATCCAGACCGGCTTGGTGAGCGGGATCATGATCCGGGTGAAGATCATCCAGTGCCCGGCGCCGTCGATGGTGGCCGATTCGTCCAGGTACCTCGGGATCGACTGGTAGTACTGCCGCGCCAGGAACACGAAGATCGGGCTGCCGAAGAAGGCCGGCAGGATCAACGGCACCCAGGTGTCGATCAGCCCGAGGCTGATGTACAGGTGCTGCAACGGGATCAGTCCGACGATGCCCGGCACGAAGATGCTGCCGGAGATCAGCGCGAACCAGAACCGGCGGCCCGGAAAGTCGATCCGGGAGATGCCGTACCCGACGATCATCGAGCTGACCACCGCGCCGATCGTGGACAGTACGGTGACGATCACGGTGTTCAGCAGCAACCGGTAGAACCCGATCTGGGCCGGGCCGTCGACGAAGTTCGCGGCCCGGAACTCGCGCGGCAGGAAGGCCGGCGGCAGCTGGTTGATGTCGCCGTTGCCCTTCAGCGCGATGCTGATCATCCACACCAGCGGCAGCAGCATCGAGACCGCGAGCAGCCCGCACAACGCGTACCACGCGACCCGGGAGACGAGGAACGGCACCCGTTGCGTCATCGCCGCCGGGCGCGCGATGACCAGAGCTTCGGCGGTCACGAGCCTTCTCCTTGGTAGACACGGTTCCGGGTCAGCCGCAGCATCACGACGGTCACCAGCATCACGATCACGAACAGCACCCACACCTCGGCGGTCGCGTACCCGAGCTGCGGCGAGGTGATGAAGTCGGCGAAGCCGTCGTTGTAGATCTTGTACATCAGCAGGTTGGTCGAGTGCCCGGGTCCGCCCTTGGTCAGGATCGCGACCTGGTTGAAGGTCTGGAACGCGCCGTTCAGCGCCAGCATCAGCTGGAGCATCATGATCGGCCCGATCATCGGCAGCGTGATCCGGGTGAACCGCCGGAACGCGTTCGCGCCGTCGACCTTGGCGGCCTCCTGGATCTCCTCCGGCACCGCCTGCAGGCCGGCCAGGAAGATCATCATCGTGCCGCCGACGCTCCACACCCCGACGATCAGGATGGCCGGCAGCGCGACGTGCGCGTCACCCAGCCACAGACTGGTCGGCAGGTGCAGGAACTTCAGGATCTGGTTGGCCAGCCCGTACGTCGGGTCGTAGATGTACTTCCACAACGTCAGGACGGCAACCGCGGGCAGCACGACCGGCAGGTAGAAGATCGTCCGGAAGATCTTCACGCCCTTGATCGTCCGGTTCACCACGACCGCCAGTACCAGTCCGGCGAGCAGTGTGGCCGGCACCGAGATGACCACCCACAGCACGGTCACCCGCAACGACGGCCAGAACGTCGGGTCGCTGGTGAACAGGAACTTGTAGTTGTCCAGGCCGACCCATTTGGCCGGGGTCAGCCCGTTCCACTGGGTGAACGAGTGGTAGAGCGACGTCACCATCGGATACGCGACGAACAGCAGCAACCCGATGATCGCGGGCGAGATGAACAGGTACCCGAGGATCGTGTCCCGGCGGCGTTTACTCATCGTCGGCCTCCCGCACCCGGATGCGCACGGTCAGGATCTGGAACGGCCGCAGCTCGAACCGCGGCTCGTCGACCGTCTCGAGCCGGCGTTCGAGCAGGTCCACGATGTCGGCGCCGACGGCAACGAAATCCCAGTCCAGACGGGCCGTCGTACGTGCCCCGAGAGACTCGTAGAGACGGACGATCACGTCGCCCGAGCGGTCCTCGGCGAGCTTGACCGTCTCGATCACCACCCCGTTGCCGTCGACGCTCACGAGCGGCGCCGGTGCCGACGTGCCGCGGACCTCCCGGACCGGAAGGTTCAGCCGCAGGCCGGCCTCGACCGCGTCGTCGATGCCGGCGCCGGACACCAGCGTGTAGCGCGCATGGTGCTTGCCCTGGTCGGTCTCCGGGTCCGGGTAGCGCGG
>NZ_DASRVN010000174.1:0-2767 GCF_035655035.1 Kribbella sp. | reverse complement strand
CCGACGATCCGGGTCCGGCCGCGGGCCAGTCCGACGGCGCGGGCGCTCGGCACGTACCCGAGCTCCTCGATCACCTGCCGGACGCGTTCGGCGGTCCGCAGGTCCAGCTCGCCCTTGCCGTTGAGGACGCGCGACACGGTGGTCTTGCTGACGCCGGCCTGGCGCGCGACGTCGGCGATCGTGATGGACACGCTGAACTCCCCTCGGGCGGTCGGGGTGCTGCTGGTCGGAACCGGTTTCGGAAGCGGTTCCGTAGATCAAAGCCGAGCCGGACGAGGGTCGTCAATCACGGAGCGGTAACGAATCGAGTCTTAGTTCACGACTTGGAGGAAGGGGGATCTTCCGCCGCCGGGGCCGACGTGATGAACTCGGGGCGAGCGGCCCTGCGCGGGGCCGGGCAGGGTGAGGTCGAGGATGGAAGTACGCCGGACCACGGTGCGCGACATGCGCCGGTCCAACCGCTCGGTGATCCTCACCAGCATCTACCGCGAGGGTCCGCTGAGCCGCCAGGAGCTGACCGTCCGGACGTCGCTGAGCGCGGCGAGCGTCAGCAACCTGGTCGCGGAGCTGATCACCGAGGGCGTGGTCGAGGAGGCCGGTTCGGTCGAGTCCGAGGGCGGCCGGCCGCGGGTGTTGTTGCGGGTGGCACCGACCTTCCGGTACGTCGTGGGCGCCGAGGTCGGGGAGACCCGGGTCCGGGTGGAGCTGTTCGACCTGGCGATGAACGTGCTCGCCCGGGCCGACCATCCGATCAGCTCGCCGACGCCCGAAGAGGTCGTGAAGCACGTACTGGAAGGGCTTTCGACCGTCGTCGCCGCCTCCGGGGTGCGGTCCGGGCAGATCCTCGGCCTCGGCGTCGCGGTCTCCGGCGTGGTCGAGGACAACGCGGTCGTCGACGCGCAGACGCTCGGCTGGGACGCCGTACCGCTGGCCGCGATGCTTGCCGAGGGCACCGATATTCCGGTGCACGTGGACAACGGCGCGAACATGCTCGGCCAGGCGGAGATGTGGTTCGGGGCTGGGCGGGGTGCGACCGAGGCGGTCGTCGCGCTGGTCGGTTCCGGGGTCGGATCGGCCTTGGTGGCGGGCGGATCCAGCTATCGCGGGGCCCGCAGCAGCGCGGGCGAGTGGGGCCACATGACGATCGTGTACGGCGGGCGGCAGTGCCGGTGCGGGGCGCTCGGTTGTCTCGAGGCGTACGTCGGTGCCGAAGGGGTGCTGGACCGGTACCGGGAGGCGGGCGGCCTGGTCGACGGGGACGAGGAGGCCGCCTTCGTCGGGCTGCTCGCGTCGGATTCGGAGCCGGCGGCAACCATCGTCGCGGACACGATCGGCTACCTGGCGGCGGGCTTCGCGAACCTCGTGAACCTGGTCAACCCCGAGCGGATCGTCCTCGGTGGCTGGGCCGGCCTGTTGCTGGGTGAGAAGTACCTCGACGAACTGCGCGCCGAGGTCGGCAAACACGCCCTCCGCCGCCCGTACGCCCAGGTCTCCCTCGTCCTGTGCGAACTGGGTCGCGACGCTGTGGCCCTGGGCGCCGCAACCCTCCCCGTCGTCCACCTCCTCCGCAACGGAGGCGCCGTACCCGCGTCGCGCTAGTTTCCGGAACTTTTCCGCCACCAGGTGACGGAAAAGTTCCGGAAAGGCTGAGTCAGACGGTCCACTTCTGGTTGGCGGCTCCGGTGCAGGTCCAGAGTTGGGTGGGGGTGGCGTTGGCGGAATTGTTGCCGGTGACATCGAGACACTTGTTCGCCTGTGGATTCACCAGGTCGTGGGCCGACGTGTAGTTCCATTGCTGTGCTCCAGTGCCGTTGCAGGTCCAGAGCTGGACCTTGGCACCGTCCGCCACCGAGCCGGCGTTCACGTCGAGACACTTGCCCAGGGCACGGATCGTCCCGTCGCCCGGACGGCTCCACTGCTGCGCGTTCGTACCGTTGCAGTCGTAGAGCTGGACCGGCGTACCGTCCGCACTGTTGGCCGCGGCAACATCCAGACACTTCCCGGCCAACCCGGTGATCTGTGAGCCACCACCGCCGGAGCTGCCGAGCGTGGTCACCCGCACGTAGTCGACGGTCATGGTCTGCGGCATCTGCGTCGTACCGTCCGGGTTGCCCGGCCAGCCGCCGCCCACCGCCACGTTCATGATCATGAAGAACGGGTGGTTGAACACCCAGGTGTTGCCGTTCAGGTCCGCCGGCGTACGGCGCTCGTACTGGACGCCGTCGACCGACCAGGTGATCGAGTCCGGTGCCCAGTCGACCGCGAACGTGTGGAAGTCGTCGGCGAACGACCAGCCGTTCGGATGGTTGTACGCGGCACCGATCCCTCCTGCGCCGGAGTAGCCCGGGCCGTGGATCGTGCCGTGCACGGTGGCCGGCTCCTTGCCGATGTTCTCCATGATGTCGATCTCGCCGTCGTTCGGCCAGTTGCTGCCGCCGAGCATCCAGAACGCGGGCCAGAGTCCTTGCCCTCGGGGGATCTTGATGCGGGCCTCGAACCGGCCGTACGTCTGGGTGAAGGTCTGTGCGGTGAGCAGCCGCGCCGACGTGTACTGGCACGGGCCGTACCAGCACTGGAAACCGCCGCTCTCCTGCCGGGCGGTGATTACCAGGTTGCCGTTGCCGTCCAGCGCCGAGTTGCGGGTGCTGTTGGTGTAGTACTCCAGCTCGTTGTTGCCCCAGCCACCGCCACCGGTGTCGTACCGCCACTTGGCGGGATCGGGGGCCTGGCCGGCCGGTCCGTCGAAGTTGTCCTCCCAGACCGTCGC
>NZ_DASRVN010000173.1:0-5155 GCF_035655035.1 Kribbella sp. | reverse complement strand
GGTCGGCCGCTACCCGGGCGACATCGGCGACCTGACCAGGCTCGCGTCGTACTCCGGGTACTGGCGCGGCGGACCCGTGACCAACAACGCGATCTCCGGGATCGACCAGGCGCTGTGGGACATCGCCGGCAAGCGCGCCGGGATGCCGGTGTACGAGCTGCTCGGCGGCAAGGTGCGCGCGGCCGCGGACACGTACATCCACGCCAGCGGCAAGACGATCCAGGACACCGTCGAGCACGCGAAGACCCTGGTCGACCAGGGCTGGCGCCACGTCCGGCTGCAGATGTCCACGCCGGGCGGCGGCGGGTACGGCGCGCCGCGGCTGCCGACGCTCTACCCGGACGCGCCGTACCGCAACGGCTGGTCGGCGCGCGACTACCTGCGCGCCACGCCGGAGCTGTTCGCGGAGGCGCGGCAGGCGCTGCCGGACAACATCGAGCTGCTGCACGACGTGCACTCGCGGCTGACGCCTAAGGAAGCGATCATCCTGGCGCGATCCCTCGAGCCGTACGGGCTGTTCTTCCTGGAGGACGTGCTCGCGCCGGAGAACTGGGACCGGCTGCCCGAGGTGCGCGCGGCGTCGCCGGTGCCGCTCGCGGTCGGCGAGCTGACCACGTCGATGAACGACGCCGTCCGGCTGATCCGCGACCACGGCGTGGACTTCATCCGCTCGCACGTGTCGGACATCGGCGGTCTGACCCCGGCCCGTAAGCTGGCCGACCTCGCGGAGCTGTGCGGGGTCCGGACCGCCTGGCACGGCCCGGGCGACACGTCCCCGATCGGTGCCGCCGCGAACGTCGCGCTGGACGTCACGTCGGTTGCCTTCGGCATCCAGGAGGGGCACATCTACAACGACGCGACGTACGAGGTGTTCCCCGGCACGCTGCGGATCGAGGACGGCTGGCTGCGGCCGAACGACGCCCCCGGCTGGGGGATCGACGTCGACCTGGAGGCCGCGGCCCGGTACCCGGCAGAACTGTCCGGTCACGACGAGTGGGCGGCCGGCGTACGGCGGATCGACGGAGCCCTCGAAGCACCGTAATCAGTCGGGTCCGGCAGTACGATCACGGCCAGTGGGAGGTGGAGATGAGCGAATCGGTCGAAGGGCCGGCCCGGCACGCGGGCGCGAACCAGTACGACCTCGGCTCGTTCAACGAGGCCGTGATCATCGAGACGATCCGGCTGGCCGGCATCATCAGCCGGACCGAGATCTCCCGCCGGACCGGTCTCACCCAGCAGTCGGTGTCGCGGATCCTGCGCATCCTGCTCCAGCAGGGCCTGCTGGTGGAGGAGGCGCAGGAGCGCGCCGAGCGGCTCGGCAAGCCGCGGACGCCGGTCCGGCTGCGGTCGAACGCGGCGCACGCGGTCGGGATCCACGTCGATCCGGAGCTGCTGACGGTCGCGGTCGTCGACCTGGACGGGAAGATCGTCCGCCGCGAGACCGTCGACCTGGCCGAGGACCTGGAGGCCGGGCAGCTCGTCGACCTGACCGCGGCGACGGTGTCCGCGGCGTTGAGCATCAGCCAGGTGGACATGGACTCGATGCTCGGCGTCGGTGTCGCCGTACCCGGCCCGATCGACGCCGACGGGTCGTTGCTCGCGCTCCCGTTGCAGCCCGCCTGGCGGGGGTTGAAGATCCGCCAGCTGCTGCAGGAGCGGCTGAATCATCCGGTGCTGGTGGAGAAGGACGGTACTGCGGCGGCGATCGGCGAGCGCTGGATCGGGCGGTCGGCACGGGCGCGGGACTTCGCGTACCTGTACCTCGGTACCGGCGTCGGGAGCGGGCTGTTCCTGAACGGGGCGATCTATCGCGGCGGTACGTCGAACGCCGGTGAGTTCGGGCAGGTCGCCGCGCTGCGGGTGGGGGAGTGGGACGCGGAGAACGGGCCGCGGATGGTGCCCGAGTGCAACCCGACGGCGTCGCTCCCGGTGATCGCGGCGGAGTACGGGTACGTCGAGACGGATCCCGGTGCGACCGACGAGGCCACGCGGTACAAGGCGGTCTGTCATGCGGCCGCGGCCGGGAACGAGGCCGCGGTGAAGGCGGTGCGGCAGGTGGCGCGGGTGATCGGGCAGGGCGCCGTCGGGCTGGTCGACCTGCTCGACATCGATCTGCTGGTGCTCGGCGGGCCGGCATTCGGGAAGGAGATCTCGGAGATCTTCCTCGCCGAGATCGGGCGGGCGGTGAACGCGCATCCGCTGGCCCGGGAAACCCGCGAGGTCGGGGTCGAGGAATCGATGCTGCAGAAGGACGCGGCCGCGGTCGGGGCGGCGTCGACGATCTTCCACGACGCGTTCACCCCTCGGGTGTCGGGGTCGAGTCAGGCACGTAGGCTGCCCAAGTGATGGCACAGTGATCGCACCCCGCCCGCTGACACCGGACGTCGAGCTCCGGATCGCCAGCGTTGACGACGCTCCTGCTTTGGCCGCCGCACAGATCCTTAGCCGGGAACATCTCCGGCGGTGGGAACCCGTGCGTACCGAGAAATGGTTCACGACCGAGGGCCAGCTCGAGCGGATGAACTACCAGCTCGAGCGCTACAAGAACGGTCATGTGGTGCCGTGGGTGCTGGCGTCGGGTTCGCGCATCGTCGGCGCGATCACTTTGAGCGACCTGGTGCCGGGGCCGTTCCGCAGCGCGAGCCTTGGCTACTGGGTGTCCGTCGACTCGATCGGGCAGGGGCTGGCAACCCGCGCCGTGGAAGCGGTCGCTTCTATTGCTGACAGCGAGCTGAAGCTCCACCGGATCGAAGCCAGCACCCTGACGGGGAATGTGGCGTCCCAGCGGGTGCTGGAGCGGACGGGCTTCCAGCAGATCGGCATGGCGCCCACGTACCTGCACATCGACGGCTACTGGCAGGACTGCAACCTCTACCAAAAGATCCTCAACAACCGCGAGCCCGGCGCCTAACGGCACCGGGCTCTCGTACGGGCTAGTTGGGGCTAGTTGGGTGGGAGGCCGATGCCTCGGGAGACGTCTACGTCGTCGTAGCGGCCCTCCAGGACGTCCAGGAACTTGACCGGACGCTGGAGGGTGGAGGCGATGTAGACGGCCCGTACGGTCGCCAGCGCGTCGATCGCGTCCTGGACGGTGATGGCCGGCTTCTCGCCGTTGGTGATCGCGCGGAAGATGTCGTCGTACTGCGCGGTGTGGCCGCCGGGCTCGCCGGCGTCGACCGGCTGGTCCTCCTGGGTGCCGTCCACGTTCAGCCGGCTCAGGAGGTCGTCCTCGATCTCCGCGCCACCCTCGGTGCCGTGGACGGCGACGCGCGTACGACCACCCGGGTACGCCGCGGTCGTCGCGTGCAGCGTGCCGACCGCGCCGTTCTCGAAGGTGAGCGTCGCGACCACCGTGTCCTCGACCTCGATCGCGTGGTGCGCCGCCCGCAGCGCCTGCGCCTGGATCGTGACCGGGCGGCCCATGAACCACAGCATCAGGTCGACGGTGTGCACGCCCTGGTTCATCAGCGCGCCGCCGCCGTCCTGCGCCCAGGTCCCGCGCCACCCGGCGGACGCGTAGTACTCGTCGCTGCGCCACCAGGCGACGGTCGCGACGGACGACGTCAGCTGCCCGAACCGCCCGGCGTCGATCGCCTGCTTGACCACCGCGCTACCGGCGTCGAACCGGTGCTGGCTGATCACCGACGACAGCACGCCGTGGTTCCCGGCCCGGTCGGCCGCGGCGCCGAGCCGGCGCGCGCGGACCAGGTCCACGTCGAGCGGCTTCTCGATCACGACGTGCTTCTTCTCTTCCAGCGCCTGCTCGGCCAGCGCCGCGTGCGTACCGCTCGGGGTGCAGATCGCGACGAGCGACACGTCCGACCCACTCAGCGCCGCGGTCAGGTCGTCGTACACCTTCGGCTCCGGCTGCCCGAGCTCGACCAGTTGCGCCCGGAGTGCCTCCCGGGCCGCGGCGTCACCGTCCACCAGGGCGGTGACGATCGCGTCCGGCCGTTCCGCGAAGGCCTTGGCGTGGGTCCGGCCGATGATCCCGCACCCGACGATCGCGACCTGCTGTTGTGTGTCAGCCATCTCGCTCCTACTTCGTGGTGAAGTTGGCGGTCAGTATCTGGTCCGTCGAGACGGTGAAGGTGTACGACGGCGTTGTCGCCACCACCGTCCCGTTGACGGTCCAGTCCCGGAAAACGCTATCCGATTTAGCTGCCGCCGTCACTGTGACCTGCGCGCCGACTTCGTACGTTCCGGGCTCGGACTCGTTGCCGGCGATCGCGACGGTACCGTTCCCGTTCGCCTGCGCGCTGATGCTGCGCTGCACCACGTTGATCACCATCACGTTGTGCAAGGTCGCCGTACCGCTGAGCGTGGCACCGTTGTACCGGGCAAGGTTCGTCGCCTCGACGTCGCCGCTGACGACGCTGACGGTGTGACCGTCGCTGCCGAGGTTGTCGGTGCCCAGGTTGAACGCCTCGACCTGCCCGGAATTCACCACCAGCCCGTCGTGGAAGCCGTACGCGAACACGTCCAGCAGCGTCAGCCCGTGGGCGCCGTCGACCGTGACGATCTTCGCGGTCTTGCGCATGTACTTGTCGATGACGAGCTCGAAGATGTTGCCCTCGTTCATCCAGTACGGCTGCTGGTAACCGACCCGGGTGACCGCGTTCCCGTTCGACAGCACGCCCTCGACCCGGCCGTTGCGCCCGGCCCCGATCGTGATCGCGTGGTCGAAGAACGCGCCCGCGACCTTCCGTACGACGACGTCGTCGCCGCTGAGGTCGATGCCGTTCCACGCGTTCGGGAAGCCGGCGTTGATCACGTAGTTCCCGCCGGCGTGTCCGCGGACGGCGTACGGATAGGGCACCACGCCGTTGGCCGGGTTGTTCTCCGGGTAGAACACCCGCAGCCCGCGCACGCCCGCTCGGTTCTCCAGCGTGACGAGTGCGGTGCCGGTGTCCTTCTCGAACGCCTGCAGCACGGTCCCGCCGCTCAGCCCGCCCTCGTCGCGGTTCGGTACAGCGGACGCCCCGCGCAACTCGACCTTCGCCGGCACGTTCAGGTGCGTGCCGATCCGGTACCACCCGGCGGGCAGATACACGATCCCGCCGCCGTCGCGCCCGGCCCGGTCGAGCACCTTCTGTACGTCGCGCGTCGCGTCCGCGGCCGGCAGGTACCCGACGCCGTGCGGTGCGTCCACGAC
>NZ_DASRVN010000172.1:0-7630 GCF_035655035.1 Kribbella sp. | reverse complement strand
GCGCAGGACGCGCTGGTGGCGGCGCTGGAGCAGTGGCCGCAGTCCGGCGTACCGAAGAATCCGGGCGCCTGGCTGATGGCGATCGCGAAGCGCCGGGCGATCGACCTGATCCGGCGCAAGGAGACCTACCAGCGCAAGCTCGCCGAGATGGGTCACGAGCTGGAGATCGACGGCGACTCGGTCGAGGACGACGTGGAGGCGATCCTCGAGGACCACATCGAGGACGACCTGCTCCGGCTGGTGTTCACCGCCTGTCACCCGGTCCTCACCATGGACGCCCGCGTCACGCTGACGCTGAAGCTGCTCGGCGGCCTGAAAACCGACGAGATCGCGCGGGCTTTCCTCGCCCCGGAGCCGACGATTGCGCAGCGCATCGTCCGCGCCAAGCGCAACCTGGCGAAGGCCGGCGTCGAGTTCGAGGTACCGTCCGGCCCGGAGCTGCTGGACCGGCTGCAGTCCGTCCTCGAGGTCGTGTACCTGATCTACAACGAGGGGTACTCCGCGACCGCCGGCGACGACTGGATGCGCCCGGCGCTGTGCAACGAGGCGATGCGGCTCGGCCGGCTGCTCGTCGAGCTGATGCCGACCGAACCCGAAGTACTCGGACTGCTCGCGCTGATGGAGCTGCAGTCCTCCCGCGCGAACGCCCGTACCGGCCCCGACGGCGACCCGGTGCTGCTGCTCGAGCAGGACCGCCGCCGCTGGGACCGGCTGCTGATCCGCCGCGGTCTGGAGGGCATCGACCGCGCCTGGGCGCTGGAGAAACCACCCGGCCCGTACCTCCTGCAGGCCGCGATCGCCGCCTGCCACGCGCGCGCCGCCGACCCCGAGGACACCGACTGGGCCCGGATCGCCGGCCTGTACGCCGTCCTCGCCCAGGTCACGCCGTCACCGGTGGTCGAACTCAACCAGGCGGTCGCGATCTCGATGGCGTTCGGCCCCGAACGCGGGCTGCAGGCGGTCGACCTGCTCACCGACGACCCGTCGCTGAAGGACTACCACCTGCTGCCGAGCGTCCGCGGCGACCTGCTGTTCAAACTCGGCCGCCTCGACGAGGCCCGCGCCGAGTTCGAGAAGGCCGCCGCGCTGACCCGCAACGAACGCGAACGCAAACTCCTCCTGGAACGCGCCGCCGCCTGCTGAACCTACCGGTGCCGCTTGACCATCCAGGCCGCGGCTCCGACGCCCACGGCAACCGCGCCGCCGACGACGGCCGTCGCCTTCGGGTGCTGCCGGCTCATCGCCGGCATCTGCTTCACCTTGGCCGGCACGTCCTTCATCCGGTCACCCGCCTGCCCGGCGACTTCCGCCGCGCGGTGGCCGGCCTGGCCCGCGGTCTCCTTCAAGCGATGCGGGACGTTCAGCTGCTGGCTCAGTTGCTGCACGGTGTTCGCGAGATGCTGCCGGGTCTGCTCCAGATCGACGCGGAGCGCCTCGGTCTCGGAGATCGGCTCGCGGTGTGCGGCGTTCCTGGTCGGCTTGGTGGTCATCGAACGGTCTTCCCTTCCGGCTGATGGCCCTTGAGTGCTTCGAGATCGTCGTGGACGCCCTCGACAGCGGACTGCGGAACGGGCGGACTTGCGTGACTGACATGACGCTTGCCGAGCAGCGCGGCGATCCCGGCGATCGCGAACAGCACCGCCGCGACGATCACCGCGGACAACCAGGCCGGTACGGCGTACGCCAGACCGAGGATGGCCGCCGCGACCAGCGCGCCGACACCGTAGAGCGCGACCATCCCGGCCCCGCCGAACAGCCCGACGCCGACGCCGGTCTCCTTGCCCTTGTCCTTCAGCTCTGCCTTGGCCAGCTGCAGCTCCTCACGAACCAGCCGGCTCAGATCGCTGGTCAGCTGACTGACCAGCACACCGACGTGCTCGCTGCGGCCGTTGGATCCGGCATCCGGCCGGACGATCTCTGGGCGCGTAGTCATGCTCGCCTCCCGTGCTCGGCTGCTGACCCGGTACCCAACCGCGGCCACGCTACGCGACCGAACCCGTCCGAGTGTGATCTAGCTCACACGCTGTCGAACCCGGCCGGGGACTGTCGACGCACGGGTGAAGATGCCACCAGACAGGAGAACGAGATGAACACCGTAGTGTCCAAGGACGGTACGACGATCGCCTACGACCAGCGCGGGACCGGGCCTGCCCTGGTTCTCGTCGACGGCGCGCTCTGCTCCCGCGCGCAGGGCCCGATGCCCGAGCTCGCCGAGGCGCTCGCGGACCGGTTCACGGTCTACAACTACGACCGGCGCGGGCGCGGCGACTCCGGCGACACCGGGGAGTACGCCGTGGACCGCGAGCTCGAGGACCTGGCCGCGGTCCTCGAGGCGGCCGGCGGGTCGGCGTACGTCTACGGCTCGTCGTCCGGCGCGGCGCTCGCGCTCCGGGCCACCGCGGCCGGGTTGCCGGTCGAGAAGCTGGTCGCGTTCGAGCCGCCGTACGTCGTAGACGGCAGCCGCAAGCAGATCCCGCGGACCTGGGTCGCGGACCTGACCGCGCTCGGGCCGGACGATGCGATCAAGTACTTCTTCACCAAGGGCATCGGGCTGCCCGGGATCCTGGTCACGGTGATGAAACTGATGCCGGCCTGGAAGACCATGCGGGCAATCGCGCACACCTTGCCGTACGACGCCCAGGTGCTCGGCACGAACTGCTTCGGCGAGCCGATGGACGCGGCACAGTGGACCGGGATCGACCAGCCGGTGCTGGTGGTGAACGGCGGCAAGAGCCCGGCCTGGATGAAGGCGTCGACCCGCGCGCTCGCGGACGCGGTCCCGGGCGCCGGGCACACCGAAGTACCGGGCCAGAACCACATGATCAAGGCCTCGGCGATCGCTCCGGTGATCGCGGACTTCTGTGGCTGATGCGGATCCCCAGGCCATCACAACCGCGTCCGCCCGGCCCCGCTGAGCGGGAACCGGGCGGACGCGACCGATTGTGATGGCCTGGGGATCCGGGGGTTGTCAGGCGCCGGTGATCAGCGCCGCGGCGCCGGAGCGGGCCGCGTCGAAGCGGGCCTGCGCGTCGGCCCAGTTGACGACGTTCCACCACGCCTTGACGTAGTCGGGCTTCACGTTCTTGTACTGCAGGTAGAACGCGTGCTCCCACATGTCCAGCATGGCGATCGGGATCTGCCCGGCCGGCAGGTTGCCCTGCTGGTCGTACAGCTGGTGGATGAGCAGCTTGCCGCCCAGCGCGTCCCAGCCGAGAATCGCCCAGCCGGAGCCCTGGATGGTGGTCGCGCTCGCGGTGAAGTTCGCCTGGAACGCGTCGAACGAGCCGAAGAACTCGTCGATCGCGGCGCCCAGCTCGCCGTCCGGCTTGTCGCCGCCGTCCGGCGACAGGTTCTTCCAGAAGATGGAGTGGTTGACGTGCCCGCCGAGGTTGAAGGCCAGCGTCTTCTCCAGCCCGACGATCGCGCCGAAGTCACCCTTCTCGCGGGCCTCGGCCAGCTTCTCGAGGGTGTCGTTCAGACCCTTCACGTAGGTCGCGTGGTGCTTGTCGTGGTGCAGCTCCATGATCTCGCCGGCGATACTCGGCGCGAGCGCGCTGTAGTCGTAGGGAAGATCGGGAAGCGTGTACGTGGTCAACTCTGCTCCTTCGTCGGGGCCCCGCGGGGGCCGATATCTCTCCGATGTCCTGGTTCAGCGACACCAGCTTGAAACTTCAACCACGGTTGAGGTCAAGTAGCCACGCGGGCGACGCGGCACTCCGACCGGTGCCCGGCACGACCGCGTTCACACCCTGCGCACCCACCGGACACCTCCAGCTTCACATACTCTCCCCAGCAGCCTACGGGCGAGTCTCACCTCGGGCACCCAGCACCGTACGGAGGGCCGCCGCAAACGGTTCCGGGGCGTCCGCGAACCCGGTGTGACCGCCCGGGAAGCGGGTCGGTTCGATACCGAGCAGGCCCGCCAGCGCGGTCGACGTACGGTCGCAGAGCTGGCCCGTCGACTCCTCGCCGAGCCCGATCATGACGTCGGCCTCGCGGAGCTTCGCGACGTCCGGGAGCCAGGTGATGGTCTCGCGCATCTCGTGGCCGAACCAGAACCGCTCGGCCGCCACCTGCTGCGGGTCCCGGTCGCCGCCGAACATCATCTCGGCCACGTCGTCGGGGAGGTAGATGTTCGCGAGCTGGAAGAACTGCTTCCAGGCGCCGACCACGTCCCCTGCCAGGTAGCCGGCCATCAGCTTCTCGGACTTCGCCAGCAGTTCGTCCGCGTCCGGGAGCAGCCGGTCCAGCGGCGGCTCGTGCGCGATCACCGTCCGTACGACGTCCGGGTGGTACTGCGCCAGCGCCAGCGCGCTGACCGCACCGCCACTCGACCCCAGGACGACGGCCGGGCCGGCGTCGACGTGCCGGATCAGCGCGGCCAGGTCGTCGGCGCGCT
Source organism: Kribbella sp. (assembly GCF_035655035.1). GTDB lineage: Bacteria > Actinomycetota > Actinomycetes > Propionibacteriales > Kribbellaceae > Kribbella. Next base: position 3,231 of record NZ_DASRVN010000172.1, on the reverse strand, counting down.
GCTCCGGGCGCGACGTACCGCCCGGGGCCAGGGTGCTGCGCTTCACGCCGCGCGGGTCCAGGGTCAGGACGGTGTGGTCGGGCGCCAGCAGGTCGGCCAGCGGGGCGAACGCGTCCGCGTCCATCGGTGCGCCGACCAGGACCACCAACGGGCCGCTGCCGCGCACTTCGTAGTACAGGTCTGCGTCGGATACCTCGTATGTGCTCATGCCCCTCCCACGGACGGGAGGGGCAGAAATGGACATCAGCCCGCGAACACGTCCGCATCCGGGCCGAAGTCCGCCTCCTCGACGACCCGCCGTACCTCGACCTCGCCCTGCAGCGCCTCCGCCAGCCGGGCCGCCCACTCGATCGCCTCGTCGCGGTTGCGGACCTCGACGACGATCATGCCGCCGACCAGTTCCTTGGTCTCCGCGAACGGCCCGTCGGTGACGGTCCGCTGCCCGCCGTCGACCCGCACCCGGGCACCCAGCGAACTCCGGTGCACCCCCTCGGCGAACAGCAGCACACCGGCCTTCGACAGGTCCTCGACAACCTTCCCGACCGCTTCGCCCACCTCCGCCGACGGCAACTTGCCCGCCTCGCTGTCGGCGTCGGCCTTGTTGATGATCATGTAGCGCATCGATGCTCCTCGTCGTATGGCTCTTCCACTTACCCACACGTCGAGTGGGGCGCCGCGGGATCGACACCCGGGCTCGGACCAGTTTCTCCGGTACCGAAGAACGGGTAGTGGTGCCGCCTACGGCGGCGTGATCAGTGGTAGCCGCGCTCGGCCGGACGGGCTGGGCGGGAGTATTACCCGTTCTTCGGTACGCCTCAGTTCGGCTGGTCGCCGCTGGGGTGGTAGGCGCAGGCGTCGGCGAGGTTCTGGGTCGGGCCCGGGGGCGGGGTGCTGGTCGTGGTGGTGGTGGTGGGCTTGCGCGGGGTGACCGCGCTGCTGGGGATGGCCGGGGTGGTGGCGGGGGCCGGGGTCGAGTTGATGGCTGCTTGGACGGTGTCGCGGAGGGCCTCGTAGTCGGGGTGCAGGTACTTCAGGCGGAGCTTCTCGGAGTCGAGCGTGACGTTCGAGACGGTTGCCGACTTCACCTTCAGGGCCAGCTGCACCATCGCGGGCAGCAGCTCCTGCGGGATGTCCGTCCGGAGCAGGTGCTGCCCCGCCCGGGCGATCGCCTTGTACTTCGTGACCAGCGTCTGCGGGTCGGCCGCGTCCACGATCGCCTTGATCACGCACCGCTGCCGTACCTGCCGCTGGTCGTCGTCGGCGCCGTACCGCCCGCGCGCGAACCACAGCGCGTGCCGCCCGTCGAGGTGCTGCCGCCGCCCCGGCTCGATCCATTCCTTCGGCGGGATGTGCGAGCTGCTGATGCCGCCCATCGCGACCCGCTCGTTGACGTTCACCGTGATCCCGCCGAGCGCGTCGACGATCTCCGGGAAGCTCTGCAGGTTCACCTGCAGGTAGTAGTCGATCTTCAGCCCGGTCGCCTCGCCGACCGACTGCTTCACCACGTCCGCGCCCTCGTTGTCGGACGGGCCGAGGATGCCGGGGTGCGCGTCCGGGATGTTCTGGTACATCGCGGTCAGCATCCACTCCAGCCGCCCGTCCAGGCTCAGCCCTTCCTTGCCGAACCCGTCCGGGTAGAACTTGTGCAGCGGCGAGTCCGCCGGGAACGGCATGAACGTCAGGTTCCGCGGCATCGAGATCAGCGAGGTGTTCCCGGTCTTGGTGTCGATGCTCGCGACGATCACCGTGTCGGTCCGCACCCCCTGGCGGCTCGGCGCGTCGTCACCGCCGAGCAGCAGCAGATTCAACCGCGGGCGGTCCTCCCACGGATCCTTCACGTTGACGGTCGTCGGCCGGGTCGCGCTCTTGCTCTCCCCTTGCGACTGGAACACGTCCTGCACCAGCGTCCGCTGCGCGAGCACGGTCTGTACGCCGATCGCCGCCGGCGCCGCGATCGCGAAACACAGCACGCCGACGAACAGCGCGCCCGTCACCCGCCCGCCTCGACCACCCGTTGCCGGGCGCAACGACCTGTGCGAGCCGACGACGACGATGATCCACAGGAGGGCCAGCACGGCGATCAGTACCGACGTGATCAGCAGCCGGCTCGGTACGACGGCCGCCGCGAGGACCTCGTCGCGCCGGGTCAGGCCGACGTACGCCGCGACCCCGACCAGCGCGAGGAACACCGTGAGCACGAACGCACCGAGCTTCCGGCGCCCGCCGATGATCAGTCCGAGTCCTGGAAGCACTGCGCCCAGCAGGGTGAACCCCAGCAACTTCGGCATCGACCGCGGCCGCCTCGCCGTCGCGCGCGCACTCCCCATCGGCTCCCCTGTCCCCGATCCGCACCTCAGAGGGTGTCTGAGAACTCTGCGCCGTCGCGAGGAGGTGCTCGGTGCGGCGAGGTGCCGTGCCGAGTGCCCCGCAGTAGGCGCAGGGTTCTCAGACACCCTCTCTGCTCCAGTGTGCGGTACAGACCGCTCCCTCACCTGTTCAGACGTGTTACAGGGTCATTCGGTTGTCGATCAATCCGGTCGCGGTCGCGGGGGTGCGGCGCTAGGTTGGGCGGTTGTGCGGATTCTGATTCTGGGCGGGAACGGTTTTGTCGGACGTGCGGTCGTGGACGACGCACTCGAGCAGGGCGCGGAGGTCGCGTCGTTCAGCCGGGGGGTCAGCGGTACGCCGCTGCCGCCCGAAGTCACGCAACTGGTCGGGGATCGGGCGAGCGGCGACTACTCGGCGCTGAAGACCGGCGAGTGGGACGCGGTGGTGGACCTGAGCGGGTTCCGGGCCCGCGACGTCGACCAGGCGATGGACCTGCTCGGGGACCGGGTCGGGCGGTACGTGTTCGTGTCGAGTCACGCGGTGTACGTGCGGGATCTGCCCGCCGGGACGGACGAGACCGCGCCACGGCGAGAGCCGCTGCGGGATGCCGACGTACTGACGAACGAGACGTACGGACCGTGCAAGGTGGCGTGTGAGGACGACGTCGTGGAGCGGTACGGCGATCGGGCGACGCTGATCCGGCCGGGCCGGGTCACGGGGCCCGGGGACTCGTCCGGTACGGCGCTCTACTGGATCCGCCGGGGTGCTCGCGGCGGGCGGGTCGCGCTTCCCACCAAGCCGGAGGCACCGCTGCAGTTGGTCGACAGCCGCGACGTGGCACGCCTCATCACCCAGCTGATCACCGACGCGCGCCCCGGGGCGTACAACGCGGTCGGCCCCGAC
>NZ_DASRVN010000171.1:0-8336 GCF_035655035.1 Kribbella sp. | reverse complement strand
CCTCATGGCACAGTATGAGGTCGACGGAGTGTTCGTCGCACTGGCCGACCCGACCCGGCGGAGCGTGATCCGGCGGCTAGGGCGCGGCCCGACCAGTGTGGGGGAGCTCGCCGCCGAGTATCCGATCACGCTGCCGTCGTTCATGAAGCACGTCCGGACGCTGGAGTCCAACGGACTGATCCGCACGGTCAAGACCGGCCGGGTGCGGACCTGTGTGCTGAACCGGGAACGGCTGGCCGTCGTCGACGACTGGCTGGCCGAGCAGCGGCGGATCTGGGAGGAGCGTACCGATCGGCTGGCGCGCTTCGTCACGGAAGAGACCGAAGAGACCGAGGAGGACGGGTGAAGGCAGAGTTCGATCCGGAGTTGGACCTGGTCGTGGAACGAGTCATTCGGGCGCCGCGGGCCAAGGTCTGGAGAGCGTGGAGCGATCCGGAGCGGTTCGCGCAGTGGTGGGTGCCGGCGCCCGCGATCTGCCGGGTACGGCGCCTCGAGTTGCGCCCGGGCGGCGCGATGGTGACCGAACTGAGCGAGGACGGTAGGGCGTTCGAGCCGCATCTCGATGCGAGCTTCCTGGTGGTGGAAGAGCTCGAGCGGCTGGTGTTCACGAACGCCATCGACAGCACCTGGCGTCCCGCGGATCCGCAGCCGATCGCGGTGACGGCCGAGGTGCTCCTTGCCGATCACGCGGAAGGAACGCAGTACCGGATCATCGCGCGGCACGGATCGGCGGCGGCGCGGGGGTTGCACGAGGAGCTCGGATTCGCTGACGGCTGGGGCGCCGTGACCAAGCAGCTCGCGGCGGTGGTCGAGGCATGAAGCTGGTACTCACGGAGTTCGTCACGCTGGACGGGGTGTATCAGGGGCCGGGTTCGCCGACCGAGGACACGAGTGACGGGTTCACGCGGGGCGGGTGGTTGGTGCCGTTCATGGACGAGGTGTTCGTACGGCGGGCGGCTGAGTGGTTGCGGCTGGCGGACGGGCTGGTGCTGGGGCGGTGCGCGGTTGGGGCGGGCGCTTCTCGGTGCTGGGGTGGTTGATGTGGTGCGGTTGGTGGTTGCGCCGACTGTCGTCGGGGCGGGGCGGCGGTTGTTGACGCCGGGGGAGGCTGCGGGCTTGCGGTTGACGCGGCATGAGGCGACGCCGAGTGGGCTCTTGCTGCTCGAGTACGAGACCGTCGGCGCCGCTCCGGTGGGGGAGTACGAGGGCGTCAGCGCGTTCGTGTGACGTGGTCGTCCAGGACGGTCTCGATGATCGGGAGGTTCTCGGTGATGAGCGCCTTCCACAGGGCCCAGCCGCGGGCGCGGGCCCACATCGCGTCGTCCTGGGCGACCGCTTCGCGGAAGGCCGCACGGGACGATCCGGAGAAGAACCCGTACGCGATCACCAGGTCGCAGGCCGGGTCGCCGACGCCCGACGTACCGAAGTCGATGACCGCGGACAGCCGGCCGTCGCGGACCAGGAGGTTGCCGTGGGAGATGTCTCCGTGGAACCACACCGGCGGTCCGTCCCAGGTGGCCGCTAGGGCGGCCTCCCAGACCGTAGCCGCCAGATCGGAGTCGATCCGGTCCTTCAGAACGGCGAGGGCGTCGACCGTCTCGCCGTGGTAGTGCTCCAGCGACGCGCCCCGGTAGAAGCTGTGCGCGCCGGCGGGCGGTCCGTCTGACGCATCCACTCTCTGCAGCGCCAGGATGAAGGCTGCGACCGAGCGGGCAAATTGGTCGAGGTCGTCCACGGTCTCGGGCGAAGCCGTCTCGCCGGAGATCCAAGCTCTGACGGCCCACGGATAGGGATAGCCGAAGCCGGGTTCGCCCTTCGCGACGGCGTCGGGGATCTCGACGGGCAGTTCCGGAGCCAGGCGCGGGAGCCAGGTGTGTTCCTTGTCGACGGCGGCGACGTACGACGCGGCCGTCGGGAGGCGAGCGGTGAGGCCCGTGCCCAGCCGGTACGTCCGGTTGTCCCAGCCGTCGACCGCGACCGGCGTCACGGGCAGGTCTGCCCACTGCGGGAACTGCTGTGCGATCAGCCGCTGTACCAGCGCCGCGTCGATACCGGCCCTGCCGTCCTGATGAAGTTCGGTCACGTCCAGCAGGTTCCCCGAGGACGGGACTGCCCTCAATCGGTTTAGCTCGCAGCTTCAGCGACCGAGTCGTCGAGGAAGGCGCAGATCGTCTCGAGTTCCTCGATGCTGCGCGATGCGAGTACGCCGGCCAGCCGGTTGCCCTGGTCGGCGTACAGCGGGGCCAGCCGCTCGTTGATCGCCTCGATCGACGGGGTGACGACGACCTTGCGGCGGTCGGCCGGGTCGGGCTGACGGGTGACGAAACCGTGCGCCTCGAGCCGGTCGATGACGCCGGTGACGGTGCCGGATGTAAGGCCGGTGTGCTCGGTGAGCTGTCGCGGGGTCAGCGGTCCGTACGTCTGCAGCAGCGTCATGAACTGGGAGTCGCTCGCACCGAGCCCGACCTTCGCCGAGATCGCGTGGTTGTACAGCACCACCTGGGCGATCAGCCGGATCATCCGCTGCTGGATCTCGCCGGTGAGCTCTTCGCGGGAACTTGTCATGGTCCGCCTCAGCATAGGGCTTGCATTTCTCTCGGATCTCCAAGATACTCGGGATACCAAGATACTTGAAGGGACGAGAGAACATGAAGGTATTGGTAATCGGCGGCGGGACCGGCGGCCTCGCACTGGCGCACGGACTCCTGCGGGCCGGCATCGAGGTGGCGGTGTTCGAGCGGGACGCGCTGCGCACCGACGGACTGCACGGCTACCGGGTGGGGATCGACCCGGACGGCAGCCGGGCGCTGCATTCGCTGCTGCCGCCGGAGCTGTACGACACGTTCGTCGCGACGAAGGCGAGGGACCCGAAGTACTTCAACATGCTGACCGAGGGCTTCAAGGAGGTCCTGTCGATGGAGGTTCCGCCGTCGACGGACCCGGTCGAGAGCGAGAAGTCGATCAGCCGGATGACGCTGCGCCAGGTGCTGCTGACCGGCCTCGAGGACGTGGTCGAGTTCGGCAAGGAGTTCACCCGCTTCGAGCAGTACGACGACCACGTGACGGTGTACTTCGCCGACGGGACCGAGGCGAGCGGGGACCTGCTGGTCGGCGCCGACGGATCGGGGTCCCGGGTCCGCCGGCAGTACCTGCCGCAGGCGAAGACCGAGGAGACCGGCATCATCGCGATCGCGGGCAAGCTGCCGATCACCGACGAGAGCGCGAAGCTGGTTTCGCCGAAGGTGTTCGAGGGCATCTCGATGATCAACGCGCCCCGGGGGCTGTTCTGCATCATCCACGTGATGGAGTTCCTGTGGGGCCGCGACGGTCAGGTGAAGCACGGGATCGGCGGCAACACCGAAGAGCTGATCCGGCGCTGGCCGGGGCTGCAGTTCGATAACACCCGCGACTACATCAACTGGGGTCTGTCGGCGACCCGGGACAAACTGCCCGCGAACGTCATGGACCTGAGGGGCGACGAGCTGGTCAAGGTCGCGCTCGACCTGACGCCGGACTGGCACCCGAACCTGCGCCGGATGTTCGAGCTCACCGATCGGGGCACCTGCTTCCCGGTGAACATCTGGACCTCGGTGCCGCTGGAGCCCTGGGAGAGTACGAACGTCACGCTGATCGGTGACGCGATCCACACCATGACGCCGGGCCGTGGCGTCGGCGCGAACACGGCGCTCCGGGATGCCGTGAACCTGTGCCGCGTGCTGATCGACGTCCGGGACGGCCGCCGCGAACTGGTCGCCGCAGTCCGTGACTACGAGACGAAAATGATCGAGTACGGCTTCGATGCTGTGATCAAGTCGCGCGCCCAGATGACCGCGGACGGCCCGATGCACAAGCCGGTGATCGGGCGGCTGATCCTGGCCGGCATGCGTTCGGCGATGCGGACGGTGAACCACGTACCGCCGCTGAAGCGCCGGATGCGGGACGCGATGCTGACGTACCGCGGTGCCGACCGGGACGAGACCGCGCTGGAGATCAGCCCGGCCCCGGCCGGCAGGTGAGCCGCGGTCAGCGCTGGCCGATGTGCTCCGAGACGGCGTCGAACACGCGGCCGACCGCGGCGAAGTCCTCGGGGCTGGCGAGGTCGACCAGGTTCTCCCGGACGCCGTCCACGTGGTACGGCGCGGCCTGCTCGAGCAGGGCGAACCCGGCCTCGGTCAGCTCGGCCCAGACGCCGCGCTTGTCACTCGTGCACGAGGTCCGGCGGACCAGCTCGGCGGCCTCGAGGCGGCCGACGGTGTGGGTCAGGCGCGACCGGCTCTGGTGCAGCCGGTCGGCCAGGTCCGCCATCCGGAGCCGCCGGTCGGGCGCCTCGGAGAGCCGGACGAGGATCTCGTAGTCGTTGATCCCGAGGCCGAACTGGCGAAGGTCGTCATCGAGCTTCGCCATCAGGCGTGCGGTCCCCAGCAGGTAGGCCCGCCATGCCACCTGCTGCTCGGCGTCGAGCCACCGAGTCCCCCTGTCCATCTCAGTCTCCGTTGTCACGAGAACAGTGTACCGGGAATGTGGTTGACATTTAAACTGTTATTGCCTACCGTCGTAGTCATCGGTTGAAGCTTTAACTATTGAACCAGGCTGCGTCGCCCCCGACCAGTAGGACCACATTCCCGAGAGGACCTCATGAGCGACACCACCACCGGCACCCTGACCAGCACGATCCCCGGCCTGGCCGCCGGCACCTACGCCATCGACACGGCGCACACCGAGATCGGCTTCACCGTCCGGCACCTGATGACCAAGGTCCGCGGAACGTTCGAGGACTTCAGCGGCGAGATCGTCGTCAAGGACACGATCGAGGACTCCGTGGCGAACGTCGCCGTCGAGCTGGCCTCCGTGCACACCCGCAACGCGCAGCGCGACGGGCACCTGCGCTCCGGCGACTTCTTCGACGCCGAGAAGAGCCCGAAGATGACCTTCACCAGCACCGCCATCAAGGCCGAGGGCGACGACTACGTCCTGGCCGGCGAGCTGACCATCAAGGACGTCACCAAGCCGATCGAGCTCGCGGTCGAGTTCCTCGGCGTCGACCAGAACGCGTACGGCCAGACCATCATCGGTTTCGAGGCCTCCGCGTCGATCAGCCGCAAGGAGTGGGGCATCGACTTCAACGTCCCGCTGGAGGGCGGCAAGCTGCTGATCGGCGACAAGGTGGACATCCACCTCGACGTCCAGGCCGCGCTGCAGGCCTGATCTTCCGGGCAAGCCCCGCACCAGGTGGTGCGGGGCTTTGCTATGCCTGGACCATCCGGTGCGCGAGGTCGGCGTACAGCTTGCCGAGCGTGGCCGGGTCGCCGCGGTGAGGTGTGTACCAGCGGGCTACGTCGATCGACAGCGACAGTACGGCGAGGGTCGTGCCGGGGAGGTCTGTCACGGCGAAGGAGCCGTCGGCGACCCCGTCCGTGAGTACCTGCTCGATCTGGGCCGAGATGGCGCGGCGGATCGTCGCTACTTCGGCCAGGTGCTCCGGGGAGAGCGCAGCCAGCTCGTACTGCACCACGCGGGCGATCGTGTGGTGCTCTGCGTGCCAGGCGGTGAAGGCCTCGACAAGAGAGCGCAGCCGGTCGACTGGTGTCTGGCCGGTGTCCGCGGAACGCAGTACGTCCAGGGCTGCCTTGTGGCCGTACAGGCTGATCTCGAAGAGCAGCCGCTCCTTGGACGGGTAGTGCACGTACAAGGCGGCGGGACTCATCCCGGCGCGGGACGCGATGTCGCGAGTGGTCGTCGCCTGGAAGCCGCGCTCGGCGAACGCGTCGACGGCGCCGGTCAGCAGCCGGCGGGCCGCGGCCGGCTGGACGTGCTCCCAGACCAGGGGATCGGTGACTGCGGACACGTTGACACCTTGCACCAAACGCGTGAAGCTAAGCAAGCGCTTAGCGAAGCGAGAAATGCAACACTGCGCCGCTAGTCTCACGCCTTGGGGAGGCCTCATGGATCGCGTCATCTTCAACGAGGACCATCACGCATTCCGTGCCAGCGCGAAGGAGTACTGCGACCGCTCGCTGGTGCCGCGGATGGAGCAGTTCCTCGACGAGAAGACGATCGATCGCGCGGTCTGGCTGGAGGCCGGCAAGCAGGGCTTCCTCGGGCTCGACGTGCCGGAGGAGTACGGCGGTTCGAGCGTCGGGGACTACCGGTTCAACGCGGTGTTCGCGGAGGAGGTGTCGAAGGTCTCCGCGTCGCTGTCGAGCTGTTTCGGCATCCACTACGACTGCGCCGCGCCGTACTTCGTGGACCTCGGCACCGAGGAGCAGAAGCAGCGCTGGCTGCCGAAGTTCTGCTCCGGCGAGTACGTCGCCGCGATCGGGATGACCGAGCCGTCCGGCGGGTCGGACCTGGCCGCGCTGAAGACGAGTGCGAAGAAGGCCGACGGCGGCTGGGTGCTGAACGGGTCGAAGACCTTCATCACGAACGGCGACATGGCCGACCTGGTGATCGTCGCCGCGCGCACGGACCCGGCCAAGGGCGCGAAGGGCATCACGCTGTTCGTGGTCGAGGAGGGCATGGAGGGCTTCGCCCGCGGCCGCAAGCTCGACAAGGTCGGGCAGACCGAGTCCGGTACGTCGGAGCTGTTCTTCGAGGACGTCTTCGTTGCCGATGACAACGTCCTGGGCGAGGTGGACCGTGGCTTCATCCACATGATGGAGCGGCTCGCGCAGGAGCGGATCGGTGCCGCGGTGTCGAACATCGCGCACGCCACCCAGATCCTCGCCGAGACGGTCGACTACGTGAAGCAGCGCAAGGCGTTCGGCCAGTCGGTGGGCTCGTTCCAGTACAACAAGTTCCTGATCGCCGAGCTGGTCACCAAGGCCGAGGTGACCCAGGCGTACGTCGACAACGCGATCGTGGCGCACGACGAGGACCGGCTGTCCGCGGTGGACGCCGCGAAGACCAAGTGGTGGAGCGCCCAGGTGCAGAACGAGATCCTGGACGCGTGCGTGCAGCTGCACGGCGGTTACGGGTACATGAACGAGTACCGGGTGGCGCGCGCCTGGCGGGACGCCCGGGTGACCAAGATCTGGGCCGGCAGCAACGAAATCATGAAGGAACTGATCGGGAGAGATCTCGGTCTCTGAGAGGGACATGCAGATGCCTGAAGCCGTGATTGTTTCCACCGCCCGGTCGCCGATCGGGCGTGCGTACAAGGGATCGCTGACCACGATCCGGCCGGACGACCTCGCCGTACAGCTGATCAGGGCGGCGGTCGACAAGGTCGGGCTGACCGGGGACCAGATCGAGGACCTGGCGCTCGGGTGCGCGGAGCCGCACGACGAGCACGGCGGGAACATGGCCCGCCGGGTCGCGGTGCAGCTCGGCTGGGACAACACGCCGGCGACCACCGTGAACCGGTTCTGCGCGTCGTCGACGCAGACCGCGCGGATGGCTTACCACGCGATCAAGGCCGGTGAGGGCGACATCTTCGTGAGCGCGGGCGTCGAGTGCGTGTCGCGGTACAAGAACTTCGGGTCGGCCGGGGTCGGGGACCCGAGCTCGTTCAACCCGGTCTTCACCGACGCGGTCGCGCGGACCGAGAAGTACGCCGAGACGAACGACACCTGGCACGACCCGCGCGCGGACGGGCAGATCCCCGACATCTACATCGCGATGGGACAGACGGCGGAGAACGTCGCAACGCTGCGTGGCATCTCCCGCGCGGACCAGGACGTGTTCGGCGTCCGCTCGCAGAACCTGGCCGAGAAGGCGATCAACAACGGGTTCTTCGCGCGGGAGATCACGCCGGTGACGCTGCCGGACGGGACCGTGGTCAGCAAGGACGACGGGCCACGGGCCGGTACGACGCTGGAGAAGGTCAGCCAGCTGCAACCGGTGTTCCGCCCCGACGGCACCGTGACGGCCGGCAACTGCTGCCCGCTGAACGACGGCGCCGCGGCAGTCGTGATCATGAGCGACACCAAGGCGCGGGAGCTCGGGCTGACGCCGCTGGCGCGGATCGTGTCGACCGGGGTCAGCGGTCTGTCGCCGGAGATCATGGGCCTGGGTCCGGTGGAGGCGTCGAAGCAGGCGCTGGCGCGGGCCGGGATGAGCATCAACGACATCGACCTGGTCGAGATCAACGAGGCGTTCGCGGTCCAGGTGATCGGATCGGCGCGCGAGCTCGGCATCGACGAGGACAAGCTGAACGTGCACGGCGGCGCGATCGCGCTCGGCCACCCGTTCGGGTCGACCGGTGCGCGGATCATGACCACGCTGGTGAACGGCCTGCAGTTCGAGGACAAGCAGTTCGGCCTCGAGACGATGTGCGTGGGCGGCGGGCAGGGGATGGCGATCGTCCTCGAGCGCCTCAGCTGATGACGCTGGAGAAC
>NZ_DASRVN010000170.1:0-58860 GCF_035655035.1 Kribbella sp. | reverse complement strand
GCACGGCGCCGGATTGCGCGAAGTCCTCAATCCGCCGCCTCCTATCATCCGTGTATCAGCTGAACCGGGAACAGAGGAGACGGGCGTGAAGATCGGGATCGTCGGCGCCGGCGGTGTGGGTGGGTACTTCGGTGCCCGGCTGGCGGCGGCCGGGCAGGACGTCGCGTTCGTCGCCCGCGGCAAGCACCTAGAGGCGATCAGGTCGGACGGGCTGGCCGTGCACAGCCCGGCGGGTGATCTCCGGCTGCAGGTGCCCGCCACCGACGACCCGGCCGAGCTCGGCCCGGTCGACTATGTGCTGATCGGCGTGAAGACCTGGCAGCTGCCCGACGTGATCGAGACGATCCGCCCGCTCGTCGGCCCGGACACCGCGATCGTCACGGTGCAGAACGGTGTCGAGGCACCCGACCAGGTCGCACAGGTGTACGGGCGGGACGCCGTACTGCCCGGTGCCGCCGAGGTGATCGCGTACGTCGAGGGTCCCGGCGTGATTCGGCACCTCGGCAACGGGAAGCTCAACGTCGGCGAGTGGGAGAACGGGTCGACCCCGCGACTCGAGCGGCTCCGGGACGCGGTCGTCGCCGCCGGGCTGGAGGCGACGGTCCCGGACGACATCTGGGCCGCGCTGTGGACCAAGTTCCTGTCGGTCGTCCCCACCGGCGGCCTCGGTACGGCGACCGGCGCCGGGTACGGCGTACTCCGCACCCAGCCGGCCACCCGCCAGCTCCTCACCGAGGCCACCGGCGAGATCCGCGACCTGGCCCGCGCCCGCGGGATCCAGCTGGCCGCCGATGTCGTCGAGCGCACGCTGGACTGGATCGACCAGCTCCCCGCGGACGGCACCACCTCACTGCAACGCGACCTGATCGCCGGCCGCCCGTCCGAGCTGGACGCCTGGACCGGCGCCGTCGTCCGCCTCGGGCGCGAGTCCCGCGTCCCGACCCCGATCAACACCCTGCTGTTCGAACTGGCCTCCGCCCGAGTAATTGCCAGCGGCAACTAAGCCGTGTTCTTGAAGCCGAGCTCGTCCAGGATGTCGCCGACCGGGCGGCCGGGGGCGGCCGCGGCGACGAGGCCGCGGATGCAGGCGGTCATCACCATCCGGAAGTAGGCCGCACCGCTGATCTCGGGGAGCTCTGCCTGGCCGCCGCCGAGCACGTCGTCGGCGGCGAGCAGTTCGTACACCTTCTCGAGTTCGCGCCGGTGTGCGCCTTCGAAGTACGGGCGATGCCGCTCCTCGGCGGCGCTCAGGTTGATCGCGAGCGACGCGACGCTGCCGGACAGCATCAACGCCGGGCCTGGGCCGTAGCCACGCCGTCCGAGCGCCTCGACCGCCTCCCGCTGCAGCCGGACGCCGGCCGTGCCGCGGGGGAACAGGCCCTGCATGTAGCCGGCCAGTCCGGGATGGGCGAGGACGAAGTCGCGGATCTGCTGCGCGAACGACAGCAGGTGCGCCTTGATGCCGTCCGTCGGATTGTCGACAATCCGCAGATCCTGCAGCACCGCCTCGCCGACCAGCGCCTCGAGACCGAGCTTGCCGTCGACGTGTCGGTACAGGGCGGTCGGGCTGACGCCGAGCGCGGTCGCGACGCCGTTCACGGTCAGGTTCGGCAGGCCGAGCCGGACGCCCTCGCGTTCGATGTCCGCGAGCGTGATCTGTGCCTGGCGACCGCCGGTCTTCCGGCGGGGCGGATTCGCTGTCACAACCCTCCTCTGATCGGGGCTGACCCCAAAGTTATGCTACTAACTTAGATCGACACCGTCACCGACGGTGATCTGTTCTGTTCCCTTACTCCTCAGGAGATCATGGTGAGCGCACCTCGCCCCACCCGGCGCACGATGCTCAAGGCCGCCGGCGGGCTGACCGTCGCCGCCGGCCTCGGCGCCGGCACCATTCTGGCCACCTCCCTCGCCGCGAACGCCGCCGGCGACGGGTTCGGCCTGCACATCACGGATCGGAACGAGAACGATCCGCGAATGTGGTACTACCGCTTCCAGACCGCCGAGATCAGCTGGGCGCCGGGCGTGAACGTCCTGCTGCCGAGTGACTATCACACCAGCGGGCGCACCTACCCGGTGCTGTACCTGCTGCACGGCGGCCTCGGCGACTTCATGGAGTTCGACCACCACCACATCCGCGAGCTGACCGCGGACAAGCCGCTGATCGTGGTGATGCCCGACGGCGGCCACGCCGGCTGGTACTCGAACCCGGTGAGCAGCAACTCCGGCCCGCACAACTGGGAGAGCTTCCACCTCAACCAGCTGGTCCCGTGGGTGGACGCCAACTTCCGCACGTACGCCGAGTTCTCCGGCCGCGCCGTCGCCGGGTTCTCGATGGGCGGCTTCGGCGCGCTCAAGTACACCGCGAAGTACTACGGGCACTTCTCCTCGATCAGCGCGCACTCCGGCCCGCCCAGCCTGCGCCGGGACAACGGCCTGGTCGTGCACTGGGCGAACGCCTCCTCCGCGGCCTCCGACCTGGCGGGCGGCACGGTCTACGGCGCCCCCGCCTGGGACGAGACCCGGGTCACCAACGACAACCCGATGCAGAACCTCGAGCGCTACCGCGGCAAGCGGATCTTCCTGGTCGCCGGCACCAGCCCCGGCCCGGACCCGTTCGACCTCGCCAACGAACGCGAGGTCCTGGCCGGCCAACGCGAGTTCAAGGCCGCCCTGGACGCCGCCAAAATCCCCTACACCGCCTTCGAAGACCCAGGCGGCCACGTAATCCGCGAAAACCGCCTGGCCGAAGACCTCGCAGGCATAGTCACCCACCTCAAGAAGGCCTGACCCGAATCAAAGAGCTGGGCCGCGGGCATCCGGCGGGCTGTCCGCGGCCCTCCCGCTAGAGGCGTCTGGGTGCGCCCTTCAGCTCGCCGACGATCACGTCGAGACCGAGGTGCTCCTTGAGCATCTGCTTCAGGTGCGGTCCTTCGATCAGCTGGATTCGGCCGTGCTCGGCGGCGAAGTCATGCGACTGTTTGCCGAACCACGAGGTCGTGACGAGGACGCCGCGGCTTGCCTTCAGCTGTCCCATCGTCCCGGCGAGTGCGCGGACCGCCTCGGTCGACACCACGCCGCGATAGCGCTTCGCCTGGATGACGCAGACGCCGCCCATCACAGGGTCCTCGTTCACCGCGACCCCGTCGACGCCGTCGTCGCGAGACGCCTGAGTAACCCAGGCCTTCATCCCCATCGCCTCGAACAGCTGCCGCACGAGGTGCTCGAACTCAGTCGGGTCGAGTTCGACGAGTACCCGTCGGCCGTCCAGGCCGGCGGCGGCGTCGCGTGCGTCGACGAACTTGTAGCGGGACAGATCCGGGTCGAACACGGGCCTGACGGCTTCGAGGTCCCAGGGATGTTTCGACACCAGGGCATTGAGGTGCCGCAGGCACTCAGTCGGATCGAGCTCGCTCAGTACCAGGTCGCCGAACTGCTCGCGGGTGGTCATCAAGCTGACCAGGCACGGCCGCTCCGGTCTGCCGGTGGCCTTGTTGCGGGTCGAGACGAGGGCGCTGACGGCGACTTCGGTCACCAGGTTCGGGCCGGCGACGTCGAACGCGTCGCGCATGGTTCGCAGTACGAGCTGCGCCACAAGATTGCCGTACCGCTGGTTGATCTCTCGCGGCGGCCGCGCTCTGGGAGTGATCTCGTCCTTCGTCCGGATGTACTTGTACTCCGCGTCCGCCGGGATGACCTCCACGCCGGGAAGCTCCTGTACGACCATCAGCCGCCGGTTCTCCGCCTGATAGGCGACCTCGACGTCCGAAGGAAAACCGGTCGGCAGCGGGCGGGCCTCCAAGGTCAGCTCGAGATAGTCGTTCACCGCCTCCGGACGCCCTTGCCGGTAGGCCTGCTCGAACGCGTCTACCTTCGCGTTGGCGTCGTCGGCCCGCTGCCTGGCTGCGGCGGTCTGGGCGCGGTGCCGTTGCTCCGTCTGCTGAAGTCGTTGCATGCGACTTGTCTCGTCGGCTTGATGCCGCGCCTGTGCAGCCGCGAATGCGGCCTGACGCTCCGCCAGCGTGCGTTCGATCGCCTGCTTCTTGAACATCCGCTGTACGGCGCCTGCGGGTGGTGGAGCGAATTCGGCCCACACTGGCGGTGGTGCCGGAACCCCGTCCGGCCCGGGGTCGAACCGGGAGACCTCCGGCTGCCTGCGCAATGCTGCGAACGGGATCCGGGCAGAGGTGCCCAGAGT
Source organism: Kribbella sp. (assembly GCF_035655035.1). Taxonomy (GTDB): domain Bacteria; phylum Actinomycetota; class Actinomycetes; order Propionibacteriales; family Kribbellaceae; genus Kribbella. The sequence continues at coordinate 54,662 of NZ_DASRVN010000170.1, read as the reverse complement.
TCCGGTAAGCAGGCCCTCGAGTTCGGTCATGCGTTCCGCGAGCTCTTCGTTCATTGCCGCGACCTCGGCCTGACGGACCTGCAAATAGCGCGCGGCGGCCTCTTTGGCGGCCTGCTTGTCGGCTTGTGCGGCAGCCCTGGTGGCGCGCTCACGTTCGCGTTGTGCCTGGGCGATCAGGCGCTCGCGCTCACGTTGCTCACGGGCAGCCTGCTTCACCCGCAGATTCCGCTGATGCTCCATCTCGGCGAAGAAGCCCCGACGTCGTCCCATGCTGCCCCCAGCGACCGACTGACACGGAAACCAGCCCAGTCTCACTCTAGGGTGTCCGGAGGTGCGGCCGCGTCCGCGGCGGCGCGTCCGGTTGCGGGGGTCAGTCGGCGGCGAGGCGGTGGAGGAGGTGGGCGAGGGTTTGCTGGTCTTGGGGGGTTAGGCGGGCGAGTTGGCGGGCCATGACGTCGTGGCGTTTTTGGCGGAGGGTGGTGAGGATCTGGCGGCCGGCGGGGGTGAGGGTGACCAGGGTGGCGCGGCGGTCGTGGGGGTCGGGCCGGCGGGCTACCAGGCCGGCTGATTCCAGGTCGTCGACGACGGAGGTCGCGGAGCGCGGGACGATGCCGAGGCGGGCGGCGAGTTCGCTCAGGCGGATGGGCTCCTCGGCGTGGTCGAGGGTCCGGAGGACCCTGAACTGGCCGTGCGTGACGTTCTCCCCGAAGCCTTCACGGGAGGCCCGGCGCTGGCGGCGGACGATCCCGTCCAGGAGCGCCGCGATCCGCTCGGCGGTGTCGTCGAGGTCGTCGAGGTCGTCCGAGTCGTCGGGGTCATGCATGTGCAGAGCCTAGTGGTCGGCGTACGGCGGGATCGCGCGCGCGGCGGGAACAAACGGGGATCTTGTGAGGTTTGCTCATATTGAGTTAACCTCAGTATATCTGGTCCCTGGCGAAAGGAACTGCATGTCGCAGCTTTCCGGAATGCCGGGCGGGGGAGGCGGGGGCGGGCGCGCGATGCGCTCACTGCTCAAGGACTCCTCGGTCCGGCATCACAAACTGTCGGCGGGCACGCTCCGCCGGATCCTCGGGTTCGCCCGTCCGTACCGCGGCTACCTGGCCGTCTTTCTCGTCCTGGTGGCGTTCGACGCCGGCACCGGCGCCGTCACCCCGTTGCTGTTCAAGGCGATCATCGACAAGGGCATCGTGCCCCGGCACGCCGACGTGGTCGTCTGGCTCGCCCTGGTGGTCGCGGTCCTCGCGCTCGCGAACGGCGCCATCACGCTCGGCGAGCGATGGTTCTCCGCGCGGATCGGTGAAGGTCTCGTGTACGACCTGCGCACCGCCGTGTTCGACCACGTCCAGCAGTTGCCCGTCGCGTTCTTCAGCCGCACGCAGACCGGCGCGCTCATCCAGCGGCTGAACGGCGACGTCCTCGGCGCCCAGCAGGCGTTCACGTCGACGCTGTCGAACGTGGTCAGCAACCTGCTCAGCGTCGTCCTCGTGCTCGGCGCGATGTTCGTGATGTCGTGGCAGATCACTCTCCTCGCCCTCGTCGTACTTCCGCTGTTCGTGATCCCGGCCCGGCTGCTCGCCGGAAAGTTGCGCGAGGCAACGGCCGAGACGTACAAGCTGAACGCCACCATGGCGCAGACCATGACCGAGCGGTTCAACGTCGCCGGTGCGGTGCTCGCGAAGGTCTTCGGCCGCACGCAGGACTCGTCGCAGGACTTCGCCGCCAAGGCCGGCCGGGTCCGCGACATCGGCGTCACCACCGCGATGTACGCCAGCGTGTTCCGGGTCTCGCTGACCATGGTCGCGGCGCTCGCGGTCGCGCTCGTGTACGGCGTCGGCGGGGTACTCGCGGTCGCCGGGTCGCTCGGTATCGGTACGGTCGTCGCGCTGACGGCGTACCTGAACCGGCTGTACGGACCGCTCACCGCGCTGTCGAACATCCAGGTCGACGTGATGACGACGCTGGTCAGCTTCGAGCGCGTGCTCGAGGTGCTGGACCTTCCGCCGATGGTTGCCGACCGCAAGGACGCGAAGGTGCTCCCGGCAACTGCCGAGCCGTCGATCGAGTTCGACCACGTGTCGTTCCACTATCCGTCCGCCGAAGAGGTGTCGCTCGCCTCGCTGGAGTCCGTCGCGACGCTGTCCGCGAAGACCGGGGAAGAGGTCCTGAAGGACGTCACGTTCACCGTCGAACCGGGGCAGCTGGTCGCGGTCGTCGGCCCGTCCGGCGCCGGCAAGTCCACGCTGTCGTCGCTCGTCTCGCGGATGTACGACGCCACCGGTGGAGCCGTGCTGGTCGGCGGGCACGACGTACGCGAGGTCACCCAGAGCTCGCTGCGCGCGGCGATCGGCGTGGTCACGCAGGACTCGCACATGTACCACGACACGATCCGCGCGAACCTGCAGCTGGCCCGCCCCGACGCGACCGACGCGGAACTGCACCAGGCGCTCGAGGCCGCGCAGATCGCGACGCTGGTCGACAGCCTGCCCGACGGGCTGGACACCGTGGTCGGCGATCGCGGGTACCGGCTGTCCGGTGGCGAACGGCAGCGGCTGGCGATCGCCCGCCTGCTACTCAAGTCGCCGTCGATCGTGATCCTCGATGAGGCGACCGCGCACCTGGACTCCGAGTCCGAGGCCGCCGTGCAGACCGCACTGGCGAACGCGCTGGTCGGCCGTACGTCGCTGGTGATCGCCCACCGATTGTCGACAATCCGCAACGCCGACGTGATCCTGGTGCTCGACGAGGGGCGGATCCAGCAGCGCGGCACGCACGAAGAGCTGCTGGCGCAGGGCGGGCTGTACGCCGACCTGTACGCGACCCAGTTCGCCACGGCAGCCTGACCCTCGCCGGACCAGCGGCCGGGCCAGCGGCCGGGCCAGCGACCGGACCAGCGACCGGACCAGTAGCCGGACCAGCGGTCTGACCAGTAGCCGGACCCCAGGTCGCGGGCGGGGCCGTGGCCGGGGGAGGATTCCGGTATGAGAGATCGGATGACTGCGGCCGCCACCGAGTTGACGTACGACGCTCCCGCGGCAAGCTGGCTGGAGGCGCTCCCGCTCGGCAACGGCCGGATCGGCGCGATGTGGTTCGGCGGTACGGCGCACGACCGGATCGCGCTCAACGACGAGACGTGCTGGTCGGGGAGTCCCGCGACGACGCGGCGGCTGGCCACTCCGAACGGGGAGGTCGGGCCGGCTGCGCTCGGGCGGGTGCGGGAGGCGCTCGCGCGGGGCGACGTACGGGCGGCGGAGGAGCTGGCCGGCGGGTTCCAGAGCGGGCACTCGCAGGCGTACCTGCCGCTGGGTGATCTGTTGCTGGACTTCGCGGGTGCCGGTGAGGTCGCCGGGTATCGGCGGCGGCTCGATCTGGACACGGCGGTGGCGCGGGCGGAGTACACGGTTGCCGGGGTGGAGGTCTGGCAGGAGGTGTACGTCAGCGCGCCGGCGCAGGCATTGATCCTACGTCTGGGTGCTGCTCAGCCGGTCAGCCTGACGCTCAGCCTCACGTCGCAGCTCCGCTCCACCACTGAAGCCGTCGGCGAGAACGGCCTCGCCCTGCTCGCCACGTGCCCATCGTCGGTCGCCCCACCTCACAAGGGCACCGGCGCCCCGATCCAGTACTCCGACGGCGAGGACCGCGGCATGAACGCCGCCGCCGTACTCCGGGTTCAGACCGACGGCACCCTCACCCCGGCCGACCATGCCCTGACAGTCACCGACGCAACCGAACTGCTCGTCGTATTGTCGACAACCACGGGCTACGAAGGACCGCACACGGCCCCGACCCGCACCCGAGAAGAATGCCGCGAGCTGGCGGACAACACCGTCCGCGCGGGGTTGCAGGCGGGGGCGGGCGTCGTGCTGCGTGCGGAGCATGTTGCGGATTATCAGCGGTTGTTCAGGCGGTCGGTGCTGACGCTTCCGTCGGGGGTGGAGCTGACCACGGATCAGCGGCTGAGCAGCGCGGGTGATGATCCGGGGCTGGCGGCGTTGATCTACAACTTCGGGCGGTACCTGATGATCGCCAGTTCGCGGCCCGGTGGACTGCCGACGAACTTGCAGGGGATCTGGAACGAGCATCTGCAGCCGCCGTGGAGCAGCAACTACACGGTGAACATCAACACCGAGATGAACTACTGGCCCGCCGAGACCACCTCGCTCTCCGAGTGCCACGAGCCGTTGCTCACGTACGTCAAGAACCTCGCCCAGGCGGGACGCAGTACGGCGGAAGTCCTGTACGGCGCCGCCGGCTGGGCTGCGCATCACAACGCCGACGCCTGGTGCTGGACCGCCCCGGTGGACGGCAACCCGAAGTGGTCGAACTGGCCGATGGCCGGGGTCTGGCTGTGCCGCCACCTGTGGGACCACTACGCGTTCACCGGCGACCGCGAGTACCTGGACGACGTCTGGCCGGTCCTGAAGGGCGCCGCCGAGTTCTGTCGCGACTGGCTGATCGAACTCCCGGGCGGCACCCTCGGCACCGCCCCGTCCACCTCGCCCGAGAACGAGTTCGTCGCACCGGACGGCGAGCCCGCCTCGGTCACCACCTCGTCCACGATGGACCTGTCGCTGATCGCCGACCTCTTCGACCGCTGCGCCCAGGCCGCGGCCGTACTCGACCTCACCGACCCGCTGATCGACGACCTCCGAGCGGCTCGCAAACGCCTCCCCGACCCCAGGATCGGCGCCCAAGGGCAGCTCCAGGAATGGCGGGACGACCTGCCGGAGGCCGAGCCGCAGCACCGGCACACGTCGCACCTGATCGGCCTGCACCCCGGCGACCAGATCACCCCGGACGGTACGCCGGAACTCGCCGCGGCCGCCGCCCGTACCCTGGAACTCCGCGGCGACAAGTCCACCGGCTGGTCGCTGGCGTGGCGAATCTCCTTGTGGGCAAGGCTTCGTGACGGCGCCGCCGCGCACCGCCTGGTCCGCGAGCTGCTCACCCCGGCCGGCGACTCCGGCACCGACTACGTGGGTGCCGGCTCCGGGCTGTACCCGAACCTGTTCTGCGCGCACCCGCCGTTCCAGATCGACGGCAACTTCGGCGCCACCGCCGGGATCGCCGAGATGCTGCTGCAGAGCCACACCGGCGAACTGGAGGTCTTCCCGGCGCTGCCGGACGCCTGGCCCGAGGGCTCGATCACCGGCCTCCGCGCCCGCGGCGGCATCGGCGTCGACCTGGAATGGTCCCCGACCACGGCAACCGCGGTACTGACGGCAGACCGCGACACCACCGCCGTACTCCGGCACCGCGACCGCCGCGAGGAGGTGTCCCTGACCGCGAACGTCCCGTACACCTGGACAATCGACGGATGAGCTTCGTCATCGGCGTCGACATCGGTACCGGCAGTACGAAGGCTGTCCGCTGCACGCTCGACGGTGAGGTGGTCGCGGTCGCCCGCCGCGACCACGCGCCGAGCCTGCCGCGGCCGGGCTGGGCCGAGATGCATCCCGAACGCGACTGGTGGGGCGACGTCGTGGAGGTCCTCGCCGAGCTGGACTCCACCGACGTCGTCGCGGTCTGCGTCTCGGGGCTCGGCCCGTGCGTCGTCCAGTCCGACGACGACCTGCGCCCACGGCGCCCGGCGATCCTGTACGGCGTCGACACGCGCGCGACGCGGGAGATCGCCGAGCTCACCGAGCAGCTCGGCGCCGACGCGATCCTCGAACGCTGCGGAAAGGACCTGTCCAGCCAGGCGATCGGCCCGAAGCTCGCCTGGCTCAGGCGCGAGGCCGGCGATGCGTGGCGCCCGCGAGACCGGTGGTTCAGCGCGCACACGTACGTCGTCGCGCGGCTGACCGGCGAGTGGATCCTGGACCATCACACGGCCAGCCAGTGCGACCCGTTCTACGACATCCACCGCCAGGACTGGGCGTCCGACTGGGTGGAACAAGTCCTGCCGGGCCTCGCCCTGCCACGCCTGGTCTGGCCTTCCGAACAGGTAGGCACCGTACGCCGGGACGCCGCCGCGCAGACGGGTCTCTCCGAAGGTACGCCGGTCGTCGCGGGCACCGTCGACGCGTGGGCGGAGGCGTTCAGCGTCGGCGTCCGCCGTCCGGGCGACCTGATGCTGATGTACGGCTCGACGATGTTCTTCGTTCAAGTGTTGGCCGCCCCAACGACTGTGCGCGGGCTCTGGACGACCTCCGGCGTGGAACGCGGTTCGCACACGCTGGCCGCCGGGATGGCGACCTCCGGCACCGTCACCACCTGGCTGCAGGACCTCACCGGCGGCGTCCCGTTCGAGACCCTCCTGCAGGACGCGGCCGCCGTACCCGCGGGCAGCGAAGGGCTCGTCCTGCTTCCGTACTTCAGCGGCGAACGCACCCCCGTCTACGATCCGCTGGCACGCGGTGTGATCGCCGGCCTGACGCTCCGGCACGGACGCGGTCACCTCTTGCGTGCGACGTACGAAGGAATCGCCTGCGGGGTGCGGCAGATCCTCGACGTGTTCGGTGCGGCGGAACGCATCGTCGCGGTCGGCGGCGGGACCCAGGGCGGGCTGTGGACGCAGATCGTCAGCGATGTCGCGGGCGTCCGGCAAACCGTTCCACAGCAGACAATCGGGGCCGCGTACGGCGACGCGCTGCTGGCCGCGATCGGCGTCGGCGCGGTACCACCCGGCACCGACTGGACCAGGCCGGATCACGTCATCGTACCGGATCCGTCGACGGCGGCGACGTACCGGACGCTGTTCGAGGCGTACACCGAGCTGTATCCCGCGACCCGGGACCTGATCCACCGGCTTGCTACGTGACTTCGCGCAGGTGCAGCACGGTCCCGCTGTCCAGGTCGCGGTCGAGCAGCGACCAGATCGCGCGCGCCGCGGTCTCGGGTTTCTCCAGCCTGCCGGTGGCTTCCAGCTCCCGGAAGCGGCCGGACTCCGGGAGTTCCTCCGGACTGGCCGCGCGCAACTGGGCCTGCATGTCGGTGTCGAGCGTGCCCGGTGCGACCGAGAGCACCCGGCAGCCGGGACTTCGCCGGCGTTGCTCCAGACCGACCGTGCGGACCCACTGGTCGAGCGCGGCCTTGCCAGCGCAGTAGCTGGATTCGCCTTCGTGCGGGCGGTTCGCGGCACCTGACGACACCATGATCAGGTGCTGCTCGCAGTCCCGCCCGTCGAGCGCGCTGAGGAACGAATGCCCGAGAACCTGAGCGGCAGCTGAGTTCAGCAGGACGTTCCGTGTGTACTGCGCGGTGTCGACGCGATCGGCCGGGCCGAGCGGCGCCAGCGTTCCGGCGTTGTGGATGAACACCACCAGCGCGGGGTCGCCGTCCCCGATCCGCTGCCGGAAGTCCTTGTCGACCACGGGCCACGAGTCCGGATCGGCGAGGTCCACGGCCACGTGCTGTGTTCCCGGCGTCCCGCCGCGGCGGGAGATGTCGACGAGCTCCGCGTTCTCGAACGGGACCGTGGCCGCGAGCGCGGCACCCAGCCCGGCCGAGGCGCCGGAGATCCAGATCAGGATCCGCCGCAGCGGAATCATCGTTTCCCCAGCCCCGAGCGCAGGCCAAACCCCAGCGTCATGCAGTTCCCCCCTGCCAACGACGTGTCGAGCAGAGCGTACGTCGAAGGACTCCTGACCACAAAGCGATCGCGCGTCAGCGGGTCGCTCGCTAGCCTCTGCTGGTGAATGACTCGAACTGGCAATGGGACGAGACGCTGTACGCCGGCAGCGCGCAGCACTACGCGGTCGGGCGGATGGCCTACCCGGCGGCGCTGGCCGAAGTACTGAAGGATGAACTGCAGCTGAACGGGAAAGGCCGGCTGCTCGACGTCGGTTGCGGCCCCGGGCCGGTGACGCTGCTGCTCGCGCCGTACTTCGCGGAAGCGGTCGGTGTCGACGCGGACGCGGACATGCTCGACGTGGCGGCGGCGCGGGCCGCGGACCTCGGCGTACGCAACACCAAATGGCGGCAGCTACGGGCCGAGGAGCTGCCGGCGGACCTCGGGACGTTCGACGTGGTGACGTTCGCGCAGTCGTTCCACTGGATGGATCAAGCGCTGGTCGCGCAGCGGGTGCGCGGGATGCTCGCGCCCGGTGGGGCGTGGGTACATGTTGGTGCGACCACGCATCGCGGGCTCGACGGTACTGCGGAGCTGCCGCACCCGCGGCCGCCGTGGACCGCGATCGACGAACTGGTGACGCGCTACCTCGGTCCGGTACGCCGGGCCGGCCGGAGCGTGCTGCCGACGGGGACACGCGGCGGTGAGGAGGACGTGATGCGTGCGGCCGGGTACGCCGGACCGACCAGGCTGGTGGTCGGCGGGAACGAGGTCGAAGACCGTACCGTCGACGACGTGGTCGCGTCGGTGTTCTCGTTGTCGAGCTCGACACCGCACCTGTTCGGCGCGGAGCGGCCGGCGTTCGAGGCCGATCTGCGCGAGTTGCTCACGAACGCCTCCGACCACGGGCTGTTCGCGGAGCAGCGCCGCGAGATCGAAGCGGTGATCTGGCGCTGAGCACCCGCTGAGTGCGGGCCGCGATTCTGCTGAGAATCACGCGGCGGCCGCGGCGAGTGCCGCGGCCGCTACGCGTGCTCGGTCAGGACTGGATCAGGACTGGTTGTTGTCCTGGTTGTCCTGATTGTTGTTGTCGCCCTGACCGCCGCCGAACTGGTCGCGGGCGTAGTTCTCGCCCTGCTCGATCTGGTCCCCGAACTTGCCGCCGGTCTTCTCGTTCGCGAAGTCACCGGCCTTCTCGAGGCCCTCGTTGACCTGGTCCGGGTGCTCCTTGGCCAGTTCCTCGGCCTTGTCCTTCATTTCGTCGAACATACCCATCGTCTTTCCCCGTTCCTCGATGGTTGCCTTGCACTACCTAGCCCGTCTTACCCGATCCGGCCGATTCCACACAAGGACTCGCCGACCGTTGGCGCGGCGTTCACCCGGCAAACGGATTCCGGTCCGCCTGAAGCGCGGGGAGTACGCTGGACGCGAACACGCCGTAGAGGTGCCGCTGGAACATCGGCCCGAAGCTGATCCGGGCCACACCCCGTGCTGCGTAAGCGGCGACCGTGTGCGCGCCCTGCCCGTACGCCACGTTCACCGGACCCTCGAGTTCCGTGCTCAGCGTGCCGATCACGTCGAGGTCGCCGACCGCGATCGGGTACACGCAGTCAGCCCCGGCGGCCAGGTATTTCGTACCGCGATCGAGTGCGGTCCGTAACTGTTCCGCCGCCGTACCGGCCTTGCGGATGAAGGCGTCGACGCGGGCGTTGATCACCAGCGCGTCACCGGCCGCGGCGCGGACCGCGGCCAGGAAATCGGCCTGCCGTGACGGGTCGATCATCGCTCCGGTCGCCGGGTCGGAGTCCTCCAGGTTGAGGCCGACGGCGCCGGTGGCGACGAAGCGTTCGACGAGTTCGTCCGGGTCCAGCCGGTACCCGCGTTCGAAGTCGACCGTGACCGGGACGGACACCGACCGCGCGATCCGGGCCGCGCCGGCGAGTACGTCGGCGACCGGCGCGTGCTCGCCGTCGTCGTACCCGAGGACCGCGGCGGTCGCGTTGCTGCTGGTCGCGACCGCGGCGAACCCGGCCTGCTCGATCAGCCGCGCCGACGCGGCGTCCCAGGCGTTGGGTACCACCAACGGTGTACCGGGGACGTGCAGGTCTCGCAAAGTAGTTGCCAAGGACATCATGATCTCCCACAGCTCAAGGGCAGCCCGAAGGCCGGGAACACAGCAGGTTGGTGGAACGCGAGCACCGCCGAGATCGCGTTCTTCGTGAGGGTCAGCACCTTCACCGAGTGGGCGTGGAACTGGCCGTCGGTGCCGCGGATGTACATCGCGAACGCCGGCTGCCCGTTCGCCGACGTGGCGACCAGCCGGCGCCGGTCCGGGCCCGGCCGGAGCTTCGCGTCGAGCAACCGCAGTACGTCGGCGCGCCCGCTGAACCAGGTCGGGATCGGCGGCATCTCCCAGCGCGCGTCCTCGGTGAACAGCCCTTCGAGGAGGACCAGGTCCTTGCTCTCCATCGCGGCCTGGAACTGGTCCAGCAACGCCCGCCGCAACGGCTCCTGCGGTTCGCTCAACTCGTCCTCGCGCGGCCGCAGCCGGGCGAGCTCGGCGCGGGCCCGCTGCAGCGAACTGTTCACCGCGGCGGTCGTTGTGTCGAGCAACGATGCGACGTCGGCGGCCGGCCAGGTGAGCACCTCGCGCAGGATCAGTACGGCGCGCTGCCGCGGCGGCAGGTGCTGCATCGCCGCCACCATCGCGAGCCGCAGACTCGCCTGGTCGCCGACCACGGTGGCCGGATCGGCCCCGAGCAACTGGTCCGGGAACGGCTCCAGCCACGGCACTTCCAGCGCCCGGGCGTGAAGGTCCTCCGGATCGTTGCCCGGGGCACCCAGCGCCGACGGGACCACCCGTCGGCTGCTGTGCTGCAGGAGGTTCAGGCACACGTTGGTGGCGATCCGGTACAGCCAGGTCCGGACCGAGGAACGGTGCTCGAAGTCCGCGTGACCACGCCAGGCGCGCAGGTACGTCTCCTGCACCGCGTCCTCGGCGTCATGCAGCGAGCCGAGCATCCGGTAGCAGTGCGCGACCAGCTCACCCCGATGCTCCGCGAACTCCTCCTCGAGGTTCATCGGACTCCTTCCACCACCTTCGCCGCCTTTGCCGCAGCCGGTGCGGTGGTCCGGCCGTGGGCCGCGATTGCGAGACCCGACAGTGCCGCGAGCAACGACAGTACGCCGCAACCCGCGAGCGCCTGGGTGAAGCCGTGACCGGTGTAGCCGCCGGCCGCGGTGAACACCGAGCCGAGCACCGCGACCCCGGCCGCGCCGCCGAGCTGACGGTTCATGCTGTAGATGCCGGACGCGATCCCGACCGACTCCCGCGGCAGCGCCGCCATCGCCGCGCTCTGGGCCGCGGGCATCGCGAGCGAGATCCCGGACCCGGTGACGATCAGCGGAACGATCAGCTCCCAGTAGTGGCTGGTACCGCGGCTCACCCAGAACATGCCGGCCGCCTGCAACGCCATCCCGATGACGACCAGCGGACGCTCGCCGACCCGGTCGACCAGCCGCCCGGCGATCGGCCCGATCACGAACAGCGTCGCCGTCCACGGCAGCAGCTGCAGACCTGCCTTGAGCGGTGCCGACCCGAGAACGACCTGCATGTACTGCGAGAGGAAGAACACCGCGCTGAACAGTGCCGCACTCAGGAAGAAGCCGGCCGAGTTCGCCGCCGTGAACGTCCGATTCCGGAAGAACGCGAGCGGCACCATCGCATGGGCAGTACGACGTTCCCACAGCCCGAAGCCGATCAGCATCACGACGCCGATCGCGAACGCGGACAGTACTTCGGCACTCGCCCATCCGGCCGACTCGCCGCGTACCGTGCCCCAGACCAGTCCCAGTACGGCGAGACTGATCAGCACCGCGCCGACCAGATCCAGCCGCCGGGCGGGTCCGGTACTCTCCGGGATCTTCGCGAGCACGAGCGCGATCGCGAGCGCCCCGATCGGTACGTTGATCCAGAAAATCCACTGCCAGGACAGCCCTTCGGTGACCGCGCCGCCGATCAACGGGCCACCGAGGACCGCGATCCCGGTCACCCCACTGAACACCCCGATCGCGCGCCCCCGCCGCTCCGGCGGAAACGCCGCACCGAGCAAACTCATCGCCAACGGCATCACGAACGCCGCACCTGCACCCTGCACCGTCCGCGCCACGATGAGGAACGGCAGCGACGTCGCCAGCGCACAGGCAACCGACGCCGCCGTGAACAGCGCCAGACCGGCCGCATAGGTACGCCGCCGCCCCAGACGGTCGCCGATCGCGGCAGCCGTCATCAAAAGCATCGCGAAACTCAACGCATACGAGTTGACCGTCCACTCCAAGCCTTCGGCCGAAGCGCCGAGGTCCCCGCGAATCGTCGTCAGCGCCGCGGCCACCACCAACGTGTCCAACGCCACCATGAACGACCCGAGAGAGGTCAACCCCAATACCCACCGCTCACGCACAAGATCCTCCAGGGGATTTGCTGTCACCCCTATAGACCGGCGCGAACCCCCGAACTCATCGCTGCGATGAGCACGAGTTTTGACTCCACCTGCCGGTGGGCTGAGGTCAGCGCAGGGCCGTGATCACGTCAGCGGCGATCTCCGGCATGACGGCGCAGTTCACGGTGCGTCCGCCGACCGGGCCGGTGACGTTGTAGTCGACGACCATGTGCTGGCCCTCGTGAGTGTCGATCACGACCTCGCAGGTCGGCCGGACCTGCATCCGCGCCCCGGACCAGGCCGGGAATCCGGCGACCTCGATTTCCTTCGGTGCGGCGTCGCTGAAGATCGGGGCGTCGAAGACGCCTGTCGGGTACACCATCACGGTGAGCGAGTACGGCGGCTGCCGGTATGCCCAGGTGCAGACCAGGGTGTGGGTCTTCCCGAGCCACTCCGCGACCGGCTTTCCCTTCTGCACCTGCCACTTCCCGACCGGGATCCGGTCGAGCGCGGTGCAGTCCCGCAGGGTCGAAAGGTCGAGTTCTCCGGCCCGTGGGCGCGGGGACGGGGTCCATGCACCCCGGTTCGGGCGAGCCGGTCGTTCGCTGGGACTCGCCGATGAACCCGGCGTCTTGGCGGGCAAGCTCAACGTCGGCGGTTCGACCGGTTTCACCGGCTTCACCTCGGGCGCCGCCACCGCACACGAACCCGTCCACAGGACAGCTGCGACGACAGCGACCACGCGACCGAATCTGATCTTCCGCACGAAGAATTTCCCTTTCCAGCGCCCGCGAACCGTATCCGGGAGACCGCTGACCCCCGTCCGGAGGCACTGTAGCGAAACTGCAGGTCCGACCGGCTCAGCGTTCCGCGCGGGCTTCGATCTGGATGAGGGTTTGCTGGCCGGCGGCAACGAGGGTGCGGGTGGTGGGCGTGACGCCGTACACCTCGAGCTGGCAGATGGTGAGGGTGCGGCCGGGTTTGAGGACGGTGCCGATGGCTTCGAGGTGGTTGCCTTCGGCAGGGGCCAGGAGGTTGATCTTGAACTCGACGGTGAGGACCGAGGTGTTCTCCGGGAACATCGTGAACGCGGCGTAGCCGCCGGCGCTGTCGGCGATGGAGCTGGTGGCGCCGGCGTGGAAGTAGCCGTGCTGCTGGGTGACCTCGGGGCGGCTGGGGAGCTGGATGTGCACCTCGCCGGCGCCGATGTACGAGATGCGGGCGCCCAGGTGCTCCATCAGTCCCTGGCGCTCGAAACTGGCCTGGACTCGCGCTTGTACTTCGGCAGTCGCCTCCACCATGCCGGGAGAGTACTAGGCCAGTGGAACCGGCGTTGGGTAGTGGACCTCCGGAGGCGTACAGTCGCCAGCCGGCCGGAACCGTCGTGGAGAGGTGGAGCGCGTGCTTCGAAAGCTGATCACCGCAACCGTGGCGGCGGCCACGGCGGGTACGTCGTTGCTCATGACGCCGACCGCGAACGCGGCGCCTGTACCGTCCGTGCGGCTCGGGGGAGTGCACGACGGGCAGGTGACGCTCGACGGGCTCACCGAGCTCGTCATCCAGCGGATCCTGGTCGGTGACGACGTCGCCGCGTCGAAGTACTTCAGCGGCAAACCGGTCGACGACCCGGTGCGGGAGCAGCAGATCCTGACCTCGGTACGGGCGTCGGCCGCCCAGCTGGGCATCGACCCGGACGCGACCGCGGCGTTCTTCCAGGCGCAGATCGACGCCAGCAAGGTGGTCCAGCGCGGGCTGCTCGCGTACTGGGCCGCGCACCCGGACAAGGCACCGACCAGCGGCCCGGACCTGAACGTGATCCGCCAGAAGCTCGACGCGCTCACCACCCAGCTGCTCGCCGAACTGGTCCGCGTGGACCACCTGCGCCAGAGCGGCCTGCGCTGCGACATCGCGCTGGTGGTCGCGGACGCGACCGGCGCGGCACTCCACCACCTCGACCCGTTGCACCGCCGCGCGCTGCGGACCGCCTCGACGGCGACCTGCTGATCACCCCATCCGGGCGAGGGCGGCCTCAGTCAGCTCGTACTGCAGGGGCTGCCCGGCGGCGTACCGCTCGATCTCCCCGGCCGTGATCGAGCCCATCTCGAAGTAACACTCGACGGTGGCCGCGGCCTGATGTGGAGTGAGCAGTACGTTCGGCAACCCGCGGAACGGGCTGTCGACCGGCAACGGTTCCTCGTCGAACACGTCCAGCGCCGCATCCAGCCGCCCGGACCGCAGCTCGCCGAGCAACGCGTCCATGTCCACCAGCCACGACCGGGCCGTGTTCACCAGCGCGGCGCCGTCGGGCATCAGCGCAAGCTCGCGGGCGCCGATCATGTGGTGCGTCTCGGGCAGCGTCGGCGCGTGCAGCGCGACCACCCGGCTGCTGCGGAGCAGCTCGTCCAGGTCACTTCGCCGTACGCCGAGCTCGACCGCCCGCTCGTCCGTCAGATAGGGGTCGTAGGCAACCACCTCGGCACCGAGCGCGACCAGCATCCGGATGTACTCGACCCCGGTCCGCGACGCCCCGACCACCCCGATCCGGGACGCGGTCAGCCCGTGCTGCGGCGGAACTGTGCCGAAGCTGTCCCGCCAGCCGCCAGCGTGCATCGCGTGATCGAACCGCTGGATCCGGTGGAGCAGGCTCAACGTGAACGCCAGCGAGACCTCCGCGACCGGCTCCGCCATCGCTTGTCCGGCCTGCGTGATCCGCAGCCCGCGCCGGAACACCTCGTCGGTGACGAAGTGCTTCACCGACGACGCACTGTGCGCGATCAACCGCAACCGGTCCGCCTGGTCAAGGACCTCCGCGGTCAGCGGCGTCGCGCCCCACGACGTGATCAGTACGTCGGTCCCGGGCAACGCAGCCTGCAACGCGTCGGCATTCCCCGGCTCCGGCAGCACGACGACCTCCCCGAGCGTCTCCAGCCGCGCCATACTCTCCGGCGCGAACACCATCTTCAGGTACGACGGCGTCGCCGCCAGCACGATCCGCAGTTTTCCGGCCATGACCGAATCCTAGGCCCGGACGAGCATGCCGTGCGCGAACGCCCGGACTCCGGCGGCGTACGTGTCCTCGACCGCGAGCACCGACCAGGTGTCCGCGACCGCGGCGACATGCGCCAGCCGGGACTCGTCCAGGCTCCGGCGGAAGGCGGGGTCGACAGGCTGTCCGTCAGGCCCGCGGACACCGACCGAGCGCGACCGGACCAGCACCTCGCCGACGGTGTAGTACCAGATGTGCCGGAAGACCTGGACGGACTGGTCGTGGCTGCAGCCGCCGGCGACGGCCGCCGCCAGGATCTCCTCGACGAACCACCGGGCGTCGTCGTCGAAGCGGCCCATGAAGCCGTCGACGGTCAGTACCTCGGCAGCCCACGGCCACGCGGCCAGCAGGTCCCGGACGGCGACCGCGACCGTGACGATCCGTTCGGCCGGGTCAGTGGGCAGTTCGGGCCGCGGAACCTGGCCGACGTATTCGTTCAGCATCAGCAGCAGGAGGTCCTCCTTGTCGCGGAGGTGGTGGTACAGCGTCGTCGATCCGATGCCGAGCTCGACGGCCAGCCGGCGCACGGTGAGCTTGTCCCAGCCGTCCCGGTCGATCAGCTGCCGGGCCGCGGCCAGGATCCGCGCGCGGGACGTGACCGGCGGCCGGCCGGTCCGCCCGCCGGCCGCCGCGGACTTCGGGGTAGTGGATCGGGGCACGGCTCCCATCATCCTCCTGGACAGTTGCGGTCGGTCGTGTGTACTTTCGGAACATGTTCCTAAAGTCTACCCGGGTGCGGCCCGGGCTCATCCTGGCAGCGGTTGCCGTGGTGCAGTTCATGGTGTCGCTGGACTTCTCGATCGTGAACGTCGGACTCCCGCGGATCGCGGCCGGCCTCGGGTTCGGCGCGGTCGGCCTCGCGTGGGTGATCCACGCGTACGCCCTCACGTTCGGCGGACTGCTGCTGCTCGGCGGCAAGGCCTCCGACCGGTACGGCCGCCGCCGGATGCTGCTGCTCGGTCTGACCCTGTTCGGCATCGCGTCGCTGGCCGGCGGGTTCGCGCAGCAGCCCGGTCAGCTGATCGCCGCCCGAGCCGTCCAGGGCATCGGGGCCGCGGCACTTGCGCCGTCCGCGCTCGCGCTGCTGACCGCGACCTTTCCGGACGGCCGCGAACGCGTGCGTGCCTTCGGGATCTGGAGCGCGACGAACGCCGCGGGTGGTGCCTTCGGGGTACTGATCGGCGGCCTGCTCACGCAGTACGTCAGCTGGCGGGGAGTGATGTTCGTGAACGTCCCGATGGTCGTGATCGTGGTTCTGATGGTCGCCCGGATCCACGACCTCCGGCCGCCACGTCCCGATAGCCGTCCCGACGTGCTGGGTGGCCTGCTGGCGACCGCGGGGATGACAACGCTGGTGTTCGGTGTCATGCGGACCGACCAGCATCCGTGGACCTCGGCGACCACACTGCTGACCCTCGCCGTCGCCGTGGCCCTGCTGGCCGCGTTCGTGTACGTCGAGAACACGACGCGGCGCGAGCCGTTGCTGCGGCTCGGTCTGCTGGCGAACCGTTCGGTCAGCGGCGCCAACAGCTTCAACCTGCTGGTCGGCGCCGCGATGGCGTCCTCGTTCTACTTCCTGTCGCTCTATCTGCAGGACGTCCTGCGGCACGGACCGGCGGCGAGTGGGCTGATGTTCCTGCCGTTCGCGCTGGCGGTCGTGGCCGGGTCGTTCGTCGCGATCAAGCTCGGGTACCGGTTCGCGACCCGGGACCTGCTGGTCGGCGGCGCTCTGCTGACAGCCGCCGGGTTCGGGTGGTTCGGCCTGGTCAGCCCGGACGGTTCGTTCCTCGTGAACGTCCTCGGCCCGTCGATCCTCGCCGGTACCGGGTTCGGGCTCTGCCTCGCGCCGCTCGTCTCGACGGCGACCGGAGGCGTCGCGCCCGCGGAGGCCGGTACCGCGTCCGGCCTGCTGAACAGCTCGCGTCAGATCGGCGCCTCGCTGGGCCTGGCCGCCCTCGGGACCGTGGCGCACGACCGCACCGGCGGTCTCCGTACGGTCGATGCCCTCAACGACGGCTACGCCGTCGGCCTGCGGTTGTGCGCCGTACTGCTCGTGTGCGGTGTGGTGATCGTGCTCGCCGTACTTCGCCGTACGCCGCCACGCCTCAGCGGAGGTGGTCCCGCAGGCGGGTCGCGCGGGCGACGAGGAGGTGGAGGCCCACCGTGAGGGCGAGGACGACGGCGGAGACGCCGAGCAGGGCGTTCGGGGCGGCGCCGGCGGTGAGGGCGATGCCGCCCAGGCCGCTGCCGATGGCTCCGCCGAGGGAGATCGCGCTGCCGTTCAAGGCCATCACGATCGCCGCCGAGTCCGGCGCCATCGACGCCAGCCGGGCCTGCTGCGGTACGGCGCCGCCGCCGTTGCCGACGCCGGCCGAGAAGAACCACACGAGGCCCCAGACCGCCGCCACGGTGGCCGGCGCGAACATCAGCGCGACCATGCCGAGCACGGCGTTCAGGAACAGTCCGATCAGTACGACGGTGAGCACCTTGAGCGCGGTGAACTTGTCGACCAGCCGTCCCGTCACCGCGTTACCCGCCATGCTCGACACGCCGTACCCGAACATGATCGCGATCATCGCCCACTTGACGTGGAAGTGCGGCTCGAGGATCAGCGTCGCGTACGTGAAGCACGCGTAGCTGCTGCACAGGATGCCGCTGGTGACGAGCAGACCGGCCACCAGCCGCGGCTGCCCGAGCGGGCGGAGCCGTTCGACGAGTGTCCCGCCGGGCAGGTGCAGCTGGGGCAACCGCCACAGGATGCCGACCAGCGCGATCGTCCCGACGACCGCGACCATGACCATCGGGAACCGCCAGCTCGACTGCCCGATCACCAGTCCGACCGGTACGCCGAGCGCGGTCGCGGTCATCCACCCGCCGAGCACGAACGACAACGCCTTGCCGTGGTGCTCGGCCGGGGTCAGCGCGATCACGTACCCGGTGACGGCCGCGTTCAGCAGGCTGCCGCCGAGCGCGGCGAGCACCCGCCCGCTGAGCGCGACCGGATAGTTCGTCGCGACCGCGACCACCACGTTGCCGAGTACGAACACGCCGAGCGACAGGACGATCGTCGTACGGCGTTCCCACCGCGACGTCAGCGTGCCGAGGACCGGGCCGGCGAGCGCGGCCGTGAAGGCGAACACCGACATCAACTGGCCCGCGGCGGCCGGGGTGACCGACAGGTCGCCGGCGATCTGTGGCAGCAGCCCGGCCAGCACGTAGCCGTCGATGCCCATCGAGAACGTCGCGACCGCAAGCCAGATGAACGGGCGGTAGGAGAAGCCCGGCTGCTGCGCGGTCCCCGCGGGTCGGGTATCCGTCATCTGCCAATCTCACCCCGAGCGAGACGCTCACGGCAAGAGGAAGTTGATCAAATCTGTCAGGAACTGCGAATTCAGGTGCAGCTCCGATCACAATTACGGAGGCTGTATTCCATAGTCGTGGATCTTCCGGTAGATGGTGGCGCGGGACATGCCGAGCGACTTCGCGGCCCGGCCCTTGTGCCCGTCGTTGGCGAGCAGGCTGCGGATGATCGCGTCGCGCTCGAGCGCCTCCAGCTGGCTGAGGCTGCGCCGGCTGACCGCTTGAGTACGGCCCGGCAGGTCCGCGGGCACGAGCACGCCCGCCCGGCGCCGCCGTACGACGACCTGCTGGAGCACCTGGCACAGCTCGGCCGTGTTGCCGGGCCATGCCGATCGCAGTAGCTGCTGCATGGTGTCCGGCCCGCAGATGAGCTCGCCGTGGCTGAGCTGATCCAGGAAGTACGGGACCAGTTCGCGGATGTCCTCGATGTGGTGCCGCAGCGGTGGCACCTCGACGGTCAGCGGGAACAGGGTGAGGAGCTCGCCGAGGTGTCCCGCGTCGTCGCAGCACAGCGTCAGGACGACCCAGGGCGGCTCGGACGGCCGGCGTTCGAGAACGCCGTACAGCGCGTCGACGAGCGCTGCTACGCCGGCCGGGTCGAGCGACTCGACGTGCCGTACGACGAGGGTCTGGACCGAGTCGTCGGACAGTTCCGCATCGAGCTCGGCGGTGAACGTGTCCACCGGCCGGGCCGCGTCGACGACGTGGCAGAGGCCGGCCTTGTTCTGCCGGTGCGCGGCGCGGGCCACCGCGACCTTGCCGACACCGCGCTCGCCGGTCAGCACGACCCACTGACCGGCGCGGCACGCGTTGTCGGCCTCGCGGCTGCTGCCGAGCCACGGCGCGCTCCGGCCGACCAGCCCGGGCAGCACCGGACGCGGCGGCGGGCGGTGTCCGGACGCCGGCGAGCCCAGGTCCAAGCCCGTCGACTGCGGACTGATCTGGATGATCCCGGCCCCGGGCTTGCTGCCGACCGGGCGGCAGATGATCCGGACCCAGGAACCGCTCGGCAGCTCGGTCAGGATCGCCTCGGTGGCGCCGCCCGCGAGGATCTCCGACGCGTACCCGAGGACCGCGCGCTGGTCGTCGGTGTCCAGCGACTGCCGGGCCTTGGCGTTCATCAGCAGCAGGTCCTCGTCGACCGCGATCACCAGGTCACCGAGCCGCCGTGAACGCTGCAGGTACGTCTCCAGCAGCGTCAGCTCGCGGGTGGAGCTGTCCTTGAGCAGCGCCGCGCGGATGTTCTCCGCGGTCGTCTTGGCGAGCGCCATCAGCAGCGACCCGGCGTCCTTGCGCCAGCAGGTCAGGTCGATGGCCCCGACCGTCTTGCCGTTCAGCGGATGCTTGATCGGTACGCCGGCACACGCGAGGTCCTCCAGGTCCTCGGCGTAGTGCTCGTGGCCGAACACGTGCATCGGCCCGCCGCCCTCGAGCGCGGTGCCGATGCCGTTCGTACCGGCGAACTGCTCCGCATAGCTGAAACCCGGCGCCAGGTAGACCTTGTCGAGGTGCCGGGCCAGTCCGGCATCCGCGGTCAGCCGTTCGAGGACCAGCCCGGACCGGTCGGTGAGGATCACGCTGATCGGCTGCCCGTCGAGGTTCTCGTGCAGTTTCCGCAGCACCGGGGCGGCGCTCCGGGCGAGCGGGATCTCCAGGTCCGGGTCGGCGACGTACGGCAGCTGGATCCGGTCCGGCGGCAGGTTCCAGTGCTGCGACCGGACCCAGGAGGCGAGAATCGGCGGCCGTACGTCGCGAACCTCGACCGGATCGAGCGTGAGGAAGTGCAACCGGGCCGCGGCGGTCCGGAGGTTGTCGTCCGCCGTAGGTGTGAGCTCGTCCACGGGGGCCTCCCTGACGCTTCCTTTCGAGCCTAGTGCAGTGGGCCGCAAGCGCTGTCTCAGAATGAGACAACCGCCCGATGGCCGCGGGGTTGTGATGAGTGGATGGACGAGGAGTCGTACAACCCGTGGACCGTCGTACACCTGGTCTTCGAACACCTCGCCGACGCCGGCCTGCACCCGGTCCTCGGGGCGACCGGGCATCCCGGCGAGCCGGCCGCGGAACTCCTGCGCTGCCTCGGCATCCGGCCCGATCCGCAGGGCGACCAGCGGCTCGCCGGGCAGAAGGAGGCCAAGCTGGCGGAGCTCCGCGAGGCCTTCTTCGGGGAATCGTGAGCCGCTTCTCAATTTGAGACCTCCGTCACACTCCCGCCGGGGCTGTACTGCAGGTGACAGCCGGTCACATGAGCGGGAGGAGTGCCATGAGTCGCCAGAGTGTGGCGAAGGCCCACCAGAAGATCCAGGAGTTGTCCTGGGAACCGGCGTACCACGAGCCGGTCTCCCAGTACGGCACCGACTACACGTTCCGGAAGGCCCAGAAGAAGGACCCGCTGAAGCAGGTGCTGCGGTCGTACTTCCCGATGCAGGAGGAGAAGGACCACCGGGTGTACGGCGCCTCGGACGGCGCGATCCGCGGCAACATGTTCCGCCAGGTCCAGGAACGCTGGCTGGAATGGCAGAAGCTGTTCCTGAGCATCATCCCGCTGCCGGAGATCTCCGCGGCGCGGGCGATGCCGCTGCTGTTCCGGACCGTGCCGAACCCCGAACTGCACAACGGGCAGGCCATCCAGATGATCGACGAGGTCAGGCACTCGACGATCCAGCAGAACCTCAAACGCCTCTACATGAACAACTACATCGACCCGGCGGGCTTCAACTCAAGCCTGCGGAACTTCCAGAGCGACTACTGCGGCACCATCGGCCGGCAGTTCGCCGAGGGGTTCATCACCGGTGACGCGATCACCGCGGCCAGCATCTACCTGACGATCGTGGCCGAGACCGCGTTCACCAACACGTTGTTCGTCGCGATGCCGGCCGAGGCCGCCGCGAACGGCGACTACCTGCTGCCGACGGTGTTCCACTCGGTGCAGTCGGACGAGTCCCGGCACATCAGCAACGGGTACGCCACGCTGCTGATGGCACTCGCCGACGAGGACAACCACCAGCTGCTCGCCCGCGACCTGCGGTACGCCTGGTGGAACAACCACCGCGTCGTCGACGCGGCGATCGGCACGTTCATCGAGTACGGCACCAAGGACCGCCGCAAGGACCGCGAGTCGTACGCCGAGATGTGGCGGCGCTGGATCTACGACGACTACTACCGCAGCTACCTGGTGCCGCTGGAGAAGTACGGACTCGAGATCCCGCACGACCTGATCGAGGAGTCCTGGAACCAGATCTGGAACAAGGGCTACGTGCACGAGGTCGCGCAGTTCTTCGCCACCGGGTGGCTCGCCAACTACTGGCGGATCGACCCGATGACCGACAAGGACTTCGAGTGGTTCGAGTACAAGTACCCGGGCTGGTACGACAAGTACGGCAAGTGGTGGGAGAACTACAACCGGCTGTCGAGGCCGAACGGGCACAAGCCGATCGTCTTCGAGGACGTCGACTACGAGTACCCGCACCGCTGCTGGACGTGCATGGTGCCGTGCCTGGTCCGTGAGGACATGGTGATGGCGAAGGTCGACGGCCAGTGGCGCACGTACTGCCACGAGATGTGCAAGTGGACCGACGAGACCGCCTTCCGGCCGACGTACCAGGGGCGGAACACGCCGAACATGGGCAAGCTGATCGGCCACCGCGAGTGGGAGACGCTGTACCACGGCTGGAACTGGGCCGACGTGGTGTCCGACATGGGCTTCGTCCGCGACGACGGCAAGACCATGGTCGCGCAGCCGCACCTCGACCTGGATCCGGGCAAGATGTGGACGCTCGACCACCTGCGCAAGTGCCCGCCGCTGGCGAGCCCGAACGTACTGCTGAACGAGATGAGCGACGACGAACGTACGGCGTTCGCCGCCCGCTACGTGAAGGGTGGTCCGGCCGGCCGTCCCGCCCCGGCTCAAGGCTGACGGGGCGTAATGAAGCACGTCGTGAGGTTCGAACCGGTCGGCATCGAGATCGAGGTCGACGAGGACCAGACGATCCTGCGGGCCGCGGCCGAGCAGGGCGTGATGCTGATGCACGGCTGCAAGGAGGGACAGTGCGCGTCCTGCAAGTCGTTCGTCCTCGACGGTGAGGACATCGACCTGGACCGGTACTCGACCTTCGCGCTCCCGGAGTACGAACTGGACGAGGGCTACACGCTGCTCTGCCGCGCGCACGCCTTCGAGGACCTCACGATCGAGCTGCTCAACTACGACGCGGACATGATCCGCTCCGGGCTGCCGATCCAGGAACGGACCGCCGAGGTCGTGGCGATCACCCCGGTGACCCACGACCTGCGGCACCTGGTCGTGCGGCTGACCGAGCCCGGGGAGCTGAAGTTCTTCCCCGGGCAGTACGTCGACATCGCCGTACCGGGGACCGATCGGACACGGTCGTTCTCGATGGCGAACACGTCCAGCCGGGAGAGCGCGCAGCTGGAGTTCGTGATCAAGGTGTACCCGGGCGGCGTGTTCTCCGAGTTCCTAGACCGGCGCCTGCGGGTCGGCGACCGGCTGGAGCTGACCGGGCCGTTCGGGGTGTTCACCCTCCGGGACAACCTGGACGCCCGGTTGGTCTTCCTCGGCGGCGGCGCCGGGCTGGCCCCGATCCTGGCGCTGCTCCGGTCGATGGCCGAGCGCGGGATCGACCGGCCGACCACGTTCTACTACGGCGCGCGGACTCCCCGGGACCTGTGTTTCGAGGACGAGTTGCGGTCCCTCGAACAGACCCTGCCGCGGTTCCGGTACGTACCGGCGCTGTCGCACGAGGACTGGGACGGCGAGAACGGCCTGATTACCGACGTGGTCAAGCGGCTGGAGCCGGACCTGACCGGAGCCGATGCCTACGTGTGCGGTCCGCCGCCGATGGTCGAGGCGGCGATCCCGCTGCTCGAGCGGCTCGGCGTGGCGACCAAGCACATCTACTACGACAAGTTCACGACGACCGGCGACGCCGGTGACTCGAAGGTGCTGGAGGCAAGATGACCACCACACAGGACTCACCTAAGACAGAACGCAGTGTGCCGAAGCCGGTCTTCACCGACGCCGAAGCCGGCGCCCGCGAGTTCCCGGACTCGACGCTGCGGCACTACAACTACTACAAGCCGCAGAAGCGTAAGCAGAGCCACTACGAGGACGTCACGGTCGACGTCCAGCCGGACACGCGGCACTACCTCACGCAGGGCTGGCTGTACGGGTTCGCCGACGGGCGCGGCGGCTACCCACTGGACTGGACCGCGCTGAAGGCCTGGGGCTCGGACAAGCCCGAACCGCAGCGCGGCCCGGGCACCGGCGGGCTGAACGTGAAGGACTGGCCGGCCACCGGCTGGCACGAGTTCCGGGACCCGAACGAGGAATGGGAGATGACGCTGTACCGGTACAACTCCAGCGTCGTCCGCCAGGTCACCCAGAACGTCGAGGCCGCCAAGGCGTCCAAGGCCTTCGAGCAGTGGAACCCGAACTGGGTGCGGTTCGTCGAGCAGCACATCGGCGCCTGGATGCACGTCGACCACGGCCTCGGCCTGTACCTGTACGCGAACGCCAACCGGCGCGCGCCGACGAACATGCACAACAACGCGATCTCGGTGAACAGCATGCACCGGATCCGCGCCGCGCAGGACCTCGCGCTCTACAACCTCACGCTGTCCGAGGAGATCGAGGGCTTCGACGGCAGCGCGCACCTGGAGACCTGGAACCACGACCCGGCCTGGCAGGGCGTCCGGGACCTGGCCGAGCAGCTGACCGCGATCGACGACTGGTGCGAGGCGATCTTCGCCGCGAACGTCGTGTTCGAGCCGCTGGTCGGCGAACTGTTCCGCAGCCAGCTGGTCCAGCAGGCCGCCCCGCGCAACGGCGACTTCGTCACGCCGACGGTGATCGGCGCGGCGGAGTACGACTTCGCCGAACGCGACCTGCGATACACCACCGCGATGTTCGAACTGCTGACCAACGACCGCGAGTTCGCCGATCACAACAAGGCGATCCTCGACGGCTGGGCGAGCAACTGGACCGCCAAGGCACTCGCCGCGGCCCGCACGCTGCAGCCGCTGTGGTCGCAGCCAGACGCGAAACCGCCGCGGTTCGAGGACGGGCTCGACCGCGTGAAGAGCCGGTTCAGCGGGATCGTCACCGCGCTGGGCCTGACCGAACCGAAGGAGTTGGCACAGTGACCACGCTGAAGACAGTCGTCGAGAGCCCGTTCAAGTCCGACAGTACGGCGTCCAACAGGTGCGGGTTCACGCTGATGAACAACCAGGTCGGCGCGATCGTCGCGGACGTGATGAAGGCCTACGACAACGTCACCGTGACGCCGCTGCCGTCGATGATCCGGGTCGACGCGACCGGCCGGATGGACGTCGTGTACGACGACGTGTCCGAGGCGCTCGGCGAGGAGCCCGGGTACTTCGACCAGGCCGAGTTCGAGGAGAACATGTCCACCCACTACGGGCGGATGGTGCACCTCGACGACCGGACGATCCTGTTCGCCAACCCCGAGGACGCGGCCGACTACATCGGCTTCGACCTGACCGCATCCAGCTGACAAGGGGGTCGTTTCGTGTACGAGAAGAACGGTACGAAGTACTTCGTGGTCGACAGCCACATGCACATGTGGAGGGCCGGCCCGGACAACTGGGTGAAGGGCGCCGAGCAGTACGCGAAGGGCTGGATCGAGTGCTTCCACGCCTACCAGGGCCTCGGGCCGCCGGAGACGCACTGGCCGATCGAGAAGTTCATGAGTTACACCGAGGACGACCTGATGAAGGACGTCTTCGAGGACGGCTACGTGGACATCGCGATCTTCCAGCCGACGTACCTGAAGGAGTGGTACACCGAGGGCTTCAACACCACCGAGCAGAACGCCGCGCTCGGCGAGAAGCACCCGGGGATGTTCGTGCTGAACACCCGCTTCGACCCGCGCGACGGTGACGCCGGGCTGGACGAGCTGGCCCGCAACGTGGACCGGTACGGCTCTCGCGGCGTCAAGCTGTACACCGCCGAGTGGAACGCGGGTTCGCGTGGTTACAAGCTCACCGACCCGGCGGCGTACACCTATCTGGCCAAAGCGCAGGAGCTCGGGATCAAGAACATCCACGTCCACAAGGGCCCGACGATCTGGCCGCTGGACAAGGACGCGTTCGACGTCGCCGATGTCGACCACGCCGCGACCGACTTCCCGGAGCTCAACTTCATCGTCGAGCACGTCGGGTTGCCGCGGATCGAGGACTTCTGCTTCATGGCCACCCAGGAACCCAACGTGTACGCCGGTCTGTCGGTGGTCATCGGCGGCCTGATGCACGCCCGGCCGCGGTTCTTCGCGAAGGTGATGGGCGAGCTGCTGTTCTGGGTCGGCGAGGACAAGATGACGTTCGGCAGCGACTACGGCATCTGGGAACCCAAGTGGCAGGTCGAGGGGTTCGTGGACTGGGAGTTCCCCGACGACCCGGAGTTCGCCGACTACCCGCGGCTGGGGGTCGAGGGCAAGAAGAAGATCCTCGGGCTGAACGCCGCCAAGCTGTACGACCTGAAGGTGCCGGACGAACTGCAGCTGAAGGAGGCGACGCCGGCCGCCCAGGACGACTCGAAGTTGGTCACTTCCTGATGACGGCGGTAGCGACCGAGCGGGACCGGGTCCTGGACGCGCTGGGCGCCGTCCGGGACCCGGAGCTGGACGAGCCGATCACGACGCTCGGCTTCGTGTCCACCTGCGTCGTGTCGGCGGCCGGCGACGTGGTCGTCCGGCTGCGGTTGCCGACGTACTTCTGCGCGCCGAACTTCGCCTTCCTGATGGTCGCCGACGCCTACGACGCAGTCACGGCACTGCCCTGGGTGCGCACAGCGGACGTAGCCCTCGAAGACCACTTCGCGGCAACGCAAATCAACGCCGGGGTAGCAGCGCGGGCCGGTTTCGCCGGTTCGTTCGCGGGGGAGGCGGCGGGCGAGCTGGACGAATTACGCCGTACCTTCGTGCGAAAAGCTGTCCTCGCCGGGACGGACGTGGTCTGCCGTCCGTTGGTTGCTGCAGGCATCGATCCGGTGGAGTGCACGATCGGCGACGTGTCACCGTCCGTTGACCTGGACCGGTTGCTCCGCCGCCGGGCCGAGCTCGGGTTGCCGACCGGCCCGGACGCACCGTTGCTGGTCGATGTGGGTACCGGTGCGGCGATCAGCCCTGCCGACGCGGCGCGACACCTCGGGCTGGCCCGGCTGACCAGGACCGGGATCGAGGCCAACACCGGGATCTGCAGGGGAATGC
Organism: Kribbella sp.; assembly: GCF_035655035.1. Lineage (GTDB taxonomy): Bacteria > Actinomycetota > Actinomycetes > Propionibacteriales > Kribbellaceae > Kribbella. The sequence continues at coordinate 28,067 of NZ_DASRVN010000170.1, read as the reverse complement.
TGAGACACCGGTACGCCGAGGCCGGTGCGGGTGAGGAGGAGCTGGGATGAAGGCCGTACGACTGCACGGGTACCACCGGCAACCGGTGATCGACGACGTACCGGAACCGGTCGTCAAAGGCCCGCTCGACGTCGTCGTCAAGATCGGCGGCGCCGGGGTGTGCCGTACCGACCTGCACATCATCGAAGGGCAGTGGGACGCCGCGATGCACCCGGCGCTGCCGTACACCATCGGGCACGAGAACGCGGGCTGGGTGCACGAGATCGGTTCCGCGGTCACCAACGTGCAGGTCGGCGACACCGTCATCCTGCACCCGACGCCGACCTGCGGACTGTGCCGTGCGTGTCGTGCAGGGGACGACATGCACTGCTCGAACAGCACGTTCCCGGGGCTCGACAGCGACGGCGGGATGGCGGAGTACCTGCTGACCTCGGCGCGCGCGTGCGTGAAGCTCGATCCGAGCACCCGGCCGCAGGACGTCGCCGCGCTCGCGGATGCCGGCATCACGGCGTACCACGCGGTGCGGAAGGCGCTGCCGTTGCTGCCGCCCGGTACGACGGCCGTGGTGATCGGGGCGGGCGGCCTCGGGCACATCGGCGTACAGTGCCTGGCTGCGTTGACGGCGGCCCGGATCATCGTCGTGGATCGGAACCCGGACGCTTTGAAGCTGGCCGAGCAGCTCGGCGCGGACCAGACGGTCGTTGCTGACGGCAACCAGGTCGAGAAGGTCCTGGAGCTGACGGACGGCGCGGGTGCGCACGTCGTCCTGGACTTCGTCGCCGAGCAGGGCGCGGAGCAGGACGGCTTCGCGATGACCGGCCGGGCCGGGTCGTACTTCGTGATCGGGTACGGCGGCCGGCTACAGATCCCGACGCTGGACATCATCTCGACCGAGCGGAACATCGTCGGCAACATCGTGGGCACCTTCAACGAACTGGCCGAGCTGATGGCGCTCGCGGAGGCCGGGAAGGTGACGCTGCACACGCGTACGTACCCGCTCGAAGCGGCCGTCGACGCGGTCGCCGACCTCGACGCCGGCCGCATCCGCGGCCGCGCGATCCTCGTTCCCTGACGATCATTTCCGTCCCCACCCCTCCTTTCTTTCCCTTCCCTTTCTATCCACCTAGCTCATGATCGGAGGGTTTCATGGCCAAGGAACTGCGGTTTGGAGAGAGTGCTCGCGAGTTGTTGCTGTCTGGTGTCGATCAGTTGGCGGACGCGGTGAAGTCGACTCTCGGCCCGAAAGGGCGCAACGTGATCCTGGAGAAGATCACCGGCTCCCCGGTGGTCACCAACGACGGCGTCACGATCGCCCGCGAGGTGCACCTCAAGAACCAGTTCGAGAACATGGGCGCGCAGCTGGTCAAGGAAGCCGCGATCAAGACCAACGACATCGTCGGCGACGGCACCACCACCGCGACCGTGATCGCGCAGGCCATCATCCGCGAGGGGATGATCGCGATCAGCTCCGGCGGCAACCCCGTACTGGTGAAACGCGGCATCGACCTGGCGGTCGCCCGTCTGGTGGAGCGGCTCCGCGAGGTCGCGCACCCGGTGCAGACCGAGCACGACTACGCGCGGGTCGCGGCGATCTCGGCGAACGACGACGACATGGTCGGCGCGGTCATCGCCCGCGCCCTGCACCGGGTCGGGGACGGCGGCATCGTGACCGTCGAGGAGTCGGCGGCCCACGGGATGAGCGTGGACTTCGTCGAGGGGTTCGAGTTCGACAACGGCTACCTGTCGCCGTACATGGTCACCGACCCGGGCAGCCTGCAGGCCGTCCTCGACAACCCGTACATCCTGCTCTGCAGCGAGAAGATCACCAAGGTGCAGCAGGTGATGCCACTGCTCGACAAGATCATGCGCGAGCCGCGGCCGCTGGTGATCATCGCGGAGAGCCTCGAAGGTACGGCGCTCAGCATGCTGGTGCACAACCACGTGAACGGGCTGTTCCAGTGTGTCGCGGTGAAGGCGCCCGGGTTCGGCGACCGGCGGCTGCACAAGCTGGAGGACATCGCCGCGATCACCGGCGGCGCCGTGTACAGCCGGCACTCCGGATTCAGCCTCGAGACGATGACGATCGACCAGCTCGGCCGGGCGGACCAGGTACGGGTCACCGCGGACCGTACCGCGATCGTGGCCGGCCCGGGGCACGAGCAGGACGTCGAATTCCGGGTCACGCAGCTGCGGGCCGAGCTGGAGCGGGCGACGTTCGGCGTCGACGAGGACGTACTGACCGAGCGGATCGGCGCGCTGTCCGGCAAGGTCGCGATCATCCGGGTCGGCGCACCGACACCGGTCGAACTGAAGGAGCTGCAGCATCGTGTCGAGGATGCGTTGTCGGCAACACGGGCCGCGATGGCCGAGGGGATCGTCGCGGGCGGCGGGATGGCGCTGCTGCACGCATCGCCGGCGCTGGACGACCTCGACGTGCAGGGCGACTACCGGATCGGGGTCGGCATCGTCCGCCGCGCGTTGCGGGAACCGGCGTACCTGATCGCCGCGAACGCCGGCTACTCCGGCGCCGAGGTCCTCGAACGTACCGCCGCGATGGACGTCGACGACGGCTTCGACGCCCTCGAAGGCCGCTACGGCAACATGCTTGCCATGGGCATCATCGACCCGCTCCGCGTCGCCCGCTCCGCCCTCCAGAACGGCGCCTCGGTGGCCGGCCTCCTCCTCACCACCAACACCCTGATCGCCGAGGAACAAACCCCGTGGGGCGGCAGCCCGTCCCTGATGACCGAGTACGGTGCCCTCGACGAAGGCCTCCACCAACCGTCCCCCGACTCCAGCACCCCCCAATCCCTCGGCCTCGGCCCCTCCGTCGGCTGAAACCGCCGGGTTGGGGAGGATTTCGCCCCCGTGGCGGGACAGGATCCTCCCCAACCCGGCGGTACAAGCTGTTCAGGTGCGGTAGGGCGATTGGTTGTAGGTGTGGGTGCGGCGGTAGCTGGCGCCGCCGGGTGGGTGCCAGTTGCGGCGGCTGGTGTCCACCGGGGCAGAGCGGGCGCCCACGCCGTACGGGTTCTCCGCCGCCACGGCGTACTCGTGTAGGCCGTCGACCGTGTCCACGAACTCCACGGCGGGTCCGCGGTAGATCTCTTCGTACTCACCCTCCCGGTCGACTCGCCGATACAGCCGGTAGGCCGACACCCCTAGCACCTGGCCCCACGTCAGGCGCCGGTCCGCGTTCACCCGCAAGCCGTCCGGCGGGAGCGGCGGTCCGTCGACCACGCGAACCGGATAGTCCCGGCCGGGGTCGCTTCGCTGGTCGCTGTTCACTGCAACCACCCGCACATGCACATCCCGCTCGAGCCGGTTGAGGTCGAAGCACGCGCCGTCTGCTTCGTATGCGCTGGTGGTCCAGGTGAGGCCGCCGTCGTGGCTCAGCTCGAGTTCGTAGGTTTCGGCTGCTGGGACGGGGGTGAAGTGGACGGTGGTACCGGTGGTGTGGGTTATTTCGGGTGGGAGGGGTTGGGGTTTGCCGGTGGTGACCTCCCAGTGGTGGCGGCCGGCGGGTACGGCGGTGAAGGTGGCGCGCTCGCCGTCGACGTACAGGTCGCCGGTGGTGGGGGTCAGGGTGAAGGTGGTGGGAGTGGGGGAGTAGTAGGTGCCCTTGAGGGACGGGAAGTCGAGGGTGATGGCGAGGGCAGGGTCCGGGGTGGTCAGGGTGATGGCGGGCGTGCCTATTCGGGAGCCCTGGAAGAGGGCGAGTTGCTGGGTGCCGTCGGTGTGCAGGCGTACGGCTCCGGCCGTGCCGGTGAAGTAGACGTGCTCGATCTGCTGCGGCTCGTAGTAGACGGACGCGGTACGGCGGAACACGTAGTCGACCGTCTCCGGCGTACGCACCAGCGCGCCCCACGGGGTGTCGGTGACGTGGAGGTCCCGCCGGTGACTGACGACGGCCAGGACGTTGCCTCCCGTGCCGTCGGCGGGGCTCTCGGAGCGAACACCCCGGCTGAACTCGGTGGTGAACTCGGACAGCTCGCGCCCGACGACATGGATGAAGGGCAGCTCGTCGACCACCTGGTCGATGCTGTTCGCGTCCCACCCGGTCGCGACAGTCGCCACCGACCAGGTCCACGCGGTTCGCTGGTTCGGCGCGACCGCGTCGTACGTCGTGATGTAGTCGCTGCCGAGGAGCATCACCGACCGGCTCCGGTACGGGCCGCCGGCCGACGTGATCTCCGCGTACTGCGCCCACCCGAGGTCGTACAGCGGCCGGTCCAGCGTGTTCGGCCCGATCGACCGGTACGACCCGTCCGCCCACACGCCGAACGAGCTCGTGTACGTCGCCGCCGGTGCCCGCCGATCGCCAGCGTCCTCCGGCCCGTGGCCGCTGTAGCTCCGCCCGCCCGCGTAGTAGTAGATCGTCCCCGAACCGTTGTCCCCGGGCACGCCCCAGCGGTAGTTCGGCCCGGGATCCGTTTGCTGCAGGAACACCGCGATCTCGCTCGGCCGGTCCACATCCGCGCGCAGCGTTACGCCGTACCCGGCATGCTTCGTACTGCGCAACCGCGGATTCGTGCCCCGGTCCGGTGCGACCGCGGACCGCCACGGATCCGGTGCGCCCGGCCGGTGCTCCAGCAGCGACGCATCCGGACTGCTTGCCCACAGCAAATGTTCGGCGACCATCGGTGCGTAGTTCCGCAGCGCCTGAGCGAGCAGTCTGAGCTCGAGCGGTGGCCGCCGCGGCCAGTAGGCGTGCGCGCCCTGCGGCGGATGAACCCGCCCACCGAAAACCATTGGCGAACTCAACGATTCGACCAGCCACGTACCCATCGCCGCGAGCTGCGGGTCCGCCAGCCGATTCCGCCCGTCCGCGAGCATCCCGCTGATATTGCCGAGGACGGTCGGCCGCAGGAACGCCCACACGTACGTCGCCAGGCTCTCGGTCCACCGCCCACCGCGCGCGTCCCCGTCCGCGGGTCGGGTGTGAAACGCCGCCACCAGCTCGACGAACTTCCCGAACTGATCGAGCCACGACGCCGCGGCCGGATGCTCCGGGAACAGCCACGCGAAACACCCGAGCGCCGCCTTCCCGTCCGCCATGAAGTTCGGGTGCCCGCCGAACATCCGCAGCATCGGCCCGATCTCCTCACCGGCCGCGACGTACGCGTTCAGCAGCAGCAACGCCTCGACCCGCTCCCGCTCGGCCGGATCGAGTTCGCCGCGGAGCCGCGCGTACCCGTCGACGAAGCGTTCGTACAACGGCCGCTGCCCGATGTTGCTGTACCCGCCGACGTCGTTCACCCCGCGCGCGATCAGCCGCGGTCCGTCGGCGCCATGGAACAACTCGTCGACCAGCTCATCCGCGGAGGTCAGAACCCCTTCGTGAAAAGGAGAATCCGGCCGCGTCCCGTCGTACCGGAGCTGCCAGTCCTTGACGAGGTCGAGGCTGAGCGTGCTGTGCCAGTGCTGCAGCTGCCGTACGTGCGTGGTCCGGAACTCCTGCGGTACGTCGAGATCGCGGGCGTGGTCGTAGCACGCGATCCCCGTGCGCCGCGTGCCGTCCCGCAACGGCCAGGTCCAGCGCAGTACGCCGTCGGCGTACCGGAAGCGGATCCGCAACGCCGGCGACGAGGCCCACAGCGCGTACTGGTGGTCATCCCAACGTTCCGGGCGGAGGACGAACACGCCGACGCTGGTGCGGTCGTTCCAGAAGGTCGCGTGCGGCCGGACGTCGAAGGCGTACGACGGGGCGTACGGCGCGACCGTGAACGCGAACTCCGCCGCCGGGTCCTCGATCCGTCCGGGGCCGAAGAACGCAGGGTCCTCGCCGGTGTCACCGATGACGAGCGGCTCGTCGATCGGGAGCCAGCGGGAGACGCCCGGCTGCGGTTGGTAGTCGGCCGGATTCTGCGAGTACGGCCACGTCGAGGAGAACCGGTGCGTCGGGTGGAAGCCGGTCCACTCCAGCTCCCAGGCCGCGTCGCCGAGCCCGCACATCTCCTCGTCGAGCTCGATGTACTCGTACCCGGCGATGCAGCGGATCGTTGCGACGTAGGTCGCCGAACCCTCGAACTCGTAGGTCAGGCGGAAGGTGGCGAACAGGTCACCGGACTCTCGTAGGATTGTCTGCAATCCGACCAGCGGTGGGGTGTTGTGGAACGTCGTGCGGCCCAGCCACCCGGTGCCGTGGTCGAACTGGATGCCTGGGCTGTTCAGACTCCGGGGCAGGCGGACGCGAAGACTGCCCGTGTCGACCACGATCGAATCCGCTTCGTAGGAGATCACCACCGAATTCCCAGCCACGGTGGAGCGTCCGCCGAGGCCTAGCTCGAAGGTGCGGGCTGCCCCTGGCGGGAGGTCGGCCACGAAGGAGACGTCGGCTTCGGTCAGGAGGCCGTTCTCGCGGTGGATGTTCGAGAGTTGGAAAGGGACCGGGCTGCCTGTGGCGTCCGACAAGTGCAGTTGGCCGTACAAGGGTTCGCTCCAGCGGACCCGGTAGGTCAGCAGCGTCCGCGGCCAGCTGAACTCGGGATGGTGGAGGCGGTCCCGGAGCTCGAAGCGGATGCTCCTCGCTCCGGGAGGCCACTCGATCACTGCTCGGCGTCCACGGCCGGCTGGGCGACGCCGCGGCTGCCGGCCATCGCGCCGCCGGCCACGCCGTCGACCAGGTAGCGCTGCAGGATCGCGAACACCACGATCACCGGGCCCGCGACGATCAGGGTCCCGGCCGCGATCAGCGGCCAGTTCTGGCTGTACTCGCCGAAGAACGAGTACAGGCCGCGCGTCACCGGCCACAGCTTCGAGTCCGACAGCATCACCAGCGGCAGGATCAGGTTGTTCCAGCTGCCGATGAACCCGAAGATCCCGAACGTCGCCAGCGCCGGTTTCATCTGCGGCACGATGATCTGCAGGATGAACCGGACGTACCCGCAGCCGTCCATCGCCGCCGCCTCGTCCAGCTCCCGCGGGATGCCTTTGATGTAGCCGACGAAGAAGAAGAACCCGGCGCCCGCGAGACTCGTCATGATCAGGTACCCGACCATGCTGTTGTACAGGTGCAGCGCCTGCGCCTCGACGAACAGCGGGATCAGCCCGCCCGGCAGGAACCCGGAGAACACGAAGAACCCGTACAGCGCGTTCGAGTGCCGGAAGTATCCGCGGGAGATCGGAAACGCCAGGAACACCCCGAGGATCAACGTGATCACGCCCGGCACCACGGCGTACACCAGGCTGTTGATCATCTGCCGGCCGAAGTCGCCCTGCGTCCACGCCTGGCTGAAGTTCGCGCCGCTGACCACCGACGGCAGCCCGGTGGGGTCGCGCAGGAACGCCGTGTACGGCTTCACCGACTGCAGCGCCAGGTAGATCACCGGCAGCGCGAACATGCCCACCGAGATCACCAGACAGGCGGCCTGACTCGTGTACCACCCCGCCGTACGCCTGATCACATCGACACCTCCCGCCGGCGCAGGGTGACCAGCAGGCCGCCGCCGATCACGAGCGTGAGGAAGAACTGCAGCATCGCCAGCATCGAGCCGTACCCGAGCTGCGAGTTGCTGCCGAACGCCGTGGTGAACATCGACAACCCGAGGGTCCGGGTGCCGAAGTTGCCGTTGGTCAGCACCAGGATCAGCGCGAACTCACCGATCGAGCCCATCGCGGTGAGGAACACGTTGACCGTGGTCGCGGGCGCGAGCAGCGGCCAGGTGATGTGCCGGAACACCTCCCACCGGCCGGCGCCGTCCAGCGCGCCGGCCTCGTACACCTCCTTCGGGATGTGCCGCAGCCCGGCGATGTAGATCAGCATCGAGTACCCGCTGAACATCCACACGTTCACGCCGATCACCAGCGGCAGCGCGAGCGTGGTCGAGCCGAGCAGCGGCGACGTGATGCCGAACAGCGACTGCAGGACGTGCGACACCGGCCCGCTGTACGGGTCGAGCAGCAGCGAGAAGATCGCGCCGACGACCGCGACGCTGAAGATCTGCGGCATGAAGATCAGCGCCCGGTACAGCCCGTACAGCGGGCGCTTCTCCTTCAGCAGTACGGCGAGTCCGAGCGCCACCCCGTTCTGCAGCAGGGTCACCGCGATCACGTAGATGATCGTCACCTTCAGGCTGCCCGCGACGTCCGGCAGCATCGTGGTGAAGGCGTCCCGGTAGTTGCACAGCCCGCAGACGTTGAGCGCGGTGCCCGGGAGCCCGGAGTACTGCGTGAACGAGTAGCCGACCGTGGCGACGGACGGGTACAGCCCGAACACCAGCCAGCCGATCCCCGGGATCGCGATCGACAGCCAGGGGATGTAGCGGCGGGTCCGGCGGGTGCCGAACGGACAGGTCGTCATCTACTTCTTCCCCACCGACTTCTGGTACGCCGTGGCCGCGCCGGTCAGGGCATCGTCGACGCTCTGCTTGCCGAACGGCGTCATCTTGGTCAGGTCAGGTCCTGCTGCCTCCGGCGGCGCGCCGGCCGGGATCCACGGGTCGGTGAGCGCGACGAACCGCTGGTCGCCGTGCTCGTTCAGCCAGTCCATCCACGGCAGCGTGGACGAGGTGACACCGGGCTGGGTCGAGGTCGAGCCGGTGGCGTCCAGCCAGAGCTTGTAGTTCTCCGGCCGCGAGAAGATCCGCAGCCAGTCCATCGCCAGGTCCTTGTTCGGCGCCCAGGTCGGCACCATCCAGGTCAGGTCGGCCTTCACCGGCACCCGGTTGTTCGCGGCGTCGTCGGTGGCCGGCATCACGAAGAAGCCGAACTTCAGGTCCGGGTTCGCCTCCTTGATCGTGTTGCCGTCCCAGGACCCGTCGAGGAAGAACGGGAAGTCGTCGGACTTCGCCGCCCAGACGCCCGGCGCGGTCAGCTGCGCGACACCGGACGCGGCCGGCTCGATGTACTGCATGACCTCGGTGTACTTGGTCGCGGCCTCCTTGTAGACCGGGTCGTTCCAGGTCTTGGTACCGGCCCAGAAGTCCTTCGCGCGCTGGTCGCTGACCACGTTCGCGTCGGTGCTGGTCTTCCCCTTCATCAGCAGCTGCTGGACCGCGCCGCCGTACACGATGCCCTGCAGGCCGTCCTTGCCGGCCACGAAGATCGGCGTCTTGCCGGCGTCCTTGAACTTCTTCAGCGCCGCGACGAACTCGCTGTACGTCGTCGGCACCTTCACGCCGTACTTGTCCAGCAGGTCCTTCTTGTACCAGACCGCGCCGTGGCCGATGTACTCCGCGGCGACCACGCCGTAGATGCCGCCGTTGTAGCCGACGCCGTACTTCTGCAGCACCGGGTCGTACGACTTCATGAAGTCCTGGCCGGACAGGTCGGTGATCTGGCCGGCGGTGATCAGGGCGGCCGAGCCGGACGACTTCAGCCCGGTGTCGGCCGGAGGGAACTTGGCCGGAGTCGGCGCAAACTGCGCGAGTACGTCGACCGACTTCGCGGACAGCAGGCTGTTGGTCAGCGTGCCCCAGGCGCCGGCGGCGGTCGGGGCGTTCTCCAGTTTGACCTTGACGCCGGGGTGTTCCTTCTCGAAGATCGCGTTGATCTTCTTGGTCGCCTCGATCGCCGACGGGTTCGTCCACTCGGCGACCACCAGGGTCTTCTGCTGACCGTTGCCCGCGGCACCGGAACCGGCAGAGCCGCCGACCGTACAGCCCGTCGCGGCCAGCGCGAGGCTGCCGCACAGCAGCAGCACCGGGAATCGTGCTCTCATCGGATGTCCTTTCCAGACAGGGTTTTCAAGGGCGTTGTACGGCGCCATCGGGGCGGCGGGGCGGCTTCCACCGGTCGCCCTGTCGTCTCAGGGTGGGTGGGTACTTGCCGGCGGCCCGTTCGTCGAAGTCGACGCCGAGGCCGGGGCGGTCGCTCGGCCACAGGTGGCCGTCGCGTGGTTGCGGTACGCCGGGGAAGACCTCCTCGGCCTCGGCGTTGAACGGGTGCTGCTCCTGGATCCCGAAGTTCGGGCTGACCAAGTCGAGCGCGAGGTTCGCGGCGTGGCCGATCGGCGAGACGTCGCCCGGTCCGTGCCAGGCGGTACGGACGCCGAACAGGTCGCACGCCGTCGCCAGCCGCCAGGCCGGGGTGATGCCGCCGATCGCGGACAGGTGCACCCGGACGAAGTCGATCAGCCCTTCGGCGAGGAGCGGCCGGTACTCGGCCGGGTGGGTGAACAGCTCGCCGATCGCGATCGGGATCGACGACTGCTCCCGAAGCCGCCGCAACCAGTTCAGATCCTCCGGCGCGACCGGATCCTCCAGGAAGAACAGCCGGTACGGCTCGAGTTCCCGCGCCAAGCCGATCGCATCCACCGGCGCGACCCGCTCGTGGACGTCGTGAATCAGCTCGACGTCGTCACCGAGCTCCTGCCGCAGATACTCGAACAGCCCAACCACCGTCCGCGTGTACTTCCTCGGATCCCACGCACCAGTCGTCGGACCAGCAGCCGGAGCGCCGTACGTTCCGGCTCCGGGGACCGCGACCTGGCAGCGGGCGTGGCCGTAGCCGGCGTCGAGGAGTGCGCGTACTTCGTCGGCGACCTCGGCGGGGTCTCGGCCGGACGCGTGACCGTAGAGGGGTACGGCGGTGCGGGCGCGGCCGCCGAGGAGTTGCCACACGGGCATCCCGGCGAGCTTGCCCTTGATGTCCCACAACGCCATGTCCACACCGGAGATCGCGTTGTTCAGCACCGGCCCGAAGCGCCAGTAGCCGCTCAGATGCAGGATCGTAGTGATGTCGACAATCTCCGCCGGGTCGCGGCCGACCAGCTGCGGCGCCAGATAGTCGGTCACCGTGGTCGCGACCGCATTGGCCCGCTGCGTGAAGGTCGCACACCCGACGCCGTACAGCCCGGGCTCGCTCGTCTCGACCCGGACCACCACCAGCGTGGTCCCTTCGGGAGCGGTCAGGAACGCCCGGACGTCGGTGATCTTCACGTCCGACCCGTCCCAGGGCGGCTCGCTCATCGGCCGAGCCCCCACGGCGTGTCGACACGGCCGCCGAGCGCGAGCCCGCCGGTGCCCCAGAACGGCGCGAAGTTGTAGCAGCCGGTGGTCAGCGGCCCGTTGGCCGTTGTCCAGTACGTCATCCCGTGGCCGTTCGTCCCGGCATCGGCGACCGCGAACGCGAACGTCGTCCGCACCTGCTTCCCGGCCGTGAGCCCCGCGGCCTCGGCGGCCAGTTCGGGCAGCTGGTCCCAGGCGATCGCGACCTCGTACGTCGTGGTCTTCGCGGTCTCGTCCCGCGTGACCAGCGCCCGTCCTTCGTCGATTGTCAACAATCCGAGCGGCGGATCCAGCGGTGCGTTCGTCGGGTAGAACGTCTGGTAGTTCGTCCCGGGCGCAGCCTGCCGGTGCAGCTCGGAGACACCACCCTGCGCGAGCGTCGCGACGTACAGGTGCGACAACGAACCGCCGCACTTCGCGTAGTGCGGATCCCCGGCCAGCAGGTCGTCAGGCTTGGCACCGGCGTCGAACGCGAGCTGCAGGCTGTCCGCCTTGAACGGGAACGAGTACTGATCTTGCGGGAACGGCTTGTTCCCGAAGTGCACCGCGTCCTCGAGTACGGCGCGCACGTAGAAGAACTGCTGGTCCCACGCCGACCAGAGCCGGTACTCCTTCCGGTCACCGCTCGCCGACGTGTTCGCGACACTGACCCCCGCGATCCCCGCCCACTGAGAGACATCCCCGCCGACGGTGATCTGACGGTACGGCGCGTACGCGAGCTGGATCTCCCGCTCGCCGCTCTGCCGGGTTTTCGCCGCGCCGGCGATCTTCGCCTCGTACGTGATCAGGTACTTGTTCGACGGCTCGTTGCGATAGGCAACCACCGGGAACCGGACGGTGCGGACCTCGCCGGGCTGCAGGTCGTCGACCTCCACCTGCTGCGTGCGCAGTACCCAACCGGCCGGCGCCTGGACGCCGAGCACCGCGCTGACCGGTTGCGGCGTGACGTTCTCGACCCGGACCTCGATCGCGCCGGACGCGTCGATCGGGCGGGTGAACGACAGCGGCCGGATGTCGAGCGGGGTGTCGTAGTCGAAATGCGCCGACCGGGTGAGCGCGGTCGCGAGCTGCTCGGGGGAGCGGTCGCTGTCGAAGTACAGCACCTCCCACGGGTTCACCGGCAGCGTGACCTGCGGCGCGCGCCCGTCGCTGAGCTCGCGGCCGAGGTAGTCGTACACCTTGACACCGCGCGCGTCCGGCAGCGTGAGCGTGCCACGGTAACCGCTTTCCGGATGGGCATAACCATCCGCTTCCCGAGGGACCGAGTACAACGCCGCACGACCGTGCCCGTCCGCGTCCTCGAACAGGAATCCCCAGGTGGAGCGGGCGTCCGGGTACAGCTCCCGCAGCATCCGCGAGTCCTCGAGCCGGCTCGTCATCGCCGAGTACGCGACCACCGCCGGCCGTGGCGTCTTGGTGCCGGCGTCGTAGATGTTGAACGTGTCGCCGGAGTACCCCTTGTCGTACGACAGCGAGAACCAGAACACCTTCATCGGCGAGTCCTCTTCGGCACCCGCCAGCAGATGCAGCAGGTACGTCGGGGCGAGCGTCCGCGCGACGGCGTACGGCACCTCCTCCAACGGCAGCCCGGGGAACGAGTCGGCCGCCGTACCCAGCTCGGTCTGCCACTGCCCGGCGCGGCCGTTCGACTTCGACCAGAGCTTGTCCATCTTGATCTGGACCTTGGTCAGCGCGTACTGCACCGGATCCGGTACGCCGTACGCGTGGTTCACCGACCCGTCGATGTAGCCGGTGTCCTTGGAGCCCTTCGCGTAGACGACGTCGCGCTGGTACGGGACCGAGCCGCCGCCGATCAGGTTCACGTCCGGGAAGTCCGCCTTGACCCGGTCCCAGGTCCGCTTGGTCAGGTCCCGGTAGTCCTGGGCGTCGCCGGTCTTCCAGGTCCAGCCGTGCACCCACGGCTCGTTCCAGATCTCCCAGTTCTTCACCAGGTCCTGCATCGGGGCGATCGCCCGGTACGTCATCTCGACGTGCGCGTTCAGGTCCAGCGGCTTGTTCTGGTGCAGCTTGAGCGGTTCGCCGTTCGGGCCGGGTGTGACGTTCCACCACATGTTGTAGGCGATGAAGCCGATCGGCTCGATCCCGTACGAGCGCCACTCGGCGACCTCGTTGCGGGCCTTGTCGATCGCGGCCTGGTCCCAGAACTTGCCGGGCGCGGTGCAGACGGCGTCCGGCCAGATCGCGCTGATCCCGCGGGTCCACTTGGCGCCCATCCGCTGGGCGATCCGCTTGGTGATCACGGGGTCGGACTCGCCGCGCAGCCCGAGGCCGAACGACGATCCGGGCCGCAGGCCGTCGGTCGGCGGATGCAGGACGCCGAGGCCGAGCGTGCGGGTGGCGAGGGTCGTGCCGGTGCTGTCGGCGAGGTCGACCTGGACCGCGTAGAAGTCCGGGGTGCGCGGTCCGAGGGCGGAACGGACCGTGCCGGAGCCGCCGGCCGCGACGGTCACCGGCGACCTGCCGGAACCGGCCGATTCGGTGCCGTGGGCAAGGACCTTCCAGCTGACGGTGCCGGTCAGCGCGACCTTCGAGGCGATCGTGACGACGAGTTCGGGGGCGGCCGGGGCGACGTACAGCGCGGTGACGTCGTCGAACGCGGCGGTGAACGTGACCGACGGGTCGTCGGCCGCGGCGACGGTGACCCCGGTAGCCACAGCCCGCGCCGGTACGGCGGTGAGCGTGGAGGCGAGCGCGGCGCCGGCGGCAGTGGCGGCGCCGTACCCGAGGGCACGACGGCGGGTGATGGGCGGGATTTCGGGCATGAAGCCAACCTCCGCGAGCTGTTGGTTGTTTTGCGGACTCCGTCCGCCGGTGCAGAACGTTTTGCGTTTGGAGTGGGTCCGACTCTGGGGGACGCAGACAACGCTGTCAAGAGGACCCTTGAAATCAAGGGATCTGGTGATGACATACTTCGTGGCATGGCAGCAAGACGTTTTGTCGACGGCAAGCAGCGCGTGCGGATCGTGGATGTCGCCGCGCGGGCCGGCGTCAGCATCACCACGGTGTCGCACGCGCTCAGCGGCCGCCGCCCGGTGTCCGAGGCGACCCGCGAGCGGGTGCAGCGCGCGATCGAGGAGCTCAGCTACCGGCCGAACGAGGCGGCCCGCAGCCTCCGCGGCCAGCCGACCACCACGGTCGCCGTGATCGTCCCGGACATCACCAACCCGTTCTACCCGCAGCTCGCCCGCGGGATGCAGGACGTGCTGTCGCCGAAGGGCTACCAGGCGCTGATCTGCAGCTCCGACGCCGAGCCGGTGTCCCGCCGCGAGATCGTCGAGCAGATGCTCGCCCGCCGCGTCGACGGGATCTGCATCTCCGGGTACTACGACGACCACACCGACGCGGAGCCTGCGGTCGAGGCCGGCGTACCGGTGGTGCTGTTCGGGCACCGCGCGCCGTACCCCGGGATCAGCACCGTCACCACGGACGACATCGGTGCCGGCCGGCTGGCGACCGAGCACCTGCTGTCCCGCGGCCACGAGCGGATCGCCTTCATCAGCGGGCCGAGCATCAGTGGGCCGAGCATCAGCGGGCCGAGCGACGTCGGGCCACCCGCCGACCGCGTCGCCGGGTACCGGGCAGCGCTCGAGAGTGCTGGGATCGCGGACGAGCTCGTGGTGCACGGCCCGGTCAGCCGGGAGGGCGGCGCGGCCGGCATGCGCCAACTGCTCGCGCTGGACCACCCTCCGCAGGCCGTTGTGTGCACCAACGACTTCGTCGCGATCGGCGCGATGCAGGAGGCGCTCGACCGGGGTCTCGACGTCCCGGGCGACGTCGCGCTGGTCGGGTTCGACGACATCGACGCGGCGGCGCTGGTGCGGCCGGCGCTGACCACGATGGCGGTCGCGATCCGCCGTCAGGGGCAGGCCGCGGCGCAGCTGATCCTGGACCGGATCGCGAACCCGGACCAGCCGCCGCAGGCGACGCTGTTCGGCACCGATCTGGTGCAGCGCCAGTCGACCTGATCATCCGGGCAGCCAGCTGTAGACGAGCACCTTGTTGAACAGATCGTCCTCGACGGCGACCTGGTACGTACCGTCCGAGCGCCGCGCCGCGTTCAGTCCGTACGGGATGTCGACCCAGCCGGTCCGGTCCACGCCGCCGACGTTTGCCCCGGGCAACCAGCTGCCCGCGGCCGCGCCGTCCGCCGCGTGCCAGGCCCAGACCTTGCCCCGGGTCGCGACGCCGCAGCTGAAGATGTAGTCACCGGCCGGTGCCCAGGACACCGTCGTGACGAGTGGTGTCGCGGTCGTGTCCCACGGCAGCAGGATCGTCCACGTCGCCGTTCTGTTGCCGGTGCTCCAGCCGTCGTAGCGGGCGAGGACCTTGCCGCACTCCTTCCAGTACGCGTTGTCGAACGGCTGATCGGCGGTGTAGCCGGACAGGTACATGACGTCGGTGGCCACGTCGTAGTGCAACCGCCGTACGACCTTGAACGGCGCCGGCAACGCGATGGTGACCCGGCTCGCGTAGTCGTAGATCGGGTTGGCGAAGCTGTCGAAGCCCTTCAGCGGATAACGCCGCAGGTCCCGGTCGCCGCCCTCCCAGATGTCGCCGCGGTCGTCGACGAACCACACCCAGCAGTTGCCTGGGGAGTTCTGCCCGGTGCCGGTCTGCAGGTACTCGTCGGCCGTGAACTTCCCGTCGCCGTTCGCGTCCCGCCAGATCCACTCCCCGGCCGCGGGCTGGTACGGCGGCCAGCTCGGGTCGTCGCCGGTCCAGTGCGCCTTGAAGATCGCGCCGGACGGGTGGGCGATCTCGCCGTCGTACCGGTAGATGACCAGGTGCGACGCGTACATGCCGGTCGCGTACAGGTACAGCCGGCCGCCGAGGCGTTTGAGGAACGGCGACGAGATGTGGTGCTGGTGGCCGGGCAGGAACAGCCGCGCGTCCTGCGGGTACCGGACCGAGTCGAGCGAGTGCCCGATCCAGGCCGCGTTGCTGCCGGGCGGCTTGGTGTAGTCCATCCGGTAGTGGTTCTGCTGGCTGTAGATGTCCTTCCCGTCCGAGGCCGGGTCGAAGTCGGCGGTCGTGACGAACTCGGCGCCCATCAGCTCCCAGACCAGGTTCCCGTTCGGGTCGTACTTGCGCAGCCAGGAGCCGAACTCGCACATCGCGACGTACGTGTTCCCGGCCGCGTCGCCGCCGACGCCCGCGATGCCCCACAGCTTGTCCGGCGTCACGACCCCCGGCGTACCGGCACCGATGCCGCCGGACAGGCCGAGGCTGCGGGTCAGCCGTGGTGTGGTCGACGGCGTGCTGTAGGTGTGCACCTGGCGCCGCGGGCCGTTGTCGCCGACGAGCAGGCTGTGGTCCTTGTCGACGGCGAGCGAGGTCGGGATCCAGGTCGCCGCGGGACCGTTGATGGTGCCGCCGAGCGCCGTACCGGTGGCAGAGAAGTGCAGGATCTGCGCGGGTTTGGCGGTGTCGACGTGCCAGAAGTGGCCGTCGTTGGCGTCCCGCGTGATGTTCGCGACCACCCAGATCTCGCCGGTGGTCTTGTCGACCGCGACGGCGCCGGGCTGGTTGACGCTCCAGGTGTTCAGCACCGCTGCGGTCTTGGCGTCGAAGACCACGACGCGGTTCTGCACCCGGTCGGTGACGATCACCTGGGTGTCGGTCGCGGCCGCGGCGGCCGGTGGGCTGCCGACGGGGAAGGCCAGCGAGGTGGCCGCACCGGCCAGCGTGAAGGCGGTCAGGCCGTTGCCCACCGACAGGTACGCGTTGGTGCTGTTGACGGCGACGGCATCACCATTGGCGCCGCGGCAGTTGCCGGTCAGGTGGCCGTCCTTGTAGATGCCGGCGTAGTTGCCGGCCTCGTCCCAGAAGCTCACGGTGTAGACCGCGCCGTCCGGGGTGACCGCGATGTTGAAGACGAAGTCCTGCATCCATTCGGTGGCGCCGGAGTACGTGTTGCCGACCCACGACGTGGTGAGGCTCGACGCCGCACTGGCCGGGGTGTTCGCGAAGAGGGTGGGCAGAAGGAGGGCGCCGCCGCCGACGGCGAGCGCCTGCCGGCGGGTGATACCTGGGCGGTCGTTCATGTCTGGATCCCTTGGTGGCGGGCGGGGGAAAGTGACAAGCACGTGAACGTTCACATCGACGGTACGGAACGCTAGGATTCCAGAGCCGGGCCGTCAAGGGTTCGGGCTCGTCGATCCCTCAGGAGGCGGAGTTGGCCGGCCGACCGACCATGCGCGACGTCGCGGCCGCTGCCGGGGTCTCGCACCAGACCGTCTCGCGGGTGGTGAACGACGAGCGGTCGGTGACCGAACCGGTCCGCGAGCGGGTCCGGGCCGCGATCACCGCGCTCGGCTACCGCCCGAGCGCGGGCGGGCGCGCGATGGCCCGCGGCCGTACCGAGGTGGTCGCGCTCGTCGTACCGCACGCCGCCGGGTTCACGTTCGGCAACGATCACCTGATGCGGCTGATCGGCGGCGCCGAGCAGGAGGTGGCGGCGCGTGGGTACGGGCTGCTGCTGTCGACCCGCGAGCCGGGCGGCGACGCGATGTCGGCGTTCACCCGCTTCGACCGCCGCAGCCTCGTCGACGGCTTCCTGGTCGAGGGTGGCGCCGGCCTCACCGGCCTCTCGGACCTGCTGGCCCAGGGCTATCCGGCGGTCGTGATCGGGTACGCCGACGACGACCTGCCGATGGTCCACCCGGACGACGAGGGCGGCGCGTACGCCGTCGTCCAGCACCTGCTCGCCCTCGGCCACCGCCGGATCGGCATCGTCAACGGCCCCGCCGAGAACCACCTCGCGATGGCCGCCCGCCGCACCGGCGTCACCCGGGCCTTCGCCGACGCCCATCTCCACCCGGACCCCACGCTGACCGACCGCGGCGACTTCACCGCCGAGTCAGGCCAGGCCGCCGCCGTCCGCCTCTTCGACCGCGCCGACCCGCCCACGGCCGTCTTCGCGTTCAACGACGGCATGGCCCTCGGCGTCCTGCAATGGCTCCGCGAGTCCGGCACCCCCGGCATCTCGGTCGCCGGCTTCGACGACACCTCCGCCGCCCCGGTCGCCGGCCTCACCTCGGTCGCCCTGCAGAGCCAGGACCTGGGCCGCCGCGCAGCCCAGCTCCTCGTCGACCAACTCAACGGCAAACCCCCGTCCGAACGCCGCACAATCGTCCCCAGCCGCCTGATGGTGCGCTCCTCGACAACCCCACCAACTCAGCCGAAGAGCGGCAGCAGACGGCGAGGTTCTCACAACGTCAAGGGGTGAAGGGGTTTAGTGGCCTTCGGTGCTGATGAGTACGGTGGTGGTTGCCGGGAGGGTGGATTTCTGGGCGCCGGCGAGGGCTGCGGCGCCGCAGGGGCCGGCGGGGATGTTGTGGGTGTGGAGGAGCTGCATGGCGGCGCGGGTCTCGTCGTCGGTGACGGTGATTGCGGCGTCGAGGTGGTCGCGGATGGTCGGCCAGGCGATGGAGGAGACGGTGCCGCAGTTGAGGCCGGCCATGATCGTCGGGGCCGAAGTGTCAACGGAGACAGGCTTTCCGGCCTTCAGTGAGGCTCCGACGCACGCCGCGGTGGTCGGCTCGACGGCGAGGACCTTGGTTCGTCCGCGGTAGTGTTCGAGCGCCGCCTGCAGTAGCGACCCGACGCCGGTGGGCACCACGACCAGATCAGGTACGCCGGGGAACTGCTCGTCGATCTCGCTGAAGAGCGTGTCGTAGCCGGTGACGATCCACCGCGGCACGTCCTCGTACCCGGGCCACGCCGTGTCCTGGATCAAGACATCACCGTCCCCGACGCCGGCGGCGGCCAGTTGGACCGCGTCGTCGTACGGCCGGCCGGTCTCGATGACCGTCGCGCCTTCACCGCGGATCGTCCGCAGGGTTTCGTCCGGAAGGCCTGCGGGGACGTAGATCCGGGACGTCAACGCGAGCGATCGGGCGAGGTACGCGAGCGCTCGCCCGTGGTTCCCGTCCGTCGCGGTAACCAGCGTGACGTGCCGACGCAGCGCGGCCAGCTCGGCGAACGTCCGCGCCGGGCCGAGCGCCTGGTTCACCGCCCACGAAGCGCCCAGCACCTTGAACGCGGGCAGCCCGAACCGGTTCGACTCGTCCTTCACCCAGAACTTGCCGAACTCGATCAACGGCGTCGGCGCGTAGCCCGGCATGCTCCGGTGGAACTCCAGACTGTTCACGAGGATGCCAGCCGTACGGCGGTGTTCGCCAGCACCGTGACACCGGCCGCACAGTCCTCCGGCGTGGAGTACTCGCGCGGGTTGTGGCTGATCCCGTCGTACTGCCCGCGGACGAAGACCATCGCGGTCGGCGTGATCGCGGCCAGCTCCTGCGCGTCGTGTCCGGCGCCGGACATCAGCCGCATCGTCGGGATCCCGAGCTCGTCCGCGGTCGTCGCGATCGCTTCCTGGATCTTCGGGTCGAAAGGGACCATCGTGGTGCGCGCCATCCTCCGAGTGTCCACCCGCAACACCGGCAGCGCCTCCAGGTACGCCGCGAGGTCCGCCTCGGCCGCGGCCATCAACGCGTCGTCCGGGTTCCGCAGGTCCACGGTCAGCTCCGCGCGATCCGGTACGACGCTCGGTACGCCAGGGAACGTCTGCAACCGGCCGACGGTCGCGCGCAGCTGCCCGTACTTGCCCGAAGCAACCATCTCCCTCAGGTGTACGACGACCTGCGCCGCGGCCAGCCCGGCGTCGACGCGCAGCTCGGTGGGCGTCGTACCGGCGTGTGCCGCCCGCCCGTGCAGCGTGACGTGCTGCCACGAGATCGACTGCACCCCGGTGACCACGCCGACGGCGAACCCCTGGCCGGCGAGCACCGGTCCTTGCTCGATGTGGCACTCGACATACGCGTACGGCGGGTCGAGCCGGACCGGGCGGTCGCCCTTGAACCCGATCCGGACGAGCTCGTCGCCGAGCCGGAGACCGTCCGCGTCGACCAGGTCGTACGCGTACTCGAGGGTGAGCCGGCCGGCCGCGACCGCGGACCCGAGCATGTCGGTCCCGAACCGGATGCCCTCCTCCTCGGTCCACGCGGCGACGACCAACGGCCTGCGGGTACGGGCGTCGGCGTCGTTGAGCGACCGGACGACTTCGAGCCCGCCGAGTACGCCGAGGCAGCCGTCGAAGGCGCCCGCCGTCGCGACGCTGTCGATATGCGAGCCGATGACGACCGGCGCGAGGGCGGGTTCGAGGCCTTCGCGGAGGCCGAAGATGTTGCCGAGCTCGTCGACGGTCACGTCCAGCCCGGCGTCCCGCATCCAGCCGATCAGCAGGCGCCGGCCGGCCGCGTCCGCGTCGGTGAGGGACTGCCGGTTGACGCCGACCAGCCCGGTCGCGGTGTCGTCGTACGCGCCGAGCTCGGCCAGCTCCATGAGCGAGTGCCAGAGCCGCTGGGAGTCGATGGTGATCATGGCCGCCACGCTACGGAGCCGCTCGGGTGGCGTCGATGACATGATTTACAGGTGTACTCATGAAATGTGAGCATGAATCGTGTACAACGTGAACCGGCTCCGGATGCTCCGTGAGGTCCGGGTCCGCGGCACCCTCGCGGCGGCCGCCGAGGCGCTCGGGCTGAACCCTTCCTCGGTGTCGCACCAGTTGTCGCTGCTCGAACGCGAGGTCGGCGTACCGCTGCTGGAGCCGGTCGGTCGCAAGGTCCGGCTGACCGCGGAGGCGCTGATCCTGGTCGAGCACACCGAGCACATCCTCCGGCACCTCGAGGAGGCCGAGGCGGAGATCGCCGCGGCCCACGACGCGGTCCGGGGGCGGGTCCGGATCGCGACCTTCCAGACCGCGGCGCACACGGTGATCCCGGAGGCCGTCCGTGCGCTGGCGGCGGCGCATCCGGCGCTCGACGTACAGGTGAGCCACATCCCGGTGCAGGACGCGCTGCCGGCGTTGATCGCGCGCGACTTCGACGTCGTACTGCAGGAGGAGTTCCCGGGGCAGCCGCAGGTGCAGCCGGCCGGGGTCGAGACCGCGGCGGTCGCGCGGGATCCCCTGTGGTTGCTGGTGCCGGCGGCGTCGCCTGGGTCGCTCGCGGAAGTGGCGGCGCGGCCGTGGGTGATGGAGCCGGTCGGTACGCCGGCCCGCCGTTGGGCCGAGTCGACGTGCCGCCGCGCGGGCTTCGAGCCTGCTGTCGCGTTCGAGTCGACCGATGTGCTGCTCCACGTCCGCCTGGTCGCGGCCGGCGCGGCGGTCGCTCTGGTCCCGGGGCTGGTTCTGCGTGCGTGCGACACGACCGCGGTCCAGACCCGCGCGCTGGAAGGCGATCCGGCTCGGACGATCTCCATCGCCGTACGCCGGGGAAGTGCGAATGCTCCGGCCATCGCCGCTGTCCGTGACGCGCTCACCTCTCTGCTGGATCGGTCCACTCCGGGAGGGTGAGGACGGCGGCCATCCGCTGCAGCTCGTCGCGGTGCAAGGCGCTCAGGCGGCTGAGGGCGTGGTCGCCGGTCGGGGTCAGACGGACCTGTACGGCGCGGGCATCCTCGGGGTGCGGGTCGCGGCGTACCAGCTGCTGGGCCTGCGCGCGGTCGACCAGCTCGACCACGCTGTGGTGGCGTAACTGCAACCGGTCCGCCAGCTCACGCAACGTGGCCCATTCGCGGCCGGGGTAGCCCTTCAGCGCGAGCATCAGCTGGTACTGCTGCGGGGTCAGGCCGTGCTCGCGGACGGTCTGCTCGCTGAACCGCAGGTACCGCCGGATACCGAAGCGGAACCGGGCCAGTGCCTCGAAGTCCGCCTTCGTCAGCTCCTCAGCGGTCATCCGTTCAGAGTATCGTGTTACGATACAAATCCGCGCGAGGCGAGCGTGGAGGACGAGTGATGGCGATGGCGTACCGGATCGGTTGGGTCGTGTTCTGCGGAGTCGCCGGGCTGGCCGGCGCGCTCGGTGCCGCGGACTGGTCGCTGTCCGTGCTGGTGCTGCTGTTCGCGGTGGCCGGCGCCACCGGCGGCATGATCGCGCTGGTCGTGCTGAACCCCGACGAGACCACCCGGCGGCCCCGCGAGGTGTGGACGATCGTTGCCAAGTGCACCGTTGTGTCCGGGGCCGCGACGATCGTGCTCGGCGGGCTCGGATCGCTCGCCGGGGCGTGGACGACGCTCTGGGTCGGGCTGGTCGCGATCGGTGGCGCGCCGTCCGTCGTGCCGCACTGGATCGGCTGGTTCCGCGAGCCACCTGCCGCGGTCCGGCCCACTCCGAAGCCGCGTTCGCGACGCAAGCCGATGTCGAGGGGAGCCGGGGTAACAGTCACGCCTGAGCACGTCGAGGACCTGACCGAGCTGAGCGACGAGGCGTTGTGCCTCGCCTGGCGGGCGAGTTTCGCCGGTCTGCAACGCGCGGCCGCCGCACCCAGCGACCAGCTGCGCGTCGTCGAGGAGCGCCGGGCGTACCTCGACGAGCTGGAGCGCCGGCACCCGGACGGCGTGGCCGCCTGGCTTGCCTCGAACCCGCGCGCCGCCGGCGACCCGGCGAAGTTCGTCCGCGGCGACTCCGCCCACGGCCAGCACCCGATCGACTGGAACGGCCTGATCCCGTAGGGCGTGGCGCTCCCGGATCCGAAGCCGCGCTCCGGTACCGGAAGAACTCGCTGGCGTCCCGGCTGCGGACGTGGATCAATCGGCCGCAGAGCGTGTTGCTCGCCGGCGCGTCAGACCGTTGCGCCCGGCCGGCGTCTGGGGGTGATCGTGATGGACGCATTGGCTCGCGAGTACCGAGCGCGGTTGACGGAGCTGCTCGGCGAGCCCCTGATGGTCGACGACCCGCTGATCACGACCGCGCAGGCGGCGGTCCTGCTCGGGGTCTCGCCGCAGCGCGTCGCGGGGCTCGTCCGCGCCGGGCATCTGCCGGCCCGGTCCCGGGCGCACCGCCGGCTGCTGCTGTCCGACGTGGTCCAGTCAGGTCTCGACCAGTGGATGTCGGTCGCGGAGGCGGGTGCGGTTCTCGGCCTCGGGCAGACCAGCGTACGGCGGTTGATCTCGGCCGGACTGCTGGCGGCGCACGGTAAGGAGTTGCCGCTGCGCCGCAACGACGTGGAGGTGCTGGCCACGCTGCGCGGCGGATGGCTGACGTTGGCGACCGCCGCGAAGGCGCTCGGCGTGGACGTCGACGACGTACAGCGGATGCTCCGGGACCGGCACCTCACCCACACCTGCGACGTGGCCCGTCCGGTGTACCGGCACGAGCTGGCCTCGATCCTGGCTGCCTCAGCCGCGCAGCGTCTCGCCCGGTGAGCACCCGTACGTCGCTCGGTAATGTTGGTTGAACCAACCGGTTGAGGTGAATCCCCAGCGGAGCGCGATCGCCGCGACCGTGGCGTCCGGGCCGGCGTCCTGGAGATCGCGGTGCGCGCGTTCGAGCCGGACCCGGCGGAGGTACTCGCGCGGTGTGCAGTCGAGGTACCGGCGGAACGCGTACTGCAGCGCGCGAGCACTCGTCCCGGCGGTGGTCGCGATGTCCTCGACGGTGATCGGCTGCTCCGCGTTCGCGTCGACGTACGCGACCGCCCGGCGCAGGGTCGCCGTACCGACGGTTCCCGGAGACGGCACGTGCGACAGCTGCATGGTCGCGTTCGGGAAGACCGCGAGCATCGACGAGGCGACGTACTCCAGCAGTTGCCCGGCGATCAGTGGATGCTCCGCGACCGACGGCGCCGCGGCCAGCGTCTTGCGGACGTACCCGGACAGGACCTGCCAGTGCGTGTTCATCGCCCGCGACACCGGTCGGCCCGCGGCCGGCCACAGGTCCGCCGGTACGGCGCCGAAGTGCCGCGAGGCCACCCGAGCCACGTCCGCCTGGCCGACCCGGACCACCACCACCTCCAGCGGCTGGGGGTGGAACCGCATCACGTCCTTGACCGAGTACAGGAAGCTGTCGCCCGCGGTCAGGGTGTGCTCGCCGGTCCGGTCGCCGAGGCCGAGCCGGCCCTTGACCAGCCAGATCGCGTTCAGGTCCTGCCACGGATCGGTGAGCGCGTCGAACCGCATCTCCATCCGGCACCGGTCGGCGCCGACGCCCGCGTGGTCCGCCGTACTGAGCGCCAGCGACCCGTTGTCCCGGGTCCGGCCGACCAGGCGCACCCGGTTCGGATACACCTGGTTGAGCAGCTGCACGGTCGCCTCGAGGCCGGTACTGCGCACACTGCCCCGCCGCACACCGTCCGGAGCCACTGTCATGGCCGTAGTCATACACCGTGAAATACGAGACGTGACAGACTCATCCGGGCGGACGCTTCCGGTGGCGTCCGCCCGTTGGCTTCGGTGGACCGTCAGCTCACGGGCTTCGCGCGGGTGAGTGTGGACGGGGTGAGCACCGGGTGCGCCCGCAGGTACTTGATGAAGCCCTCGTGGTCGCGGTCGTTGCGGACCGGGTCGGTGAAGCCGGTGAACACCTTCGTGCCGTCGCCGCCGATCAGCGTGTAGGCGAGCGCGGCGACCCGGTAGTTCCGGTTCAGGTCGAGCGGCTTGCCGTCGATCAGGATCCCGGCCGGGTCGACCCGCTGACCCACCGGCTTGCTCGTGTCGTAGCTGTAGCTGACGTTCTGCGACACCGCGAACGGTGCGAACTTCACGGTCCCGTTCGTCTGCGGCACCCACTGCGCCTCGAACGCGGCGTGCAGCTGCGTCCCCGGCAGCGTCACGGTCAGGATCGGGTTGCCGTACCCGAATGCGTTCCACGCCTCGCCGAACAGCACGGTCCCGTCCGCGTCGGCCGCATTGGTGCCCTTGGCAAACAACAGGTCGCCGGTCAGCGCGTTCGACCCGGACACCGGCTTGGTCGAGATCAGCGCGAGGTCGGCCCGGCCGTCGCGGTTCTGGTTGGCGTCCCAGTACGCGAAGTCCGCGGCCAGGTTGCCCATCGTGCTCTCGCCGGACGCGTTCGCGGTCCGGGTGAAGTCGCCGGTGACCTTCGCGAGCGGCGTCGCGTACCGCTTCGCGCCCTTGGCGGTCCAGTAGTCGGCGATGTACTGCAGCTCCTCGTCGACCGGTACGTCGCGGGTGTTCGCGTGGTTCGTCGAGGTGGTCAGCTCGCGGATCACCGCACCGGTCCGTGGGTCCAGCTTCAGGTTGATCTCGTTGATCAGCGAGCCGTGGTTGCCCGCCTCGACCACCGGACGCGGTACGCCGTTCGGGTCCGGGACCATCATGTTGAACCGGCAGTGCCAGTGGCCGGTCACGATCGCGGCGATGTCCGGGGACGCGTTCGCGGCCAGCTGGAACACCGGGCCGGAGGGATTCGTGCCGGCGTTGTAGTCGTTCCCGGCGACGCCGCCGTCGTGGATGTTGATCACGATCGCGTTCACGCCACGGGCCTTCAGCTGGGCGGCGAGCTTGTTCGCCTGCTGTACGTCGGACAGCGACTTCAGGTCCGGCTGGTACGACGTCGACCCGGTCGGGGTGTCCATCACGGTGAGGTGGATGAACGCGATCGGGAGCTTCCGCCCGTTTCCGGCGTCCACCCATTCGATGTTGTACGGCGGGACGATCGTCCGGCCGGTGTCGGAGTACACGATGTTCGCGGTGTAGAAGCGGAAGTTCGCGCCGCGGAACTTGTGACCGGTGGAGTCGGCGAAGTTGTCGTCGCGGCCGTTCACCGGGTACGGCGCGCCGTGCTCCATGTGGTCGACCAGGAAGCTCACGGACTGGTCGAGCTCGTGGTTGCCGACCGTACTGAACTGCAGGCCGAGTGCGTTCAGCGCCTCGACGGTCGGCTCGTTGGCGTGCGCGTCGATCTCGAACGGCCAGCCGGAGAAGTTGTCCCCGGACGAGAAGAACAGCGAGTTCTTCCGGCCCTCGCGGAGCCGCTTGAGGTGCGTGGCCATGTACCCGACACCGCCGACGGTCACCTGGACACCGCCGGCGCCGGTGATCACGCTGCCCTGGCCCGGCGTCGTCGGCTGCAGGTAACCGTGCAGGTCGGTGATGTTCAGCAGTTGTACGTCGACGTACCCGGACGCGTCGTCGAGTGCGTGCGGGGTGGCGTAGGCGACGTCGCCGACCGCAGTGGCGGTGGCGAGCGCTCCGGTGGCGGTGAGGAACGTCCGGCGGCGGATCCGACTGTTCACAACGAACCTACTTCCTGGCGGGGGATGCGCGTTCGTGCGCATTATTGCCTCTTTCCGACATTATTAACGCCTGTGCCGGGACATCCGTCAACGCGTCGGTGAACACGCGCTGATCGGCAGGCTGACGAACAGTGCTCGGCGACAATCTTTGGGCGGGCCGTGTCGAAGTCGGGGTGGGCAGTTCGTGGACAGGGCAGACGGACCGAACGCGGTCCCGGACCCGAGGGGAATCATGATGCAGAACCAGGCTGCGCGAGCGACCAGACCGTTCCGGTTCGGGGTCGTCGCCCCGATCGGTTCCGACCTGCCCGCGTGGCGCGACCGCGTGCGCCGTGTCGCCGGCCTCGGGTACTCGACGGTGCTGATGCCCGACGTACCGACGTGGCAGCCGGCGCTCGCCCCCACGCTGGCCACCGCGGCCGCGATCGCCGACCTGCGGATCGGCTCGTGGGTCTATGCCGCCGCGCTGCACGAGCCGTCGAGCATGGCCTGGGAAGCCCACTCGCTCTCGGTCCTCACCGAAGGACGCTTCGAGATGGGCATCGGCGCCGGCCGGCCGGGGATCGAGGTCGAGTTGGGGATGCCCGCCGTCTCCTTGGCGGAGCGGCGTACCAGAATGCGGGAGAGCGTGGCCGCCCTGCGCCGGTTCGACGGGCCGGAGCGGCACACGCCGGTGATCATGGCGGTCAGCGGACCGAAGTCGCAGGCGCTGGCGCTCGAGGTCGCCGACGGGGTCACGTTCGTGCTTCCGGCGGACGACGACCGGGCCGAGACCACGCGCCGGGTCCGTGAGTTCGGCGACGGCCGGGACATCGAGCTCGCCCAGCACGTGGCCGCGGTCGGTGACGGTACCGCTCCCTTCATGGCGGCGCCCGGCCTCGACACCGCGGCGCTTCGTGCGGCGGACTCGCTCATCATCCTGCCGAGTGACCCCGCGGCAGCGGCCGAGGAGATCCAGCGACGCCGTGAGGAGATCGGCTTCTCCTACTTCGTCATCGGCGCGGACTTCGCCGAGACGCTCGCCCCGGCCGTGGCCAAGCTCGCCGGTCAGTAGGGTCAGAGGCTGCGGGCGGCGAGCGGGGGGAGCGGACCGCGCGCGGGGGTGAGGAGGCGGTCGTTGAGCGCGTCCAGGGCGAGGCTGGCGGCGCCGAGCGCGACACAGAGCGCGCCGAGCGCGGAGGCGCGTACGTCGGGGACGCGCGGGCAGAGCCGGTCGAGTTCGGCGGTGAGCGGTTCGAGCAGTACGTCGGCCGCTTGGGAGAACGCGCCGCCGAGGACGAGCACGCGCGGGTCGACGATCGCGATCGCGGTGGCGGCCGCTACTGCCATCGCCTGCGCGTACTTCCGTACGGCGGCGCGCGCGGCACGGTCGCCGTCGCGCGCGGCGGCGAACGCCCGCTCGGCCTTGTCCACGGTCGGGACATCCGCCGGTACGACGGCATGCAGATACTCGAGCGCCGCCTCCCAGGCGACCCCGCGCAACGCCGACATGTCCGCCGCCGCCCCGAACGCGCCCCGCCGCAACGTCCCATCCATCACGAGAGCAAGCCCGGTCCGCCGCCCGGCATGCAAGAACACCATGTCCGCGGGTCCGGCGGAGGACCCCTGCCCGGAGGCGAAGCCCGCAGGACGCCCGGTGCGTGCGGACATCGCGGGGGAGCCCGCCGGGCTGGAGGGGTGGGATGTGGTCAGCCAGCCTCGGCGTTGTTCGGCGAGGGCGGCCAGTTGGCTGTCGTTGTCGGCCACGGAGAGGCGGGTTGTGAAGTGGGCGGGGAGGTTGGTGCCGCCCCAGTCGGGGATCGCGTTGGCCTGGACGACGGTGCCGGTGGTGTCGACGATGCCGGTGGTGCCGACGCCGACTGCCCACACCCGAGCCGCCGGTACGCCGGCCTCGTGGGCGCAGTCCGCGATCACCTGATCCGCAACGGCCAGTCGGTCGGCGCGTGGTACCTCTGGCGTCACGGTCCGCCGGGTGTTCGCGAGCACCTGCCCGTCGAGGTCCGTGAGCACCCCGCGGACGGAGTACGCCCCGATGTCGAGCCCCACGACGTA
>NZ_DASRVN010000169.1:0-14790 GCF_035655035.1 Kribbella sp. | reverse complement strand
TGAAGACTCCGTTGTCCTTGTTGGTGGGGCTTTCCGCGACGCTGCGGGAGCCTGTCCTGGAGGCGATGACCGACGCGACCACAGTGGTCGTCGAGGTGGACCAGGACGAGCTGCCGGGTCGTGGTGTGCTGTCCTGGCGGGTTCGGGACCGGTCCGGGCCGATCGACGCGGGCGAGTTCACGGTCGGCGACGACTGCGGCGCGTGTCAGCTGATCGAGTCACTGGTGCCGTTGCTGGAGACGCTCGTCGAGCGCGCGCACTGGGACCACATCGTGCTGTCCGCTCCACCGGCGATGGAGGCTCGGCCGCTGGTCACCACGCTCGTCTCGGTCCTCCCGGAAATCGCGGTCGACACCGTCACGTGCGTCGTCGACGCCGTACTGCTGGTCGCGCAACTATCCGGCGACGAACTGCTCGCCGAACGTGGGCTGGCACTAGGCCTCCCGGACCGGCGCAACGTCGCGGAACTGACCGCACGGCAGATCGAGTACGCCGACGTGTGCGTGCTGGCGAACGCGCATCGCAGTACGTCGCCCGAACGGCTGGAGCACCTGCTCGAGCACCTGAACCCGCGGACCACCGTGGTGACGGCCGGCGTCGACGGCGTACCGGACGGCCCGGTCGCGCGGACCGGGCGGTTCGACTTCGAAGCCGCCGAGGCGTGGGCCGGTGAGCTCGCGACCTCCGACCGGGTGCAGCCGAGCGACGACGGGGTGACGACGGTGCTGTGGCGGTCGACCCGTCCGCTGCATCCGGCCCGGCTGAACGACGCGCTCGAGGACATCGTCCACGGGGTCGTCCGCAGCCGCGGCGTGGTCTGGCTGGCGAACCGGCCGACCCAGCGGGTGCGCTGGGAGTCGGCCGGGTACAGCGCGTCCCTCGGGATGCTGGGCGAATGGTCGGAGACCGAGCACCTGGCCGAGTGCACGGTGGTCGCGACCGGCATGGGCCTGGACCCGGCCCGGCTGCAGGCGATCCTCGACGCCTGCCTGCTCACCGAGTCCGAACTCGCCCGCCTCGACTGGAACGACCTCGAAGACCCGTTCGCGGGGGTGTTCTAGCCGCTAGCCGAGTAGTGGCAGCCGGTCCGCGTGCGGGCCGAGCATGTCGTGGTCGGCCTCGTCGAGCGGGACCCGGCCGGTGGCCTTCAGGACGTACGTCGTGGTGTCCCAGGCGATCACGTCCCACGCCTCCGGGCCGAACAGCCCGTCCAGCGTCCGCGCGGTGACCTGCAGCGCCTCCGGATCGGGCTCCGGCGCGCCGGGCAGCCCGACGATCAGGTCGAGGTGATGAACCGTTGCCTCGAGCACCAAGGTCGCGACGAAGTCGCGCGCCCGCAGGACGTGGCCCTGGGTCTCGACCCGGTGGCCTTTCGTGGCCAGCCCGGCCGCGGCCGCGCGGACGGCGGCCTCCGACAGCTCCCGCCAGTGCTGCACCAGCACGCCGGGCTTGCGGTACGACGCCGCCACGCCGCGGACGAAACTCGTGTCCGACCCGGCGCCGGGCGGGAAGTCCTTCCAGTACGTGACGAAGTCCCGGTCCGGATCGGCAACGGCCGGGCTGGCGAACGCGATCAGCGCGCGCTCGGCGTCGTACAGCAGGTGCACCAGCAGCGGACCGACGGGCATCCCCGGGCAGCGGGTCTCGCGCGCGAAGTCCGCGTCGCTCAGCCCCTGCACCGTCTCGGTCAGCCGCCCGTACGCCCGCCCCAACGTCGCCGCCAGCCCCAGCGGCAACGCGCCGCGCTCGGGTGCCCTCATCCCGGCCTCCTCGATCTGCTCTCCTCGAACTTAACCCGAGAAGCCGCCGGGGTGTTCCTAGGAGCGAGCCGTCTCCAGGTGCGCCGCCGCGATCGCCTCCAGATGGCTGAGATCCGAGGCGACCGTGGCGAACGTGTACCCCTGGGCGAGCCGCTGCTTGGCCGACTCGCCGTCGAACGTGTGGATGCCGGCCGCGACCCCCGCCTCCCGCGCCGTCCGGGCGATCAGCGCGACCGCCTCCTCGAACTCGGCCGCGACCGCCGGATCCCCCGGGAACCGCGCACCGAGCGCGA
This sequence comes from Kribbella sp., assembly GCF_035655035.1. GTDB lineage: Bacteria > Actinomycetota > Actinomycetes > Propionibacteriales > Kribbellaceae > Kribbella. The sequence continues at coordinate 12,737 of NZ_DASRVN010000169.1, read as the reverse complement.
GACTGAGGTCCGACGGCCCGACGTACACCCCGTCCAGACCGGGCGTCGCGCAGATCTGGGCCACGTTCCGCAGCCCGAGCGGCGTCTCGATCATCGCCAGTACGACGGTCTGCGCGTTGCTGTCGGCCGGCACCGGCCCGATCCGCAGCGCGGCCCGCATCGGCCCGAACGACCGCGCCCCCACCGGCGGGTACTTCGCCGCCCGCACCGCCCGCGCCACGTCCTCCGCGGTGTCCACCAACGGCACGATCACCCCGGCAGCACCGGCATCCAGCGCCCGCCCGATCGGCGTCGGATCGTTCGCCTCCACCCGCACCAGCCCGACCGACGGCCGCGCCCCGATCGCCGCCCCCGCGTCGATCGCGAGCAACCCGTGCACCAGTCCCTGATACCCGATCAACCCATGCTGCCCGTCCAGCACCACGTAGTCGTACCCGAGCCGCCCGATCCGCTCGGCGGTAGCCGGCGAGTCCAGCGTGATCCAGTACCCCACCAACTGTTCCCGAGCCCGGACCTTCAGCGCGAAATCGTTTGCACTCATGGTCCGGACACTATCTAGACCGGTGGGACCCCGTGTCGGCGGTGGGAGAACGTCCGGTCTTTGGACTGGGCGGCGGCGAGGCGGGCGATCAGGTCGGTGCGGAGGTCTTCCGGTTCGACGATCGCGTCGATGACCAGGTCGGCGGCCAGGCGGAGGATGTCGATGTCGGTCTCGTACTCCTCGCGGAGCTTGGCGACGTACTCGACCCGCTCGCCCTCGTCGGCGATCTCCTGGATCTTGTTGTAGTACACGGCGTTGATCGCCGCCTCCGGGCCCATCACCGCGATCTTCGCGGTCGGCAGCGCGACGCAGGCGTCCGGCGAGAAGCCGGGCCCGCACATCGCGTACAGCCCGGCGCCGTACGCCTTCCGGACGATCACCGACACCGTCGGCACGGTCGCCTCGGACACCGCGGTGATCATCTTCGCGCCGTGCCGGATGATCCCGGCCCGCTCGACCTCGCTGCCGATCATGAACCCCGGTACGTCGCACAGGTACACGAGCGGCACGTTGAACGCGTCGCACAGCCAGATGAACCGCGCGGCCTTGTCGGCGGAGTCGACGAACAGTACGCCGCCCTTCACCGCCGGCTGGTTCGCGACGATCCCGACCACCTGGCCCGCCAGCAGCCCGAACCCGACCACCAGCTCCGGCGCGTACGCCGGCTTGATCTCGAAGAACGTGTCCGCGTCCAGCACCGCGTCGATCACGTCGTGGATGTCGAACCCGACGCTCTCCTCGGCCGGCACCAGGTCCCGGGTGAAGTCGCGGCCCGCGTCCGAGGCGTCGTACGACGGCGGCCGCGCACGCCACGAGCCGGGCAGGTACGAGAAGTACTGTTTCGCGAGCTCGATCGCCTCGGTGTCGTCGGCCGCGAGCAGGTCGCCGCAGCCGGAGACGCTGGTGTGCATCCGGGCGCCGCCCATCTCCTCCAGCGTGACCTTCTCGCCGACCACCATCTCGGCCATCCGCGGCGAACCCAGGTACATCGACGCGTTCCCGTCAACCATGATCACGATGTCGCAGAACGTCGGGATGTACGCCCCGCCCGCCGCCGACGGGCCGAACAGGCAGCAGATCTGCGGGACCTTGCCGGACAGCGCGACCTGGTTGTGGAAGATCCGCCCGGCGCCGCGGCGGCCCGGGAACAGCTGCACCTGGTCGGTGATCCGGGCACCGGCGGAGTCGATCAGCCAGAAGATCGGCAGCTCGTCGCGGAGCGCCACCTCGGTCACCCGGACGATCTTCTCGACCGTCCGGGCGCCCCACGATCCCGCCTTCACGGTCGGGTCGTTGGCGACCAGCAGCGCGGGCCGGCCGTCGACGAGCGCCCGTCCGGTGACCACGCCGTCCGCGGGCAGGCCCGGGTTCAGCGCGTTCGCGAGCTGCGCGTCCTCGACGAAGCTGCCCTCGTCGACGAGCAGCGCGATCCGGTCGCGTACGTACAGCTTGTTCTGACTCCGCAGCTTCGCCGCGGCCTTCTCCGGCGGTGCCAGCGTCGCTTCGCGGGCGACCTTGACCTCAGTCCAGTGATCGTGGGTCATAGCTGAATCATCCTAGGCATCATTCCACCGGTAGGCCGAGGCCCCGGGCGATCAGCATCCGCTGCACTTCCGACGTACCCTCGCCGATCTCCAGGATCTTGGCGTCGCGGTAGAACCGGGTGACCGGGTACTCCTCCATGAAGCCGTACCCGCCGAACACCTGGGTGGCGATCCGGGTCGCGGTCACCGCCGACTCCGTCGCGTAGAGCTTCGCGACCGCGGCCGCCTGCTTGAACTCCTGTACCGATGCCCCGGCGTCCTTCAGCGCGGCGGCCCGGTACACGAGCAGCTCCGCGGCGTCGGCCATCACTTTGAGGTCGGCGATCTGGAACGCGACCCCCTGCTTACGGCCGATCGGTACGCCGAACGTCTGCCGCTCGCCGGCGTACTGCGTCGACATCTCCAGGCAGGCCCGGATACAGCCGAGCGCGACCGCGCCGATCGCGACCCGCCCGTCGTCGAGCGTCGCGAGGAACTGGCCGAACCCCTTGCCACGCCGGCCCAGCAGGTTCGCCTCGGGGACCCGGCAGTTCACGAACGACAGCGGATGCGTGTCGCTGGCATGCCAGCCGAGCTTGTCGTACGGCGCTTCCGCGGTGAATCCCGGCGTACCGGCCGGGACGATGATCGTGGAGATCTCCGGCTTGCCGTCCGCGCGCTCGCCCGTACGGGCGGTGACCGTGACGACGCTCGTGATGCTCGAACCGGAGTTCGTGATGAACTGCTTGGAGCCGTCGATCACCCACTCGCCGTCCTCGAGTACTGCGCGGGTCTTGGTGGCGCCGGCGTCCGACCCGGACTCCGGCTCGGTCAGCCCGAACCCGGCCAGCTTGTTGCCCGCGACCAGGTCGGGCAGCCAGGTGGCCTTCTGCTCGTCGGTGCCGAACGTCAGGATCGGGTTGATCCCGAGCCCGACCGCGGCCTCGAGCGTGATCCCCATCGACTGGTCGACGCGGGAGATCTCCTCGATCGCCACGCACAGGCTGGTGAAGTCGCCGCCGGCCCCGCCGTACTCCTCCGGCGCGGTCAGCCCGAACAGCCCGAGCTGCCCCATCTTGCGCACCACCTCGACCGGAAAGTAGTGCTTGCGGTCCCACTCGGCGGCCTGCGGCGCGATCTCCGCCGCCGCGAAGTCACGAACGCTACGCCGGAACTCCTGATGCTCCGCCGACAACTCGAACATGCGGCACCCCTTCGTGCTTGACGCTTACGTAAACGTAAAGCACAGTGGGCAGCATGCACAACAGCCGGGTGCCCGAGACCTGGTCGATCGCGGAACTGGCCGCCGAGTACGACGTCACGCTGCGCACGATCCGCTTCTACGAGGACCGCGGCCTGCTCACCCCCGAACGCCGCGGCACCACCCGCGTCTACCACCCCCGCGACCGCATCCGCCTGGCCCTGATCCTGCGCGGCAAACGCCTCGGTTTCTCCCTCGACGAGATCGCCAGGATCGTCGACATGTACGACGCCGAACCCGGCGAGGAAGGCCAACTCGTCTACCTCCTCGACCAGATCACCCACCGCCGCCAAGAACTCGAACAACGCCGCCACGACATCGAACAAACCCTCCAAGACCTCGCCGAAGTAGAAGCCCGCTGCCAAGCCGACCTAACCGCCCTCCGCACCAGCAAGGCCTGATCTCCCCCGGGTCAGGCGCCTGGAAGTGATTCGGGAAGGCGGCGGTGCCAGGTGAGGGGGCCCAGTTGGATGCGTTGGGTGGTGGTGCCGTTCCAGGTGACGGGGAGGGCGTGGGCGCGGAGTACGGCGGTGATCTGGCTGCCGACGGCGGTGGCGCGGTCCGGCCAGTCGGACTCGGTGGCGTCGAAGGCGCCGTACGCGAGGAACAGGACCGCCGGGTCCTCGGCCAGGCGTTCGCCGTCCTGGGAGTGGAAGAAGACATAACCGGTGGAGGGCCGGTCGGCCGGGCGCTCGTCGTAGATCTCGGTGGATCCGCAGGTCTGGCAGCACGTGAAGTTCATCCGGGCGACGATCCCGACGGCGTCGAGTTCAGCGAACGCGGCGGCGACCTCGTCGGCGTCGGTCCGCGCCGGCCAGCCTTCCTGCTCGGCCAGCCGCGCACGCCACAACTCGTCAACGAGTTGCTCGACCTGCCGACCGGTCAACAGTTCCTCGACGTACTCCGTCGCCCATTCGATTACCTCGGCCCGGCTCATGAATCCAGGCAGGATCCAGCCCAGGATCTGCTCTCGAACACCCGCCAAACTCTCCGGGTCGCCAGTCATCTTCAGCAAGTCGTCGTAGATCCCCACCCCCCGCAGCCTACTGCCGGCAGCGGCGCACTCGCTTCCGGAGGTTGGGGAGGATCTCGTCCCCGTTCGGGCAGTAAATCCTCCCCAACCCGGGCAGAGGAGGCACACCTCGGGTTGGTGGTTCAGCTCTCGAGGATTTGTTTGGCGCGGTCGAGGGCGGCGACCTCGGAGTTCATCGACTGCTGGACGGGCTTGGTCATCAGGAACTTCTTCAGGCCGGAGAGGTTCGCGGTGAGTTTGAGCGTCACCTCGGTTCCGTCCTCCACCGGGGTGAAGCGGTAGTCGCCGGCCGGGCGGACCGGGCCGGCGGTCACCTCGAAGGCCAGGTGGGTGTCGGGTTCGTACGCCGTCACGCGGTAGTCCGAGGGGATCGCGCGGCCGCCGGGGCCGGCGATTCGCTGGTGGTACGTCGCGCCCGGGCCGATCGGGCCGTTCCGGCTGATCTCCTTGACGGAGGTACGCCATTGCGGGTCGTTCTCGCCGTCCGCGAAGTACGCGAAGACCTCGGCGGGGTGCCGGTTGATCCGGACCGTGTGTGCGGCCTCAGGCATGGTGCCCCCAAACTACCGGGCTGTCAGCTGGTCTTGCGGCGGCCGAAGAGCCAGTAGGCGGCTGGCGCGGCGCCGACGGAGTTGAAGACGGTGAGGACCAGCGCCCAGAGTGGCTTCGGTCCTCGTATCTGGGACGCCGGGCGCCGGGCGAGGTCGGCCAGTGCGACGGCCTTCAGCACGGTCTCGGCCACCGCGCCGACCACGATCAGCCGCTGCTTGCCAGGGCTCAGTTCATCCCACTTCTGCTTCCCGTTCACACCCCCACGATGCTCCCCCACCACCCGACAAGCAAGCACCGTCACGCGGCACCACGATCTCGGTGTCGGGCCTGGCCTGCTCGTACCGCCGCAGCGCCAGAGCGGCCAGGCGCGGGTCCGGGGCGAGCGGGGCGGTCACCGGGCGTACGCCGGCGTGGCGGTGGACGAGGTCGTTGAAGAACCCCGGTGCCAGGAGGTACGTCGCCACGGCGACCCGGCCCGGGGTCCGCGAGAGGACCGTGCCGAGGTGACCGCGGGACACGTACCCGACCCGCACCGGCCGATCGATGCGCTGGGCAAGGAGCTGGGCTGTGGTCTCGCAGTCGTCCAGCGCCCGCGGGTCGGACGAGCCGGCGGCGGCGAGTACTACCTGGTCGATCCGCGACAGGTCTCCCAGCCGGTCCGCGAGTACGTCGACCAGCACCGGATCCGGTCCCAGCGCAGCGGCCGCGTGGACCCGCCCTGGGTAGCGCCTGGCCTCGGCCGCGACGTCGACGTACACGTGATATCCCGAGCTGAGCAGCAGCGGTACGACGACTGCCTGGTCTGTGTCTTCCGTGATGCGCCGGACCAGCGCCGGCAGCGCGGGCGTGACGAGGTCGACGAACCCCAGCGAGATCGGCACGTCCGGCCGCAGCACCGCCAACTGCCGCACGAGCTCGTGAACGACCCGAAGACCCCGCGCATCCGCCGTCCCATGCGCAACCGCAATCAGATCGGTCACGTCGGTACTCCGGCGGACTCGACGGCTAGGCGGTAGCCGCGGCGGACAACTGTGCGGACCAGCTCCGGGCGTCCGACCGCCGTACGTAGCCGGTTGACCGTCACCTCCACCGCGTGCACGTCCTCCGCACCCGGCAGCACCGCCAGCAGCTCCGGCCGCGACACCACGTCCCCGCCCGCCGCGACCAGCGCGGCGAGCACGGCCCGCGGTCCAGGCCCCAACGGCAGTACGACGCCGTCCAGCACCGCCGCGCCGCCGCGGATCACCAACTGGCCGAACTCCGTCTCGATCGACCGCGCGTTGTCGTCCGTGAGCCGGTCGGTGACGATCCGGATCAGCGCCCCCAACCGGAAGCGATCCGGCACCAACGGCTCCAACCCCAACGCCACAAACGGCCCCGCCGTCACCGGTCCAACGCACGCGTTGAGCACTCGCCCGGTCCGCAACGACGCCACCAACTCGTCGTACTGCCCGTTCAACGCCGCCGCATCCAGCATCGCCTGCGCACCCGGCGCCGACGTGTGCACCACCGCATCCACGGTCCCGCCGCAGACCTGCGAGATCATCCGCTCCACCACGACCGGATCAGGCGCCGGACCCCACCGGTAGACCTCCAGCCCACGCACCGAAGCACCCGCCGACCGCAACGCCTCCTGCAACGCAGGATCGGACAACCCGTGCAGTTGTACGACGATCTTCCGGCCGTCGACGCCCTGCGCGCGCAACCACTCGACCACTTCGGCCGTCGTCTCGGACCGCGCCGACCAGTGCTCGACCAGTCCGGCGGCCCGGATCGCGCCCCGCGCCTTCGGGCCGCGCGCCAGGATCCGTGCCTGCTCGAGCGTCCCGAGCAGGTCCGCCGCGAGCCCGGCGGTGTCCGCGGCCTCCACCCACCCGCGGAACCCGACCGCGGTGGTCACCACCACGTCGTCCGGCGGGTTCGCGATCACCCGCCGGGTGGCCTCGAGCAGCGCGTGGTCGTCGGCGACCGGCACGATCTGCAGCGTCGGCGCGTGCACCACCTTCGCCCCGCGCCGCTCGAACGACGCGATCAGGTCCTCCGCGCGCCGGTGCGCGGTGACCGCGATCGTGCAGCCGCTGAGTGGACCGCTCCTAATCACCGGAACCCACCACTACCTGACCGTCGCGAATCGTCACCGGATACACCGGCAGCGACACCGCCGGATCGTCCAGACAGGCACCGGTGCGCAGATCGAAGACCTGCTTGAACATCGGCGACGCCACCGTCGGTACGTCGCCGCGGCTGCCGACGATGCCCCGCGACATCACGTTCGCCCCGCTGAACGGGTCCTGGTTGCCGATGGCAAACACCTCCCCGTCGTGGGTGCGGAACAGCGCGATCTGTACGTCGCCGAGCAACGCGGCGACGCCCCGCTCCGGCAACAGTACGTCGAAGGCGCAGACGTTCATCGGCGTACCTCCAATCGAGGACCGGCCAGCAGGACCGGCTCCAGCCGGCCGCGTTCGGCCGGGGTGGCCGGGCGCGGCTGGTTGCGCTCGACGACGTACCGCAGGTCGGCGTCGGGCTGGTCCGGCGCGTTCACGAACGACACGAACCGGGCCAGCTTGTCCGGGTCGGTCAGCGTCGCGCGCCACTCGTCGACGTACGAGTCGACGTGCCGCGCCATCGCGGCGTCCAGGTCGGCGGCGATGCCGAGGCTGTCGTTCAGCACCACGTCGCGCACCTGATCCAGGCCGATCTCCCGCATCCACACCGAGGTCCGCTGTAAACGGTCCCCGGTCCGGATGTAGTACATGAGGAAACGGTCCACGGTCCGGAACAGCTCTTCGTCGGTCAGATCGGACGCGAGCAGCTCCGCGTGCCGGGGCGTCATCCCGCCGTTGCCGCCGACGTACAGGTTCCAGCCCTTCTCGGTCGCGATCACGCCGACGTCCTTGCCCCGGGCCTCGGCGCACTCGCGCGCGCAGCCGGAGACGCCGAGCTTGAGCTTGTGCGGCGAGCGCAGCCCGCGGTACCGCAGCTCCAGCGCGATCGCCATCCCGACCGAGTCCTGCACGCCGTACCGGCACCAGGTGGAGCCGACGCACGACTTCACGGTCCGCAACGCCTTGCCGTACGCGTGTCCCGACTCGAACCCGGCGTCCACCAGCCGCTTCCAGATCGCCGGCAACTGCTCGATCCGGGCGCCGAACAGGTCGACCCGCTGGCCGCCGGTGATCTTCGTGTACAGCCCGAAGTCACGCGCCACCTCGCCGATCGTGATCAGCCCCTCCGGCGTGATCTCGCCGCCGGGGATCCGCGGGACGACGGAGTACGTGCCGTCCTTCTGCATGTTCGCCATCACGTGGTCGTTGGTGTCCTGCAGCGTCGCGCGCTCGCCGTCGAGGACGTGCCCGGCCGGGTCGATGCTGGCCAGGATCGACGCCACCACGGGCTTGCAGATGTCGCAGCCGCGGCCGGTGCCGTGCCGCTCGACGATCTCGCTGAACGTACGCAGCTCGGTGACCCGGACCGCGTCGAACAGCTCGGCGCGGGACAGCGCGAAGTGTTCGCAGAGCGCCTTGCTGACCTCGACGCCGGCCTTGGTCAGCTCGGTGTTCAGGAGGTTCTTGACGATCGGCAGGCAGGATCCGCAACTGGTGCCCGCGCGAGTCTTCCCACACACTGACTTGATGTCGGTGCAGCCCTCGTCCCGTACCGCGCACCGGATCGTGCCCGCCGACACGTTGTTACACGAGCAGACCGGTGCGTCGTCCGGCAGTTCCAGCTGGGCCGGTGCGGCGCCTTCCGGGAGCAGGAACGCGGCCGGGTCGGCGCCGAGTTCGCGGCCGACCATCGGGCGGAGTCCGGAGTACGCCGACGCGTCGCCGACCAGGATGCCGCCGAGCAGGGTACGGGCGTCGTCGGACAGCACGAGCTTCTTGTAGACGCCGGCCACCGGGTCGGCGTACACGATGTCCAGCGCGCCCTCCGTCATACCGAAGGCGTCACCGAAGCTCGCGACGTCGACGCCGAGCAGCTTCAGTTTGGTCGACGTGTCCGCGCCCGGGAACGTCGCCTCGCCACCCAGCAGGCGGTCCGCGACGATCTCGGCCATCGTGTAGCCGGGGGCGATCAATCCCCACACCCGGCCTTCGATACAAGCGACTTCGCCGATCGCCCACACGCCCGGCACCGACGTACGGCAGGCCTCGTCGACCACGACACCGCCACGCTCACCGATCGCCAGGCCCGCCTCGCGGCCGAGCTCGTCGCGCGGACGGACGCCGGTCGCGAACACCACCACGTCCGCCGGCAGATCGGGGCCGTCGGCAACAGCCATCGCGCGGGCCGCGCCCTGGGAGGTGAGTTTCACCCGCTGGCAAGCGGTTTCGGTGAGTACGTCGACATCGAGGTCGGCGATCAACCGGGCCAGCGCGGCACCGCCGCCCTCGTCGACCTGCAGCGGCATGAGGCGGGGCGCGAACTCGACCACCTTCGTCGCGGCACCCAGCGCCCGGAGCGCGCCGGCCGCCTCCAGCCCGAGCAGGCCGCCGCCGACGACGACACCGTTGACCTGCTTGCCCTCGGACTTCAGGCGCTCGACGTAGACGCGGAGCGCGGCCACGTCGTCGATGGTGCGGTAGACGAAACAACCTTGGGCGTCGTTGTTCTTCACCGGTGGAACGAAGGCGGACGAACCGGTCGCGAGGACGAGTTCGTCGTACCCACTGACCTCGCCGCGCGCCGTCGTCACGGTCTTCGCGGTGGTGTCGATCGCGGTGATCCGCACGCCCTTGCGGAGGTTCACCGCGGGGTCGTCCCACAGGTCCGGGTCGCCGAGCGACAGGTCGTGTGGGTCGCGGCCGGAGAAGTAGCTGGTCAGGGCGACCCGGTCGTACGGGAGCCGCGGCTCCTCGGCGTACACGGTGATCCGGTACCCGACGTCCGTGTCGCGCTGCCGGAGCGCCTCGACCAGCCGGTGGGCGACCATTCCTCCGCCGACCACCACCACGTGCTTGGCCTTGTTCAGCTCTGCCATCGTCGCCCTCCTGCTCGGGACGGGTTCGGTCTCGCCGCGCCGGAGGCGGTCGAGCAGTTCGCCGACGGCGCCGGTGCACGTCCCGCACCCGGTCGTCGCCCGCGTCGTGGCGGCGATGCCGGCGACACTGTCGGCACCCCCACGCCAGGCCGCCTCGATCGCGACCCTGGTGACGCCGTTGCACCTGCACACGGTCGGCACCTTCTTCTTCGGTACTTCGTTGGGCCCGCCAAGCAACCCGTCCGCGACAACCGGCGTCCCGCGATCCGCCAGCAACACCAACTCCGCCGCAACCTCCGGCGCCCCCACCACCACCGCGGCCCGGACCACCCCGTCCCGCAGGACGGCCCGGACATACCGCGAATCGTCCTCCAGCCGGACAACCTCCCCCACGTCGTCCTTACCCCCCAGAACCAGCACATCAAGCCCACCCGCCGTAACCCGAACAACCTCAACCCCAGCAACTCCCGGGGTAGGAACGGGTGCACGCGTGTTCAGGTGGGTGGCTAGTCGTTCTGCGTGGGTCCAGGCCGAGGTGACCGTTCCGGTGAGTGTGCCGTTCAGCTCGGCGCAGTCGCCGATCGCGTGTACGTAGGGGTCGTCGGGGCTTGTGAAGGTTTCGTCGACGACGATCCCGGTCCGGACGGTGAGGCCCGTGGCCAGCTCGGTGCGGGGGCGGACGCCGCAGGCGACGATCAGGAGGTCGCCGTGGATCTGGTGACCGGGCTGCAGCTGGGTGTTCAGCAGGACCTCGATGCCGAGACGACGTACGGCGCGAGTCAGCCGACGACCCGCCGAGGGGTGGATCGTCTTGTGCAGAAGGGTTTCCCCGTCGTGGACCAGCGTGACGGCAACACCACGTTCACGCAGTGCGCAAGCGGTTTCCACCCCCAGTACGCCGCCGCCCAGTACGACGGCCCGCCGCGCCGTACCAGCCGCCGCGACCACCGCCCGAGCGTCCTCGACAGACCGCAGCACCAGCCCGCCCTCGACCCAGTCCGGCACCACCGGGACGGCTCCGGTCGCGAACACCAACCGGTCGTACGGATACTCCACCCCATCAGCGCCACTAACGACCCGGCGGACCCGATCCACCGCAACCGCGCCCACCACCGGCTCGTTGCCGACAGCAACCTCGGCCCGGCCGGCGACGTACTCGGTCAGCCGCGACCGGTTGTACGACGGCTCGTCCCCCAGCACGGTCACGTCGTACGACGGCAGCAACTCCGCCAACCGCCGCCCGGCCATTCCGCCGCCGATGATCACGACCCTCATGCCGGCACCCCCGTCGCGCCGAGCTCGGCCGCCGTCACCTGCACCGCGCACGCCTTGAACTCCGGCATCCGCGACACCGGGTCGAGCGCGTCGTTGGTGAGCTCGTTGACCGCCTCCGCCCCGCCGAAGTGGAACGGTACGAAAACGGTGTCCGGCCGAACGTCCGGCGTGATCCGGGCCGGCAGCACCATCGATCCACGAGCGGTCCGCAACCGCACCGGACGCCCGTCGCCGATCCCCAACTGCGCCGCCACCCGCGGATGCAGCTCCGCGTACACCTCCGGCTCCGCCGCCGCCAACTCCGGCACCCGCCGCGTCTGCGCCCCGCTCTGGTAGTGCTGCAACAGCCGCCCGGTTACCAGGTACAGCGGCGCCTCCCCGCGCAGGTCGTCCGCGACCGGCCGGTGATCGACCGGTACGACGTGCGCCCGCCCGTCCGGCGTCGCGAAACCGCCGGCGAACAACCGCGGCGTCCCCGGATGACCCTCGGAAGGCACCGGCCAGAACAGTTCCTCGCCCGCGTCCAGCCGCTCCCAGGTGATCCCCGAGTAGTCGGCCTTCCCGCCCGCACTCGCCCGGCGCAGCTCCTCGAACATCTCGGCCGGATCCGTAGGAAACCCCGGAATTCCGAGCCTTTCCGCCAGCCCGGCGAAGACCGCGAGATCGCTGCGTACTTCGCCCGGCGCGGCCACCGCGGCCCGGCGGCGCAGTACCCGCCCTTCGAGGGACGTCATCGTCCCGTCTTCCTCGGCCCACTGCGTCACCGGGAAAACGACGTCCGCCAGCAACGCGGTCTCGGACGGCACCACATCCGCAACCACCAGCAACTCCAGCGCGGACAACCGCTCGCGCACCGAGGCAAGGTTCGGCGCCGACACCAGCAGGTTGCTCCCGTGCACCAGCAACGCCCGCGGCCCGTCCGCCGTACCGAGCGCATCGATCAGCTCAACCGCGCTCTTCCCGGCTCGTGGCAACTCGTCCGCAGCCACACCCCAGACACCCGCCACAAAAGCACGCGCTGCCGGTTCCTCGATGCTCCGGTAACCCGGCAGCTGGTCCGCCTTCTGCCCGTGCTCCCGCCCGCCCTGTCCATTGCCCTGCCCGGTGATACACCCGTACCCACTCCCCACCCGCCCGGGCAGCCCGAGCACCAGCGCAAGGTTGATACAAGCCGTCACCGTGTCGGTGCCCTTGCTGTGCTGCTCCGCGCCCCGCCCGGTGAGGATGTACGCACCCGCACCACCGTGCACCGGAGCAGCCGCCGCCAGTACGCGCGCCGTACGCCGGATGGTCGCAGCCGGTACGCCGGTCACCCGCTCCGCACGCTCCGGCCACCACGACGCGGTCGAACGAATCAACAAGTCAGGATTGTCGACCCGTTCGGCCAGGAAAGCGGTGTCTGCAAGGCTTTCCTGGAGTACGACGTGGGTCAGGGCGAGCAGCAGAGCCAAGTCCGTACCGGGCGTCGGCTGCAGGTGGATCCCGGCACCGTCGGACGTCAGTCCCGCGGTGGCCGAGCGGCGCGGGTCGACGTCCAGGAGTCCACCCGCGTCCCGTGCGCCCTGCAG
>NZ_DASRVN010000168.1:0-9919 GCF_035655035.1 Kribbella sp. | reverse complement strand
CGCCGGCCGTACCCCGCTCAACCGGTCCGCCGGCCGTACCCCGCTCAACCGGTATGTCGGCCGTACCCCGCTCACCCGGTACGCCGGCCGTACCCCGCTCAACCGGTCCGCCGGCCGTACCCCGCTCAACCGGTATGTCGGCCGTACCCCGCTCACCCGGTACGCCCGCCGCACCCGCTCAACCGGTATGTCGGCCGTACCCCGCTCAACCGGTACGCCCGCCGCACCCGCTCAACCGGTACGTCGGCCGCACCACGCTCAGCCGGTGCGCCAGCCGCACCTCGTCCAGCTGACGCGGGCGCCGCGCCCCCTGTCGGCCGTACCGCGCTGAGCCTGTGTACCGGCCGTACCCCGTTCAGCCTGTGCGCCTGCCCTGCCGCTCAGCTGACGCGGGCGCCGCACCTCCGGTCGGCCGTACCCCGCTCAGCCTGTGTGCCGGCCGCACTCCGCTCAGCCGGTCCGCTGGTCGCATCTCGTTCAGCTGACGCGGGCGCCGCACCCGCTGTTGGCCGTACGCCGCTCAGCCTGTGTGCCGGCCGACTCCGCTCAGCCGGTACGCCGACCGCACCTCGTTCAGCTGACGCGGGCGCCGCATCCCCTGTCGGCCGTACCCCGCTCCGGCTGGCCGTGGCCGTACCCGCCGTCGGCCGGGTCGCGGCCGTACCGCCCTCAGCCGGGTCTCGCGCCGTGCCGGCTGGTCAGCCGGAGACGTGGGCGGTGTTGTTGAGCCAGTGGTGGGCGAGGGAGACGTCGCCGTCGACGTTGATGCCGGCGGCGTCGGTCAGTGGGATGCGGCGGGTGAGCGCCAGCAGCAGCGATCCGGCCGGACCGGTCACGGTCACATCGGCCGCGCGGGTCCCGGGCTGCCAGGTCGCCCCGTCCGGCCGCCGCTCGACGAACCACGCCCCACCGTCGGTAGCCAGCCATTGCAAAGTCTGCCCGGTCCCGCGAACAGCGTGCGCGGATTCGGCCCGCTGCATCGCCCAGGTCGGGGACGTGAGCATCGCAAAGTGGTTGCTGATCAGAGCCGCCGCGACATCGGCGTCGATCTCGACCGAACGCCCCGCCGCGTTGGCGGCATCGAACCCGTGCACGACCGCCTCGTTGACCGAGCTGGACATCCAGAACTCTGCCCCGGACCGCTCATCGCCCGCCGCGTTGAACACCGGCGCGTCGAACGCCTCGTCGGAGAACGCCCCCGCCACCCGCTGCGAGGATTCGGCCAGCCAACCCGGCCACGCGGCGTGGTCGGCCGGGAGTACGGCGACCTCCGTGGGCAACTGCGTGGGGTCGGCGATGCGCCGCTCGACGAGCTCCGCGACCCAGTGCTGCGTCTGGCCCACGTGCTCGACCAACTCCTTGACGGTCCACCCCGGCGCCGTCGGCACCGCGGTACCAGGCCCGGCCGCGGCGGCGGATTCCGCCAGCCGCCGCGTGTGCTCGACGATCCACCGCCGGGCTTGTTCGGGCTTCATCTCGGTCATGACTCTCCGTTCACGCCTGCGTCTTGGGGGCGAGCTTGTGGACCACGATGCCGGACTTGAAGGTCGTGGTGCCGAGCAGTTCGAGGTGCGTCGGGCCGATGCCGCTGCCGTGCAGCATGTTGGTGCCGTCGGCAACCACCGGGAAGATCCAGAAGTGGTACTCGTCGACGAGCTTGTGCTCCAGCAGCGTCTTCGAGAACGACCCGGTGCCGAACTTGATCAGGTCGCCGCCGTCCGACTCCTTCAGCCGCCGTACCGCGTCGGCCGCGTCGCCCTCGAGCGGCTGGGCGTTCCACTTCCACTCGGTCAGCGTACGGGTCGCGACGTACTTCGGCATCGCGTTGAACACGTCGGCGAACGGGTCACCGGCGCGGGACAGCCAGGCGTCGGCGAAGCCCTCGTAGGTGACCCGGCCGAGCACCTGCGCCTCGACACCCTCCATCAGGCTCTGGTTGTACGCCATGTGCTCGTCGTCCCAGTACGGCGGGCTCCAGTTCTGCGGGTCCTCGATGACGCCGTTCAGCGTGACGAAGGTGGTCTCGATCAGCTTCCTCATGGGTCTTTCCTCTCACGGTTGGTACGGACGCCGCTTGCGGGCGTCGCGCAGTACTTCGGCCCACCAGACGAGCTGGTCGAGCATGAGCTTGGCTGCTGCTTCGTAGCCGGCGGACGGCTTGGGCCAGCCGCCGTCTGCAGTGAACTGCTCCCAGTAGCAGGGCAGGGCAACGGTGTTGCGGATGCTGACGGCGTGCAGCTCTGTGAAGACCTGCCGCAGCTGTGCGGTCGCGTGACAGCCGCCGTGCTCACGGCCGTAGCTGACGATCGCTACCGGCTTCGCGTGCCACTCCTCGTAGTACCAGTCCAGAGCGGTCTTGAGCGGAGCCGGGAAGCTGCTGTTGATCTCAGGAGTGACGACGGCGAACGCGTCCGCAGTTGCGAGCCTGATGCCGAGTTGCTGCACCTCTAGCGGTGTTGCTTCGTCGGTGTCAGGCAGCGTGTCAGGCAGGTTCGCGGTCACCAGATCGACCAGGTCGACCTCGAACTGCTTGCCGGCCTGCTGAGCGAGCCAGTGCGCGACCGTCGGGCCGAAGCGGCCACGGCGGGTGCTGCCGATGATCACTGCCAGTCGCATGCCGTCCTCCTTCCGTCTGAGCCAGACTCTGCCGGAAGGCGTTTACGGTTTCTTTCCGGTTAGGGTTCGGTCGTGCGCTTCGGGGTGCTGGGACCGGTGACGGCTTGGACGGACGCGGGAACACCCGTGGTCATCCAGGGACTGAAGGTGCGTGCGCTGCTGGCCGACCTGCTGGTGCACGAAGGCCGCCCGGTGCCTGCTGACCGGCTCATCGACCACCTGTGGGGTACTGAGCTGCCGGGCAACCCGTCTGGGACCCTGTCGGCGAAGGTGTCGCAGTTGCGCCGCGCTTTCGAGGACGCCGAGCCCGGTAGCCGCTCACTGGTTCGATCCGGCCCTGCTGGGTACTCCATCGACCTTGAGCGTTCTGTGTGTGACGCTCTCCGCTTCCGGGAGTTGCTGGAGGCTGGGGCGGTCGACGAGGCGCTGGCACTGTGGCGGGGCCCGGCGTACGCCGACTTCGCCGACGAGGCGTTTGTTGAGACAGCTGTCGCCAGGCTGACGGATGAGCGCCTGAGCGCGTGCGAGCGGGCGGACCTGTCGGTGGCAGACCTGTTGGACCTCGTCCGTGAGCACCCATTGCGTGAGGGACTGCGGGCCGCTCAGATGAAGGCCCTGTACCGCGCAGGTCGTCAAAGCGAGGCCCTGGCGAGTTTTGACGAGGTCCGTTCGCTGCTGGTGGAAGAGCTCGGGCTGGACCCGAGCCCGTCGCTGGTCGCGTTGCAGCAGTCGATCCTGACGCAGGAGCTGCCGCACGCGCGCAACAACCTGCCTGCCCACGTGACCGAGCTGATCGGCCGGGACGATGCTCTCGCCGATCTTGGGGCGGCTCTCGGCGCAGCTCGGTTGCTGACGCTGACTGGGCCTGGCGGTGTCGGTAAGACCCGTCTGGCGCTTGCAGCCGCTGCCGCGATTGCTGATCGGTTCGCGGATGGTGTCGTGCTGGTGGAGCTGGCTGCGGTAACGCGAGACGCTCTGTCGGTCAGCAACGCGCTGACGGACGCAGTGCGGGACGCGCTGGATCTGCGGGACACCGGAGAGGCGATTGTCGACCGTTTGGCCGCGGTGATGGGATCCCGGCTGCTCGTGCTGGACAACTGCGAGCAGGTGATCGAGGAGGTCGCAGTACTGACCGACCGGTTGCTGGCCGCTGCTCCGGGGCTGCAGGTGTTGGCGACGAGTCGTGAGCCGCTAGGACTGGCTGGTGAGGTGGTGTGGAGCGTTCCGCCGCTGGTGATCCCGGGAGTCGATTCCGTGCCGGAGACGGTGCAGGAGTGCAGCGCGGTGCAGTTGTTCGTCACCCGTGCTGCTGCGGCGTCACGTGGATTCGCTCTGACGGAGGAGACCGTTGCTGACGTCGCAGTACTGTGCCGGCGGCTGGACGGGATTCCGTTGGCGCTGGAGCTTGCGGCTACGCGAGTACGGGCGCTTGGCGTACAGGGGCTGGTAGCGCGGCTGGACGACCGCTTCCGGTTACTGGCGACAGGGCACCGCGGCGCGGCGCCACGGCAGCAGACGTTGCACGCGATGATCGACTGGAGCTGGGAGCTGCTCGACCCGGCGGAGCAGTCCGTGCTGCAGCGCCTCGCAGTACACGCAGATGGCTGTACGGCGGAAGCGGCTGCGGCTGTTTGCGGCGAGGACGACGTACTGGATGTGTTGGTGCGGCTCGTCGACCGGTCGCTTGTCGTACCTGTTGAGGGGACGCGCTTCCGGTTGCTGGAGTCGGTTGCGGCGTACTGCGTCGACAAGCTCCAGGCCTCCGGTGAGCTGGAGGCTGTGCGGCAGCGGCATTTGGTGTACTACGTGGCGCTGGCTGAGTCGGCACAGCTCTTCGGTGCTGAGCAGAGTCGGTGGCTGCAACTGCTGGACGACGACTCGGCCAACTTCAGGACCGCACTGGATCGTGCTGTGACCACTGGGCAGTTGGACCTGGCGGAGCGGCTGGTGGATGCGCTGGCGTGGTACTGGTTCCTCCGTGGGCGTCACTTGGAGGCACTGCGTTCGCTGGAAGCAGTACCGGGGTCTGCGCGAGCCGGGACGTGGCGGGCCGGGTACTTGTACCTTCTTGGACGCCCGGAGGCCGCGGCCGAGCGGGACCGCTGGATCGACACTGCTGATGGGATGGGCCAGTGGTGGGTTGGCTATGCAGCGAGCGATGCAGGTGACCTGGCTGGGTGTCAGATCCTGCTGGACAGCGCACTGAAGCGTTTTGAGGCAGACGGGAACCAGTGGGGCGTTGGCGCAGTACTGGCCGCAAGGGCAAAGCACGCGCATGTGCGGGCTGACCTGCCGGCGCTGTACGACGACGCGTTGCGGAGTAGCGCGATCTTCCGGTCGCTGGGGGACCGTTGGGGTCTGCTGCAGGCGACTAGCTGGTTCGGAGCGCACGCTGAGCTCGTCGGAGACTTCGACGAGGCGGAGCGGCTGCACCTGGAAGGCGTTGCTGCCGCGGAGGAGCTTGGGCTGTGGCCAGAGCTCGCGAACGAGTTGGGCATGCTCGGTTGGACGTCGATCCGGCAGGGCCGCTACGACGCGGCACAGTCGTACGGTGAGCGCGCAGTACGGTTGGCCACCGAGCAGGGGCAGCGTGCGACGCAGGCGTTGGCGGAGATCGTGCTCGCGTTCGCGGCGCGCCGTTCCGGGGCGCTCGAGGAAGCGTCGGAGCGGTTGCAGGCGCTGATCGACGTCGCTCGCCGGCAGCAGGACGCGGTCCTGTACCTGTCGCTCGTGCTGGACGAGCTCGGGTTCGTCAGAGAGCTGCAAGGGCGGCTGGAGGACGCGCTGGCGCTGCACACGGAGGCTTTCCAGGTGTCGGAGGAGTTCGACTCGCTGCGTGGCATGTGCTGGGCGCTGGAGGGGATTGCTGGCTGTCACCCGGACAAGACGCTCGCTGCTGTGCTGCTCGGATGTACGGCGGCCACCCGGGCCTCGGAGAACTATCTGATGGCTGCCACCGAGACGGAGGACCTGGACCGCGCGGTCGCGGCGGCGGCCTCGTCCCCCGGCTACCAGGCGGCGTACGCACGCGGCGCGGAGCTGAGTCCGGCCGAGGCGTTCGCGCTGCTCGTCCGGCAGTAGATGTTCTGTAGTTGAGATTATTTACCTAGCGAAGTAGTTTGACCGCATGGACTATCGCCATGAGGTGGCCTTCGGCACCTTCCTGACCCCTGCGGTCGACGCCCCGGACCGCGTGATCGCGCTGGCCCAGCTGACCGAGCAGGTCGGGCTGGACCTGGTCAGCTTCCAGGACCATCCGTACCAGCCGCGGCTGATGGACGCGTGGACGTTGCTGTCCGTCGTTGCCGCGCAGACCGAGCGCATCAAGGTGACGACCAACGTCGCCAACCTCCCACTGCGACACCCGGTCGTCCTGGCGCGCAGCGTCGCGACTCTGGACCTGATCACCGGCGGGCGGGTGGAGCTCGGTCTGGGCGCCGGTGGGTTCCTGGAGGCGGTTGCAGCGAACGCAGGCCCGCGGTTGACGACAGGGCAGAGCATCACCGCTCTTGAGGAAGCCATTGCGATCATGCGCGAGGTGTGGACGCCTGAAGGCGGTGGGATCCGGCTTGAAGGCAAGCACTACACCGTGGCCGGTGCCAAGCGCGGTCCGGCGCCTGCGCACGACGTGTCGATCTGGCTGGGTGCGTACAAGCCGCGGATGCTCGCACTGACCGGACGGCTCGCCGACGGCTGGCTGCCGAGCAGCGGGTACGCCGGGCCGGACGAGTTGGCCGCTATGAACAAGGTGATCGACGAGGCGGCCGTGGACGCCGGCAGAGATCCTGCAGCGGTACGGCGGCTCTACAACATCGCCGGGCAGTTCAGTGGGCGTGGCGGGTTCCTGCAGGGGCCAGAGGAGCTGTGGATCGACCAGCTGACGGAGCTGACGCTGGGGGAGGGCATCAGTACGTACATCCTTGCCTCTGACAACCCTGACGACATCAGGCGCTTCTCTGAGGTCGCTGCGGGTGTACGTGAGGCTGTCTCGGTAGCGCGCTCCGGTGCTGCTGTGGCAGTGGCTCCTGCGACGGGCTTCGGCGTCGTACCGACACCGCCTCCTGCTGTACGGCGGAGCGCAGTACAGCTGCTGGATGAGGCGGAGCGGCCGACGGGACCGGCGCAGGACCCGTCACGGACGTATACGCCGTACCAGCTGCAGTCGGGGCAGCACCTGATCGACGTACACGACCACCTGCGGGCCGAGCTCGAGCAGGTACGAGACCTGGTGGAGCAGGTCGCGGCCGGGACGCTCGGGGTCGGCGCGGCGCGGTCGCACATCAACACGATGACCATGCGGCAGAACAACTGGACTCTAGGGACGTACTGCGAGTCGTACTGCCGGCTTGTGACGACGCATCACTCGCTGGAGGACGCGTCGCTCTTCCCGCACCTGCGGCGCGCCGACCCCGCCCTGGCGCCGGTCGTGGACCGGTTGCAGGAGGAGCACAAGATCATCCACGACGTGCTGGAGGGTGTCGACAAAGCGCTGGTCGCGCTCGTTGACGGCTCAGGCAGCATCGACGGACTGCGTGCCGCCATGGACCTCCTCGACGACACGTTGCTCTCGCACCTGTCGTACGAGGAGCGCGAACTGGTGGAGCCGCTCGCGCGGCTCGGGGTGCTGTAGCTACTTCGCCTCGCCCAGCAGGGAGGCGAGGATGTCGAGCAGGCGGAGCGTCGGCACCTCGCCGAGCAGCCGGGCGGCGCTGGTGGCCGGCTCCGCGATCAGGCGGACCTGGAGCAGCTTGAAGTCGCGGACGTTCGCCGGGTTGACCAGGTCGTCGCGGACCGCGGACAGGAACGCGGAGCCGGCCGCCGACGTACCGTAGGTCATCCGGATGAAGCTGTCCGTCACCGGGTACAGGTACGGCCGCTTCAGGTGCAGCAGCTTCGACTTCTTCGCGTGGCCGAACCCGCGGTGCCCGGTGAACTTGTCGTCGAGCGCCATCGCCGCCTCGAACAGTTCACTGCCCGGCGCCGCGTCCTCGAGCCGCGCGTCCACCGGGATCGCCGCCAGATCCTTCTCGACGTCGACCTCGAGCAGCCACGGGATGTCCATCGCGCGCAGGTCCGACCCGATCACCATCGTCCGGGCCAGGTCCTCGAAGGTGATCCGGTTCGGGTCGGAGCCGCCGACGGTGGTCATCCCCGGCAGCCCGTCGTAGTACTGCAGCACGGCGCCGTTCGTCTCGGCGTACAGCCGCAGTTGCGCGATCGCCTCGTCGACGACGATCTTCCGGGTACCGATGTTCATGAGCCACACCCTCACACTTGTGGTGGCAAACCCGCCAGCGGGCGGACCATCATTCGAACGTTCCTCACTCTGTTCCCGCAGATCGTAGCGACTTCCGGGGGACCTGCACGCCAGGGTCACTTCCCGTTATCCACAACCTGTAATCATCCCCGCCGCCGGAGTGCCGTTCGCCGTAAACTCTCTGTCACAATCTCACGACTGAGCGGAGGCAATCATGCGGAAACTCCTCGCGCTCCATTGGCTCGAGGACGGGTTCTGGGAGCGGGGGACAGGACGGCTGCCACCAGGCCCAGGAGGGGGACGAGGCCGAGGGTGCGTTCTGCGGTGGCGAAACCGGTGATGAAGGTGGCTGGGGTGGCGTAGCTGCCGTTGGTTGCGAACAGGGCGGCGGCGAGTGCGATGCCGAGTACTCCGCCGAGTTCACGGAGTGAGGTGTTGACGGCGGCCGCGACGCCTGAGTCGTCAACGGGTACGGCGTTGACGACCGCGTTGGCGACGGTGGGGAAGCACATCGCCACGCCGATACCGGAGATGATCAGCGGTACGACGAGGACGCCGTACCGGACGCCTGGCTCGACGACGGCCGATACCCACACCAGCCCACTTCCTTGCAGCAGCAGCCCGAGCGCCATGAACGGCCGGTTGCCGAACCTGTCGGCGAGCGCTCCGGCGATCGGGGCCACGAGCATCGGCATCGCCATCCACGCCAGGATGCGGACGCCGGCTTGCAGCGGCGAGTAGCCGAGGCCGATCTGGAAGAGCTGGGTCATCATGAACAGCGACCCGAGGAGCGACACGAACTGGAAGAACGCGACCAGGTTGGCCTGGGTGAAACCAGGGCGTGCGAAGTACCCGATCGGCAGCATCGGGTGAGCGGTCCGCCGTTCCCACGCGAGGAACGCGCCGAGCAGGACCAGCCCGGCCACGAGAGTCGTGAGTACTTCCGCGCTGTGCCACCCGGCGTCAGGTGCGCGCACAGCAGCCCACACGACCCCGGTCAGGCCGAGGCTGACCAGGACCAGCCCGAGTGGGTCAAGCCGGTCGCGGGGACCGTGAGTCTCGGTGAGCAGTACGACCGAACCTACGGCCACGAGCAGAGCGATCGGGACGTTGATCCAGAAGATCCACTGCCACGAGAGCCCTTCGACGATCGCCCCGCCCAATACCGGACCTGCCGCCACCCCGAGGCCGGTCACGGCACCCCAGATGCCGATCGCGGTACCTCGCTTCTCCTTCGGGAACGCGTCGCTGATCAGGCTGAGCGTGAGCGGCAGGATCATCGCGGCGCCGACGCCCTGGATCACGCGAGCCGCGATCAGGACCTCGGTGGATCCGGCGAGCGCCGCCGCGGCCGACGATGCGGCGAACAGGACGAGCCCGGCGACGTACGTCGTACGTCGGCCGATGCGGTCGCCGACGGCGGCGCAGGTCAGCATCAGCGCGGCGAACGCCAGGTTGTACGCGTTGATGTTCCACTCCAGATCCGCGAGCGAGGCGCCCAGGTCCTCGCGCAGCGCGGGAAGCGCCGTGGCGACGACGACCACGTCGAGCGAGGTCAGGAACGCTCCCAGCGAGGCGAGCGCCAAGGTGGCTCCGCGGCGGACAGTCACGGGTGCTGGACGTACGGATCTCTCGGTCATCGGTCCTCCAGGAAGCGAATGTGCGGTGTCGCCGGGGATAGACCGGGGAGCGCGGCGAAACTTCTCAACCCGAGGATCGAGCGCCGGCCGTGGTGAGTTTTGCCGCCGCCGACCGTCTGTACGTGTGAGAGTCGATGGATCGGGTTGGAGGACGCGCAATGGGCAAGACCGGGTTCGCGGACGTCGCGGAGCCTTACCGCCACGAGCTCACGGCGTACTGCTATCGAATGCTCGCGAGCTGGTACGACGCGGAGGATGCGGTGCAGGAGACGATGCTGCGCGCGTTCCGTGGGTACGACGCGTGGGAGCAGCGCTCCGGTATCCGGACCTGGCTGTACCGGATCGCCACCAACGTGTGCCTGGATGCGCAGCGGGCGGCGCGCCGTCGACCGCTTCCGGCGGCGGT
>NZ_DASRVN010000167.1:0-5701 GCF_035655035.1 Kribbella sp. | reverse complement strand
GCTTCGGTCCAGTACTTCGCGGGCGAGTCGTGGCCGGCGAGCGCGCGGTGGAACCAGTACTTCTCGACCTCGCCGAGATGCCGGACCAGGCCGATCAACGACATGGACGACGGCTCGACGGTACGGCGTACCAGCTGCTCGCCGGTCAGCCCGGAGACCTTCCACAGCAGCGTGCCACGGTGGAAGTCGAGGAAACCCTGCAGGAGCGTACGTTCGTCGGCGGCGGTGGGCGGATCCACTCGGAACTCGGTCACGAGCAGAAGGTAACCCGTGTGACGAGCGTCCTGGGGATAATCCGGCCGGCCGCACCCATCCGTGCCGTACACTGTTCCTGACGGCCCGCCCAGTTCTGCCTCGGGCCGGTGAGCGCACTTCTACTGTGCGCCAGCAGTCGACCACCACGCGCCGCGGCCCACCCGGCCGCGCCGGGCAGGACGACCCCCGATCTTTGGAGTACTTCTATGGCGGCCCGCCGCCCCACGTCTACAACCACGCACAACCAATCCACTTCCCAGAACCGCAAGCCGGCCGCCGCGGGTGATCCGCGCGGCGAGTCCGCGCGGCCCCGCCGTCGGCGGCGCTCCGGAGGCGGTCGCAACCAGCAGTCCGCCGCCGGGGTTGAGGTTGCTGAGAGCAACGATCCCGGAACCCTCGGCGACGACGTCGTCGAGACGGTTGCCGTTGACAACCGTACGTTCGCCGAGCTCGGCGTACCTGCCGCCCTGGTCGCCGCGCTGGCGGCCGGCGGGGTCGACACGCCGTTCCCGATCCAGGCGGCGACGCTGCCGGATTCGCTGGCCGGCAAGGACGTTCTCGGCCGCGGCCGGACCGGGTCCGGCAAGACCTACGCGTTCGTGCTGCCGGTCCTGGCCAGGCTCGCCGCCAGCGGTGGCAAGCGCCGGCCGAACCAGCCGCGCGCGCTGATCCTCGCGCCGACCCGTGAGCTCGCCACCCAGATCCAGGCGTCGATCACGCCGCTCGCCGACAAGCTCGGGCTGCGCTCGATGACGATCTTCGGCGGCGTCGGCCACGGCCCGCAGATCACCGCGCTGCGAAAGGGCGCCGACATCGTCGTCGCCTGCCCCGGCCGGCTGGAGGACCACGTCCAGGCCGGGCACGCGAAGCTCGGCGCGGTGGAGATCACCGTGCTCGACGAGGCCGACCACATGGCGGACCTCGGGTTCCTGCCCGCCGTACGGCGGATCCTCGACCTGACGCCGGCCACCGCTCAGCGGTTGCTGTTCTCGGCGACGCTCGATGCCGGGGTCGACGTACTCGTCCGGCGTTTCATGACCGATCCGGTCACGCACAGCGTGGACTCGGCGCGGTCGCCGGTCGCGAAGATGACGCACCACGTGTTGCACGTCCGGCCGGACTCGCGGCTGCCGGTGCTGGTCGACCTGACCGCCGCGCCGGGTCGTTCGCTGGTGTTCACCAGGACGAAGTACGGCGCGAAGTCACTGACGAAGAAGCTGATCGCCCAGGGCGTGCCCGCGGTGGAGCTGCACGGGAACCTGTCGCAGGGTGCGCGGACGCGCAACCTCGAGGCGTTCTCCGACGGTACGGCGCGCACGCTGGTCGCCACCGACATCGCCGCTCGCGGGATCCATGTCGACGGCGTCACGCTGGTCATCCACGCCGACCCGCCGGTCGAGCACAAGGCCTACCTGCACCGCTCCGGGCGCACCGCCCGCGCCGGCGCCGAAGGCACGGTCGTCACGCTGATGACCGACGACCAGCTCAACGACGTCCGCGACCTGACCCGCAAGGCCGGCATCACCCCCACCACCACCAAACTCGCCCCCGGCCACCCCCTCCTCACCGAGCTGGCCCCCGGCGACCGCACCTACGTAACCCCAGCCCCGAAAGAAACCCCCACCAACCAGCCCTCCACGGGCCGTTCGTCCCGCCGCCCCGGCGGCAGGCGCTCCGGCACCAACCGCGGAGCATCCGACCGCCCCGCAGCCGACCGCAGCGCAGCCGCCCGTACCGGAGCGGGCCGATCCGCCGCCCAAGGCGGCGGAGCCCCGGCAGAGGGCAACCAAGGCACCCGCTCCGGCCGCCCCAACCGCCGTCGCGGCCGCCGCCGCCCGTCCGGCCAACAGGCCGCCTGACCCAACCATCGCACCCGCTCCGGCACCACCGGAGCGGGTGTTGTGCGTGACACGCCCCGCACCACCCACCGGCGCTCGGCGTTTGAGAGGTTCACGCCTGACCAAGCCCCTTACAGGTCTGTAGGCAGGCGGCTAACGGCCAACCCGAGGGGTGAACCTCTCAAACGGTCGCGAGCCGGGAGCGGTTACCGTTTGGGGTGGCTGACGGAGAGGGCGAGGATGCGGGTTCGTACGGTTTTGAATGATCTGGTGCCCGGGGCGCTGGGCGTTACCGACTCGCATGATCATCTGTTCTTTCGATCGGCCGCGTTGCCTGCGGAGCAGGTGATGGACGACGGCGAGGCGGCGACTGCGGAGGTACGGGCGTTCGCGGACGCCGGCGGGCAGGCGATCGTGCAGTGGACGCCGCACGGGCTGAACCGCCGCGCCGACCTGCTCCCGGGGATCTCCACCCGCACCGGTGTGGCGATCGTCGCCGCGACCGGGCTGCATCGGCGGGAGCACTACCCGGACGGGTACGTCGACAAGGTGCAGGACCAGCTGACCGAGCTCTTCGTGCAGGAGCTGACGACCGGGATCGGCGACACCCAGGTCCGGGCCGGCCTGATCAAGGTCGCCGGCGGGTTCCACGTGCTCGACGACCACGCCGCGCACGTGATCCGCGCCGCGGCCGAGGCGCATCACGCCACGAACGCTCCGATCGCGGTCCACCACGAGCTCGGTTCCGCCGCGGACGCCGTACTCGATCTGCTCGTCGACACCCTCGACGTACACCCGGCCGCCGTCATCCTCGGGCACCTGAACCGTTTCCCCGACCACCGCGTGCACCTCGAGCTCGCACGCCGCGGCGCGTGGCTCGCGTTCGACGGTCCGTCGCGGGCCAACAGCGCGACCGACCCGCGACTGATGGACTGCCTCGGCGCACTGATCGACGCCGGGTACGCCGATCGCCTGCTGCTCGGTGGCGACACCACCACTGCCCGCGCCCGCGCCGCCACCGGCGAAGGCCCCGGCATGCCGTACCTGCTCACCCACCTGCGCCCCCGCATCACGCAGTACTTCGGCGCCGACGTCGCCGAGGCGGCGTTCCGGAGCAACCCAGCGCGCGCCTTCGCCACGGATTGGCGCGCGTAGCGGTACGTTCCCCGCATGAACGTGATCGCGCAGATCTTCGTGGTTATTGCGGGGCTGTTCCATGTGGTCGTGTTCGCCATGGAGAGCCTGCTGTTCCGCAAGCCCAGCACGTACGGCCGGTTCCTGGTGAAGGAGACCGAGGTCGAGGCCGCGCGACCGTGGGCGTTCAACCAGGGGTTCTACAACCTGTTCCTGGCGATCGGCGCGCTCGGCGGCCTGATCTGGGGCGGCGACAAGGGGCACGCGATCGCGCTGTTCGCCTGTGCGTGCATGGCCGGCGCCGGCGTCGTACTGGTCGCCTCCGACCGCCGGATGGCCCGCGCCGCGGCAGCCCAGGCCGTCCCGCCGATCGTCGCGCTGGTCCTCGCCGCCGTTCTCTAGTTGACTTAAAGCGCACTTGAGGACCGACAGTTCTCGGCATGACCACCGTTGCCGAGCCGGTCACCGAGACCGATGGCGTCCTCTCTCCGCAGTACCGCGCACTCACCATCGGAATGGTTGCGCTGATCACGCTGACCGCGTTCGAGTCGCTGGCGGTCGCGACTGCGATGCCGACCGTGGCGCAGTCGCTCAACGGGCTCAGCCTGTACGCGCTCGCGTTCGGCGGGCCACTCGCGTCCGGAGTCGTCGCGATGGTTGTCTCCGGCACCTGGTGTGATCTCAAGGGTCCGACGCGCCCGCTCTGGCACGGTACGGCGTGGTTCCTGGCGGGGCTGATCATCGCGGGCCTGGCGCCGTCGATGGAGATCCTGGTCGTCGGCCGGGTCATCCAGGGGTTCGGCTCCGGGCTGCTGATGGTCGCGCTGTACGTCGTCGTCGGCCAGCTGTACCCGGCCCGCCTGCGCCCGCGGATCTTCGCCGCGTTCGCGACCGGCTGGGTCGTACCATCGCTGGTCGGGCCAACGATCGCGGGCCTGATCGTCGAGCACACCAGCTGGCGGATCGTGTTCCTCGCGGTGCCGGTGATCGCGATACCGGCCGTGCTCGTGATGCGGCCGGGGCTGGCCCGGGGGAGCGCGTACGACGTACGTCCGGGCAAGCTGTGGGACAAGCGGGCGGTGTGGGCGATCGCGGCGGCGGTCGGTGTCGGGCTGCTGCACTACGGCGGCCAGCAGCGCGGCGTACTCCAGATCGTGCTGCTGGCGATCGGGCTGGCCGGGGTGGTCGGGTTCGGCCCGCGGCTGCTGCCGTCGGGGACGTTCACGTTCGGGCGCGGGCTGCCGTCGGTGATCGCGTTGCGCGGGCTGGTCGCGGCGGCCGGGTTCGGCGCGGAGGTGTTCCTGCCGCTGATGCTGACCCGGCAGCGCGGGCTGTCCCCGGCGCTGGCAGGCCTGGTGCTGACGGTCAGCGCGCTGAGCTGGTCGGCGGCGTCGTGGTACCGCGGCCGCCCGAAGCAGCCGTTCTCACATGCCGTCTTCCTGCAGGCCGGGATGGTGGCGATCGTGCTCGGGATCATCACCGCGGCGCTGACGCTCAGTCCGCAGGTACCGATCCTGGTCGGCATCCTCGGCTGGAGCCTGACCGGGTTCGGGATGGGGACGGTGTTCCCGACCCTGTCGGTGCTGGTCCTGGAGTACTCCGAACGGGACGAGCAGGGCGCGAACAGCTCGGCCGCGCAACTCAGCGATTCGTTGTCAACGGCAACGATCCTGGCGATCGGCGGATCGTTGTTCGCGGCAATGGAGCCGCACTCCGCGGTACTGGCGTACCTGGTCGCGTTCGGGCTTCCCGCAGTACTCGCCCTGCTGGGTGTCCCGGCCGGACGTCGTACTAGTCCTTAGTCCCCGAAACCGCGATGCTGGCGCCGAGGCCGATGATCATCAGGCCGCCGGTGCCGCCGACCAGCTCGAGGCGGCGCGGGGAGCGGGCGAACCACTCCCGCGCCGTACCGGCGACGAACGCCCAGATGCTGTCCGAGCAGAGCGCGATCAGCGTGAAGATCAGCCCGAGGATCAGGATCTGCGCCCAGGCCGGACTGCTCGCGCCCTTGTCGACGAACTGCGGCAGCACGGCCGCGAAGAACACCGCGGTCTTGGCGTTGGTCACGCCCACGAGGAAGCCCTGCCGCACGGTCCTCCGCCCGCTGCTCGGCTTGATGCCGGTCGCGAGCGTCTCGGCCAGCGACTTGCGGGTCCGGAACGCGTGCACGCCGAGATAGATCAGGTACGCCGCGCCGCCGAGCTTCACCACGGTCAGCGCGATCGCACTCGCCGCGATCAGCGTGCCGAGCCCGGCGGCGATCAGTACCAGCATGACCGCGGCGCCGAGGGTGTTGCCGACCATCGTCAGCACGGCTTCCCGGCGCCCGACGGCGAGCGCCCGGCCGACGATGAACAGCACGCTCGGGCCCGGGACGACGATGATGATGAACGCGGTGATCGCGAACGCGACCAGATGATGAGCGGACGGCATCTCCCCAGAGTAGATGCGACGGCGTCGCGGTGCACCCGGTA
>NZ_DASRVN010000166.1:0-6846 GCF_035655035.1 Kribbella sp. | reverse complement strand
TCCCTGCTTGTCGGCGGGGGCCAGACCGAAGCTGATCTCCCAGGCGCCGGAGGCGAGCTTCATCTCGCCGACGGTGAGGAGTGCGGCGGCGGCCACGAGTACGGCGGCGGTCGTTGCCGGGCCGAGGTGCGTCGCGGTGGTCGCGGTGGTTGCGGTGGTTGCGAACACCGCGCAGGCGGCCAGCATCGCGATCCCGGCGTACCGGACGGAACGGACCGCCGTACGCAGATCCCTTACCGCCTTGGCGATCCGCACCTGGAAGAACGCGACGCCGAGCGTGTTCACGATCATCAGCGACGCGACGGCCCAGCTGGGAGCGTTCGTCCGGGTGACGATCCAGAGCGGGCCGACCAGGCTGATCAGCGGCATGAACAGCAGCATCACGGCATTGAGCAGCGCGAGAACGGCGTACGGACGATCCCGCAGCACCGCGAGCCTGGGCTCGCCGTTGATCCTGAGCGAGGTCGCGATCGGCGGCACGCGGCGGATCAGCGCGGCCGCGACCAGGAAGCTCAGCGCGTCGATCGCGAAGACGATCAGGTACGCCGTTGTGCTGTCGAAGCGGAGGGCTACGCCGCCGAGCAGCGCGCCGACCGCGAGTCCGGCGTTCACGGTCGACTGCAGGAATGCGCGGATCCTCGTCCGTTCTTCAGGCTGTACGAGCCCAGCGAGCAGAGCCTGTCGCGCCGCGGTGAGGCCGGTCTGGCTGCAGGCGTAGAGGATCGCGGCGATCAGGAAGCCTGCGAAGCTTCTGACGACCAGGAACGACGCAACAGCGGTCGCGGTGCTGAGTGCGAGCAGGATCGCGGTGCCCCGGGCTCCGCGGCGGTCGGCGAGGCTGCCGAGCGGTACGCCGGCCAGGAATCCGGCCAGCCAGGCGATGGTGAGCCCGAGCCCGACCTCCGCGGTCGAGAGTCCGACCACGCGGGTGAAGAACAACGCCGAGGTGACGACGAACGCGCCGTCGCCGACCGAGTTGGCCAACTGCGCCAGCGCGAGGTCCCGCGGCGCTCCGGCCGGAGGAAGAAGTCTGCTGCTCATGGGTTGAGCCTAGGCGCCGTGCGGCCCAGACATGGGGTCCAATGCGGGGCGTGGTTTATGGGCCACTTTGGTCTGTGGATAACCCGGATCGGGAGTGCGGATCGCGGCATCTTTACTGGCATGAGCTTCCAACAGCTGACCATCGACTGGCCCGACCAACCACTGACCGATCCCGCACACGCCGCCAACGTCGTCGACCTGATGGTCGACATCGGCGACCGGTACCGCGGCACCTTCACCGTGCTGCTCTGCCACTCCGACGGCCGCTATCGATCCACCGTGATCGTCGAGCTGCCGCCACCCGGGCAGGATTCGCCTGCCAAGCTCTGCGAAACCGCCCTCGGACCGATCGTGGAGGCCGTCCGCACCGCGCCTGGTACCGCGGTCGTGCTCGCGTTGGGCCGTTCCGGGCCCGAGGGCTCGACCGACGCCGACGACCAGTGGGCCGCTGCCGCCACCGAGACCTGTGCGGCGGCCGGCATCAGGCTGCTCGGCTTCTACATAGCCACCCGGGACGGCGTCCACCAGCCGCGCCGGTGCGCCGAGCCGGGCCTGCCGCCCGTCGGAGCCCTCACCTGACGCCCGCCGAAGCGCTCACCTGACCCCGCTGGAGCGCTCACCTGACGCGCGCTGGAGCGCTCACCTGACGCCCGCTGGAGCGCTTACCTGCCCCCGCTGGAGCGCTTACCTGACCCCGCTGGAGCGCTCACCTGACGGCTGGCCGAGCCCTCGCCTGGCGCCGGTCGGAGCGCTCACCTGACGCCCCTCGGCCTGAACTGGATGCTGATCCGCGGCCCGACATGCCCCGCCGCCTTCGGAATCGCGTGCTCCCACGTGCGCTGACAGGAGCCACCCATGACAATCAGATCGCCGTGCCCGAGCGGATACCGCACGGTCGACGCCACCGCCTGCCCGCTGCCCGGCCGCGGCCGCAGTGCCAGCACCCGCGGCTCACCGACCGAGAGGATCGCCACCATCGTGTCCTCGCGATTCCCCCGCCCGATCCGATCCCCGTGCCACGCCACGCTGTCCCTGCCGTCCCGGTAGAAACACAGCCCCGCCGTCCGGAACGGTTCCCTGAGCTCGTCCGCGTAGTACGCACTCAAGGCATCCCGCGCCTCATCCAGCACAGGCAGCGGAAGCCGGTCGTCCTCACCGTAGAAACACAACAACCGCGGCACATCCACCACCCGGTCATACATCTGCCGCCGCTCCGCCTGCCACGGAACCTCCCCAGCCAACCGCCCGAACACCTCATCAGCCCCGGCCAGCCACCCCGGCAACACATCCACCCAAGCCCCACGCCCCAGCAGGGTCCGCCTCATCCCACCAAGCGACCCCAACGCAGGCTCCTCAAACCCACCAAACAACGACCCCTGAAGGCCAGCACCCATCCCCCCACCATACCCGAGATTCGAACATACGTTCCCCCAGGGCGTCGCAGGGATCGATCACAGGGCCGAAGCAGGGCTTGAACCGTGCTGGGCGGCTCTGGTCATGGAACCAGTCGAACATGACGGAGTGCTGTGAAGGCTGCGACCATTGCCTGATCCTCAACAGGGTCGGCGGCATGAACCCGCCGCCAAAACGCGATGCCGCTGCGAAGGCGCGCTCGAATCAGCGGAATCAAGGTATTGGATGGCCGGACCGGGCCGCCAGCCCGCTGGTATTCGGTCAGAAACGCTGACGCGCGGGCTAGATCCAACGCATCGCCGGCGGCCGTCTTCCCGAACTCCCAGACCGACCAAGCCAGTTCGTTGATCAGCGGACCCCATTCGACCTCGTCCCAATCAACCACGCCGACGATCCGTCCGGCTCGGCAAAGCACGTTGCCCGGAAAGAAGTCCCGATGCATCCACCCGACCGGATCGTCGCTGCTGTGGCCAGGCCACGACCGGAGCCACTGATCCAGCTCCCGATCTGGAAACAGCAGCTCGGCCTCGGACTCATCACGCTCTGGAGGTGTCCCCTCGCCCAGACCCGGAAACGCGCGCGCCAAACTGTGCAGCCGCGCCAAGAGACGAGCCGCCTGCCGAAGCTCAAGTGAGTTGTGCCTGTCCAGCGGTGCACCCGTCACGAACGGCCAGACAGTGATCGGCCGGCCTTGCCATAGAAACGCCGCTTCACCATCGGATGCCACCAGCGGCGCGATCACCTCGGGGACCTCGCCGGCAAACTCAGCGGCAACCCGGCAGGACCATTGCTGCTCCGGCAGCCCGTAGTACTGGGACAGCCGGATCGCCACTGACGGTTCCGAGTCGAGTCGCCACAGCTTGCTCGCAGTCCCGCCCCCGACCGCCTCCGCGTGCTCGGCCACAACGCCGTACCGCTCACGAACTTCCGCTAGTAGCGCCCGAGGAACAGGCTGCATGACCCAACCTCACTCGTCTCGACCGCATACAGGTCAGCCAAGTGGATCATTCAGCGAACGTCGCCGGAAAGGCTCCAGATTCCTCGACTCCACTGCCCGCCACCGACGTGCCAGCGAGCTGATCCGCGGACACCAAGCGCACGCGTCGCACCTGCAAGGGCTCGATCGTTCACCGGGCATTGCAGTTCGACGACCCCGTGGTTTCACACGGTGAGTGTCATCAGGCCGCCCCAATCGCAATTGTGGACTTGAGGTCCCTACAGCCGCCGGATCTCACGACGCTGTCCGTCAGCCTGTTTGACGTGCAGCGACCCATCGGATCGGACTGCCATGGCTATCGGTCCCGGGCCGGCCGTCCAGTGGTGTGGGGTCGCCGATCCAGCGGAGTGTGACCGGGACGGTGCTGGTCGCCTTGACTTCGGTGAAGGCGTTGGCTGGCGCTCTGGCGCTCACGACGACGCTGATGCCGGAGTAGTCGGGCTCGCTTCCGCCGGCGGACACGACCCCGGGGTTGTTGTGCATCGCGGCGATCACGGCCGCAGTGAGTTCGGCGCGCGAATATGCGGCCGATTCGAAGGCCACCGGCACTGCCTGGCGGGCTGCCAACCTCCGGAGACCGTCCGGCACTGTGCCCTTCCAATAGACCAGGACGGTCTTGCGGTCCTTCAGGACTCGAACGCCGCCCGCGCCGGGATCGTCCCGGTGATCATGGATCCAGTTCCCCAATGCCCGCCCAACGGTCTCGGCCACCGTCGGCAGCGCCATGACCTCCGGGTCACGACTTGACCGGCCGTCAGGCGCGTCAGGCCTGTCCATAGCGAGACCCCCTTGGAGTCGCCTGGTCGAGCAGCCCGCGCACACGCCTGTCGTCATCCGGCGGCTGCGGTCGCTGCCGCGAAGCGGTTGAGTGCAAGCTGCCGCCCTTCTCATCCAACGCGACAGACGATCCCAAGCGCAAGAGGCTCAAGCAATGACTCGCCCTAATCGGGCAGACCGCCGACCATGCGTCGACAACACCCCAGGCAACGACACTCAGTGACCGCGGTGGACTACATGAAGAGGCACCGTCGAGAAGCTTGAAGGAACCTGCGTTCCCCGGCGCTGTTCAGTGTTCGTGAGCATGACCTGAGCGGATGGGTTGTGGGGCGACGACGGCGGACACAACGCGGACATCCCTTACGGCGTTGCGCAGACGGATCAGCGTTCAGTGGTCCAGCCGGAGGTCGCCAAGGTGGATCAATCAGGAAGAAGTCTTCGCGAAGAACTCTTCTGGGTTAGGCTTGGGTCATGAGCGATCAGGCGCCGTCGGGCGACATCGTCCTGGATGCGGCTACTCTGCGTGTGCTGGCCCATCCGATGCGGCTGACCTTGCTGGAGCACCTGCGGCAGAGCGGTCCTGCGACGGCGCGACAGCTTGCGGCGCACTACGAGATCGACTCAGGTGCAGCGAGCTATCACCTGCGGCGGTTGGCAGACGGAGGTCTGATCGAGGAGGACCTCGAGCGCGGTACCCGGCGCGACCGCTGGTGGCGGGCTCGGCATCGCTCGTCGGTGCATCAGCCCGCGGACGGCGGTCCCGACGAGCGACAGGACAGCCGGGCGTACCTGCACGCGGTGGTGCTCGCGTACAGCGAGCAGTTGCGACGGCTCGCCTACACGGCGCCGCTACTGCCGGACGAGTGGTACGAGTCGTCCATGTTCAGCAATTACACGCTGCGACTGACGCCGGCGGAGCTCAACGAGGTGAAGTCCGAGCTGGCTGCGGTGGTCAAGAAGTACCGCGACCGCGACGACGGGGCAGGCGTGCCGGTAGCCCTCCAGTTGCACGCGTTTCCGCTGATGGCGCCAGACGATGACGCTTAGCGGTGCAGCTCCGGGCGTCGCCTACCGGGACGGCAACGTCCTGCGCTGGACGGCGGCCTACACCGCATCGGTCGGAGGCGACGTTGTTTTCTTTCTCGCCTTGTCGTGGGCAGCGACCCGGATGGCCGGGCCTGCTCAGGTCGGCGCGGTGCTGGCCGTCGGCGCCATTCCCCGGGCGCTGCTGATGCTGGTCGGCGGAGTCATCGCCGACCGGTACGGGCCGCGCCGAGTGGTCATTGGCAGTGATCTCACCCGCTGCCTCATCGTGTTCGGTGCTGCCGCGCTGATGCAGTTCGCGACGACTCGCCTCTCGATGCTGTTCGCCGTCGCGCTGGTCTTCGGCGTGATCGACGCACTGTTCATGCCCGCGGTCGGGGCGCTGGCCGGCCGACTCACCGAGCCGGGCCAACTCGGCCGGGTCCAAGGGCTGCGGATGCTGGCTGTCCGGCTCAGCAACGCGATTGGTCCAATGATCGCGGCGAGCGTGTTGACCGTCGCAGGAGTTGCCGCCGGGTTCGGGTTGGCTGGCTTGCTGTTCAGCCTGTCCGTCGGTCTTCTGCTTGCGGTCCGCCTGAACCGGACACAACCCGGCGTGCGCTCGACAGGCTCATCATTCGCGGACCTCAAGGATGGGTTGCAGCACCTACGGCGAAATCGTCACCTGAGCCGGCTGGTTGTGGTGGTTGGGCTCGGCGACATGTGCTTCAGCGGTCCGGTAGGAATCGGCCTGGTCCTGCTGACCGCCGAACGTCACTGGGCCGCCGCCGTCCTCGGATGGACGCTCAGCGCGTTCAGCATCGGAGGTGCCGCCGCCGGGATTCTGCTCACCGCTCTGACTCGCGTTCGGCGAGCAGGCGTCGTACTCCTGTGCTCCCTGCTGGCGACCGCCGTTCTCGTCGGAGCCTTGGGGCAGATCACCACAGCCGGCGTGCTGATCGCCGGTTCTGCAGTGCTCGGAACGACCAGCGGCGTCGCGTCGGGGCTGGGCAACGCCCTGATCCAACGCAAGACCGATCCTCGTTATCTCGGCAGAGTCAGTTCGGTTACGTCCCTGTCGACTGTGGGACTTGGTCCACTCCTGTACCCGGTCACCGGCGTGGTCGCGGCTGTCTGGGGAACAGGCGTCTTCTTCGCCGGGTGCGCTCTGGTGTGCTTGCTTGCGGCGGTACTCGCCGCGACCAAAACCGTGCGCGGCTCTGAGCTGTGATGCGCAGGGACGTTGTACGGCGATGCCGGATCGCGCTGCGTTGTGCCAGCTGTTGAGGTCGAGCAACCGGCTGTCGGTCGACCTGAATTACGGCGGTGGCGGGGGCAGATGTTTCCTGGGTTTCCTGTCCACTGTGATTGGAGGTGTCGATTCCGGGTGGCCTCGTTCGTCGCAGGGGCGAGAGGGTGTCCACGAGGGCGCTGTGGCTAACGAAGGAGATGTGTGCGATGTCGCACCTACAGTCCAAGGTTCACCGGATGTCCGAGTTCACCGAGGCGATCGGCACCGTCACGTTCTCCGAGGTGCCGAATGAGGGGTTTCTGGCTGTTGGTATGCGCAACTACTGGGACGGATACTTCGCGGG
>NZ_DASRVN010000165.1:0-13283 GCF_035655035.1 Kribbella sp. | reverse complement strand
CCAGGCCGCGAACGGGGTGCCGTACAGCTGGTCCGTGACCGGGTCGCCGTTCGCCTGGAAGATCGACGCCTCGTCGACGCCGTACGCCTCGTTGCTCGGCGGGCACTTGCCGTCCCACTCGGCGAATCCGCCGTCCGGGCCCTGGCGGCTCTTCAGGTACTCGGCAAGGTCGAGCAACGTCCGCAGGTACAGGGGTTTGCGGGTGTAGAAGTAGCCGCCGGCCAGCGGGAGCAGGAAGCGGCCGGCCTCGCAGGTGCGGCTGGTCTCCAGCCGGGCGCGCGGGTGGTGGGAGGCCATGTGGTCGAGGCCGCGTTCGGCGATCTCGAGGTACGACGGTTCGCCGGTGAGGCCGTACGCGTAGAGGTACGCGCACAACGCCGAGCTCTGCCAGTGCGAGGTGAGGTCGAGGCCGGCCTCGATCGGGGTGCGGCCGAACTCGTCCCAGCCCTTCACCATCAGGGTGGACGGAGTGCGCCACGGGTCCACCTGCAGGCCTAGCTCGGTGTTCGCCGTGCGGATCAACGACTCGACGCCGCGGAGGCCGGCCTCGGTGTCGCCGGAGATCAGCGCGAAGAGCGCGATCCAGCCGCCGTCGTCGGCGAACAGGTTGTTGGTGGCGGTGAGGTCGGTACGAGCGCCGCGGGGTTCGAAGGCGCCGTACAGGTTGTTGCGGTCGGTGAGTTGTTCTTCCTCGACGGCCTGGCGCATGAGGTTCTTGGCGATGGTGTGGCCGCGCGGGTCGGCGGTGAGGTCGGCGTACATGCGGAAGGCGTGGGCGGTCTGCGCGTAGCAGTCGCCGCGCGGGACCGGGCGGAACGGGAGTTTGCCGTCGAAGCCGATCTCGTTGGAGAACCCTTCGGCGACACCCTTCGAGCCGTCGGGGGCGTCGTAGAACATGCCGGCCTTGTCGAACCAGGCGATGCCTCGGTCGACCATCCGGCGGTAGCGCTCGGGGCGGGGGCCGACCGTGATCGTCGTTGTCTGGTCGCCGACGGTGAAGGTGTGGACGCCGTCCGGGAGCTGCAGTGGTTCGGACTCGTACCTTCCGGGAGATACCTCGACCAGTTCGACGTCCGATTGCGGTGGGACGGTTGTGCGGGCGACCAGCTTGGTGGGTTCGCCTGACGCTACCCAGACATGCGGTTCGGTGAAGAGCTCGAAGTCGGGTGGGGCTGGAGAGTCGGTGAGTTCGGCGGTGATCAGTTGGAGCAGGCGCGTCCAGCGGCGTACCGGCTTGTACCGGCCTTGCAGGTGGTGGCTGAGGGCAGTGGTGGCGTAGAGGAGACGGCCTTTGCCGACCGGGATGTCCAGGAGGGCGGGGAAGGTGTGGGCGGGCGGGCCGAAGACTGCCTTGTGGGTGCCGGCGACCGATCCGTAGCTGAGCAGTTCTGTGGACGGCGAAGGTGCGGTGACTTCTTGGGCGCGGGAGAGGTGCTCGTCGAGGATGCTCAGTGGCTCGATCCCGGTCAGCCCCTCGCGGGTGAAGATGCGCTCGATGTGCGCGTCCCGCACCGGACCGGCCGGCAGGAACCCGTCGTCGACGGCGAACTCGACGTACGCCGTCCCGCCGCCGCGCACGTACTCCGCCAGCGCCGACGTGTCGATCCGCGCAGGTTCCGGGTAGTTCCCGGCGAGCACCAGCACTGCCTGGTACTCGGCGAGGTCCGCGGGCAGATCGTCGTACCGGACGAACGCGAGACCGGCGGCGGCGAACGCGGTCGCCGGGCCGGGCGGACCGATCAGCGCGACAGACGAAGCAGGCACCGGTTCACTGTTACCGACGAATCGCGGACGGTAAAGCACCTTGGGTAGACCACTGGGGCCGAAACCGGACTGGGCGGTCTCCCCGGACGAGGTGTGGCGCGGCGGACCGCGCTCTAGGGTCGTCCGGTATGGGTGACTTCAACGGGCTCGACGTACATCTCGGCAACCTGGCGCGGCTGTCGTCCGCGCGGTCCTACTCGATCAGCGCGGAGAACCCGGACGGCGCCAAGGCCGGCGGTGCACGCGCGACCGAGGGCGTGCTGTCCCGGCAGGCGCGCGACCTCGGCCCGGGCTGGAAGATCCAGCCCTGCATCAACCTCGCACCGGGGTCGACCACCACGCTCGCGGAGATCGACGGCGCGGGCGCGATCACGCACATCTGGATCACGGTCGACTCGAAGACGTGGCGTTCGCTGGTCCTGCGGATGTACTGGGACGGCGAGGAGACGCCGTCGGTCGAGGTACCGCTCGGCGACTTCTTCTGCAACGGCTGGGGTCAGCACTGCCAGGTCAGCTCGGTGCCGATCGCGGTCAACCCGAAGGGCGGGTTCAACAGCTACTGGCAGCTGCCGTTCCGCGGCGGCGCCCGGATCACGATCGAGAACCTGCTGGAGACCGAGATCGAGGGCTTCTTCTACCAGGTCGACTTCGTCCGTACCGAGGTCCCGGCGGACATGGGGTACTTCCACGCGCAGTTCCGGCGGTCGAACCCGGTCCCGTACGGCGAGGTGCACACGGTGCTCGACGGCGTCCGCGGACAGGGGCAGTACGTCGGGACGTACCTCGCGTGGGGCTGCAACAACACCGGGTGGTGGGGTGAGGGCGAGTTCAAGTTCTACCTCGACGGGGACGACAAGTACCCGACGATCTGCGGCACCGGTACCGAGGACTACTTCGGCGGCGCGTGGGGGTTCGAGCATCCGGCGGGTCAGTACGCGACCTTCACGACGCCGTACCTGGGGATGCCGCAGGTCATCGAGCCGAGCGGGTTCTTCGACAACCAGCAGCGCTTCGGCCTGTACCGCTGGCACATCCAGGACGCGATCCGCTTCACCGAAGACCTCCGTGTCACCGTCCAAGCCCTTGGCTGGCGCCGCGACGGCCGCTTCCTCCAACTCCAGGACGACCTCGCCTCAACCTCCTTTTGGTACCAAACCGAACCACACACCCCGTTCCCCACCCTTCCCAGCAAGGACTACCTAGAGGTGGTCTAGCGCGTAGGCGGTGGCTGGAACGCGTGCGGCTTCGGGCAGGGGGAGCCCGGCGAGGTGGAGGTTCGGGTGGGTCCAGTCGTTGAGGATGGGGGCGGTGGTCAGGTGGTTGGCCAGTTCGGATTGGCTCAGCTCGAAGATGTGGGCCGGGTTGCCGGTGAGGTCGACGACGGACTGCATGAGGTGGTTGACCTGGGCGGTCCAGAGGGTGTCCGCGACGTCGTAGTGGTCGGGGCGGATCAGCAGCAGGTCCACGTCGCTTTCCAGGTCGCCGTCGCCGCGGGCGATGGCGCCGTACAGGCTGGCGTGGACGGGTGAGATGTGCCAGCTGCTGATCTCGGCGACCAGGTGGGTGGTCAACGTACGGCGGAGGTTCGCGAGCTGCTCGACGATCGGGGCGAGCAGGTGCTTGCGGTTCAGGCGGTACAGCAGCGAGCTGCCGTGGTCGTCGCCGTGGACCAGACCGGTCGCGGCCAGGCGTTGCAGTACGAGCCGGACGCCCGCGACGCTGCCGGCGCCGGCGAGCTTGTGGATCTGGCGACCCGAGAGACCTTCCTCGGCCGCGGCCAGGACGAGCAGCACCGGACCATCCAGTGACGGCACCACCGTGCTGATCGGGCTCGCGAGGTCCACCGCAGCACCCTAGTGAGCGTCGCGACCCGTTGCGTAATCAGACTGATTGCTCAGGGTCCGCTTGCTCAGGCTCCACTCAGCTTGGCGTGCGTACGTTCGCTCTTATGGCTGTCGAACGTCGCACGGTCCTGCGGACGGCTCTGTTGGCACTCGGGACGGGGGCCGCGGCCGCCTGCTCGAACGACCAGCAATCGAGCCCACCGACCACCCCGGCCCAGACCCCGGCCCAGTCCTCCGCACCTCCCACGACAGCCGCACCGCACCACACCGCGAAGCCGAAGCCTGTCGCACCGACCGAGGCCGTCGAGATCGGGCACGGTCCGCGGACGGTCCCGCGGGTGGCGCTGACGTTCCACGGCAACGGCGATCCCGCGCTCGGTACCAAGATCCTCGACCTGGTCGAACACGCCGGCGCCAAGATCAGCGTGCTCGCCGTTGGTACCTGGCTGGTCGCGCATCCCGAG
The DNA here is from genome assembly GCF_035655035.1 of Kribbella sp. Taxonomy (GTDB): domain Bacteria; phylum Actinomycetota; class Actinomycetes; order Propionibacteriales; family Kribbellaceae; genus Kribbella. The sequence goes on along the minus strand of NZ_DASRVN010000165.1, from coordinate 9,211 downwards.
ATGGCGACCCGCGTCCTGCAGGGTGGGCACGACCTCGGCAACCACACGATGCACCACAAGTCGATGCGCAAGCTCGGCGCGGCCGAGGCCCGCCGCGAAGTCCACGACTGCGCCACGGTCTTACGCCGTACGGCGAAGTCGCAGGGCCGCTGGTTCCGCGCGTCCGGGACCCAGCAGACCACCCCCCTGATCCGCTCGTCCGCGGCCGCGTCAGGCTACGCTGCGTGTGTGTCTTACGACGTCGACGGCCTCGACTGGCAGGATCCGCCTACCGCGACGGTGGTGAAGGCCGTCCTGGACGGCGTGCGCCCGGGATCGATCGTCAGCCTGCACCTCGGGCACCCGGTGACGGTCACGGCGTTGCCGCAGATCCTGTCCGGCCTGAAGGCCAAGCACCTCACCCCGGTCACGCTGAGCGAACTGCTGCAATGAAGCGGATCGTTGCCCTGAGCGTCGTCGTACTGCTCGCCACCGGCGCCTGTTCCGGCAACGGCGCCGCCACCTCGGCGACCACCTCTGTCCCGACCAGCTCCGCCCCCGCGTCGGCTGGGGCAGGTACGCCGTCCGCACCGGTGACCGCAGCCGCGACGCCCGGGTTGCTGCCCGGCATGCCCGCCCCGTTGTCACCCACCGACGTCTGGGCCGCCGACCGCCCGGGGATGCTCGCCGCGGCGGTACGCAAGTTCCCGGAGCGGATCTACGTACCGAACAGTGGCAGCAACACGGTGACCGAGATCGATCCGCGCACCTACAAGGTGATCCGCACCTTCAAGACCGGACGCGAGCCGCAGCACGTCGTACCGTCCTGGGACCTGAAGACGCTGTGGGTGAACAACGACCTCGGCAACACCCTGACGCCGATCAACCCGCTGACCGGCCTGCCGGGGAAGCCGGTCGCCGTCCACGACCCGTACAACCTGTACTTCACCCCGGACGGCAAGCACGCCGTGGTGATGGCATCGAACGACCGTCAACTGGTCTTCCGCGATCCGCACACGATGGCGGTCCAGAAGGCGGTGCCGGTGCCGTGCGCGGGAGTGAACCACGCCGATTTCGCGGCGGACGGGAAGAGCTTCCTGGTGTCCTGCGAGTTCTCCGGGCATCTGCTGGTGGTGGACACCGCCGCCGAAAAGGTGGTCCAGCTGATCCGGTTGCCGGGCAAGCGTGGGATGCATGCCCCGATGCCGCAGGACGTGAAGTTGTCGCCCAACGGACGCTTCTACTACGTCGCGGACATGATGACCAACGGCGTCTGGGTGTTGTCCGCGAAGCCGCCGGTCGCGATCCGCGCGTTCATCCCGACCGGTCTGGGCGCCCACGGGCTCTACGTCACGCGGAACTCGCGGTACCTGATCGTCACGAACCGCGGCGAGGGGTCGGTCTCGCTGCTCGACTTCCAGACCCGCAAGGTCGTGCGGAAGATCAAGATCACCGGCGGCGGCAGCCCGGACATGGGCGGTGTGTCGCCGGACGGGCTCGTGCTGTGGGTCTCCGGCCGGTACAACTCGGTGGTCTACGCGATCCGGTTGAGCGACGGCAAGCTGCTCGCGAAGATCCGCGTCGGCAACGGCCCGCACGGCCTGGCGGTTTATCCACAGCCCGGCCGGTACTCACTCGGCCATACCGGGGTGTTCCGCTAGGACCTAAAGCCCGCGGGCGTTGGCGCGGGGGCTTGGGGTGGTGGTGCGGAGTTCGGTGGTGAAGGCGTAGCGGTCGCCGCGGTACACGGCCGACGTGTACTCGAAGACGCGATCGCGGTTGTCGAAACTGATGCCGTGCAGAGCGATGCACGGCTGGCTGGTCGGGATGTCCAGCCAGCCGGCGGTCTTGGCGTCGGGCATGATCGGCTCGAGGCGGGACGTCCCGCTCACCAGGTCGATGCCGTAGCGGCTGGTCAGCAGGTCGTAGAGCGAGCCGTTCAGGTCCTCGGCCCGCAGACCGGGAACGTACGCCGCCGGCAGCGTGGTGTGCTCGACCAGCATCGGGTGGTCGTCGGCCAGCCGCAGCCGGGTGAACGCGATGATCGGATCGCCGACCGGGATCCGCAACCGGCGTGCCGCGGCCCGTTCCGCCTTCTGGTGCCGGAACTCCAGCATCGTGCTGCCCGGCCGCATCCCGCGCCGCCGGATGTCCTCGGAGAACCCGATCATCCCGAGCCAGCGCGCCACCTTCGGCCGGGTCGTGTACGTACCACTGCCGTGCCGCCGGACCAGCAGCTCCTCGAGCACGAGCTCGTCGACGGCACGCCGCAGCGTCATCCGGGCGACGTTCCAGCGCGCGGCCAGCTCGCGCTCGGGAGGCAGCGCGGCGCCTTCCGGCAGCGTGTCGATCAGACTCAGCAACAGCGCCCGGATCTCGGCGGCCTTCCCCGGCAGCGAACCATGCATTGCACCTGAGTAGCACCGGCTGGACCAGTCCGAAACCCTTTAGACGACCGTTGAACAGACCACCCGCGAAACCCCGATCCAGAAAACAAGCACGCTTGATTCTTTTTGCCGGGAGTGGGAGGCTCGGCTGCATCGGTTCCCGGCGAGGGAGTGCGGCGTGGTTCTTGATCAGGTGCTGGTCGATCTCGCGGTCGAGAGTGCTGAATTGGATCGATTGGTCGGCGGGTTGGCGGCGGACGAGTGGTCTACCGCGACGCCGGCCGCGGGGTGGACGATCGCGCATCAGATCGGGCATCTGGCCTGGACGGACGAGGCAGCGCGGTTGGCGGCTGTCGATCCGGAAGGGTTCAAGGCCTCGCTGCAGGTCGCGGCGGCCAGTCCGGGGACGTACGTCGACGACGGGGCCGCGGAGGCTGCCGCGTTGCCGCCCGATCAGCTGCTGACGTACTGGCGGGAGACGCGTGCCGAGGTGACGGATGCGTTGCGGCAGGTGCCGGACGGGGCGAAGGTGCTCTGGTACGGGCCGCCGATGAGTCCCACCTCGATGGCGACCGCGCGGCTGATGGAGACCTGGGCGCACGGGCAGGACGTGTTCGACGCGCTCGGCGTACAGCGGCAGCCGAGCAACCGGTTGCGGCACGTGGCGCATCTTGCCGTGCGCACGAGGGACTTCGCTTATCTGCTGCACGATCGCACACCGCCGACGGAGCCGTTTCGCGTTGAGCTGACCGGGCCTGACGGTGGTCCGTGGGTCTTCGGTCCTGAGGACGCCCGCCAGCGGGTGGTGGGGCCGGCGCTCGACTTCTGTCTATTGGCTACACAGCGGCGGCACCGGGCCGACCTGGCGGTCCAGGCCGAAGGCGCGGACGCCGAGGAGTGGCTCGGCATCATCCAGGCCTTCGCGGGGTTGCCCGGAAAGGGCCGCGAACCGGGGCAGTTCGGATGAGCACCCCGACCACTCCCCTTCGCATTGGGAATGCGTCCGGGTTTTACGGGGATCGGTTCAGTGCGGTGCAGGAGATGCTCACCGGTGGGCCGTTGGACGTGCTCACGGGGGATTACCTGGCTGAGCTGACGATGCTGATCCTCGGGCGGGATCGGCTGAAGGATCCAGGGCTGGGGTACGCGAAGACGTTCCTGCGGCAGCTCGAGAGCGGGCTCGGGGAGGCGCTCGACCGCGGCGTGAAAATCGTCAGCAATGCGGGTGGGTTGAACCCCGCCGGACTCGCCGCGGCGATCCACGAACTGGCGGACAAGCTCGGTTTGCAGCCGAAGGTCGCGTACGTCGAGGGCGATGATCTCCTGCCCAGGGCCGAAGAGCTGGGATTCGGTGCGCCGATGACGGCCAACGCCTACTTGGGCGCTTGGGGTATCGCGGAGGCGCTTCAGGCGGGCGCCGACGTGGTGGTGACCGGGCGGGTGACCGATGCCTCGGTGATCGTCGGGCCGGCGGCGGCGCACCACGGATGGGGGCGGACGCAGTACGACGAACTCGCCGGCGCGGTCGCGGCCGGGCATGTGATCGAGTGCGGGTGCCAGGCGACCGGCGGGAACTACGCGTTCTTCACCGAGATCCGCGACTTCGGGCGGCCCGGGTTCCCGATCGCGGAGATCCACGCGGACGGCAGCAGCGTGATCACCAAGCACGACGGCACCGGCGGCGCGGTCACGGTCGACACGGTCAAGGCGCAGCTGCTGTACGAGATCACCGGCGCCCGGTACGCCGGTCCGGACGTCACCACCCGGCTCGACACGATCGAGCTCACCGCCGACGGTCCCGATCGGGTGCGGATCTCCGGCGTCCGCGGCGAGGCGCCGCCGCCGACGTACAAGGTCTCGCTGAACAGCGTCGGCGGCTTCCGGAACGAGGTCGCCTTCGTACTCACCGGGCTGCAGCTGGAGCAGAAGGCGGAGCTGGTCCAGCTGCAGCTGGAGGACGCGCTGCCGAAGCGCCCGGCCGAGCTGAAGTGGTCGCTCGCCTGGACCGAGAAGCCGAACGCCGAGACCGAGGAGGAGGCCAGCGTCCACCTCCGCTGCGCGGTGAAGGACCCGGATCCGAAGCTCGTCGGTCGCGCGTTCAGCAGCGCGGCGGTGGAGCTCGCGCTGGCGAGCTACCCCGGGTTTCACGTCACGGCGCCGCCCGGCGAGGGTTCGCCGTACGGCGTGTTCCGGGCCGGGTACGTCGACATCCATGAGGTCGAGCACGTCGCCGTACTGCCGGACGGGACGCGCAAGGTCGTCGCGCCGGCGGCCGAGACGCAACCGCTCGCGCCAGTGGACGACATCGAGGAGCCGATGCCGTTGCTCCAGCTGTCGAGCGGACCGCCCCGGACCCGTGAGGTCCCGCTCGGCCGGATCGCGGGGGCACGCTCCGGCGACAAGGGCGGCGACGCGAACGTCGGGGTCTGGGTCCGCGACGAGAAGGCGTGGCGGTGGCTCGCGCACACGCTGACGGTGGAGCTGTTCCAGGAGCTGCTGCCGGAGACCCGGCCGCTGACCGTGACCCGGTACCTGCTGCCGAATCTGTGGGCGGTGAACTTCGTCGTCGAGGGACTGCTCGGCGAGGGCGTGGCGGCGCAGGCACGGTTCGACCCGCAGGCGAAGGCGGTCGCGGAGTGGTTGCGGTCGCGGTACGTCGACGTACCGGAGGTGTTGCTGTGAATGCCGAAGAGAAGGCACTGCGAGAGTCTGTACGGCGGTTCATGCGCGCCGAGGTGCTGCCGCGGCTGGACCAGTGGGAGCGGGACGGCGAACTCCCACGCGAGCTGCACAAGAAGGCAGGCGCTCTCGGGCTGCTCGGGGTCGGCTTCCCCGAGGCGGTGGGCGGTGGTGGCGGATCGTTGCTCGACGCGATCGCGGTGGTTGAGGAGATGCATTACGCGGGCGGCTCCGGCGGGCTCGTTGCCTCGCTGTTGACCTGCGGCATCGCGTTGCCTCATATCGTCGCTGCGGGCAACGAGCAGCAGATCGAGCGGTGGGTTCGGCCCACGTTGGACGGTGAGCTGATCGGGGCGCTGGCGATCACGGAGCCTGGTGGTGGGTCGGACGTGGCTTCTCTCCGTACGACGGCTCGCCGCGAGGGTGATGTGTTCGTGGTGAACGGTTCCAAGACGTTCATCACGTCGGGTTGCCGGGCGGACTTTGTCACCACGGCAGTGCGCACTGATGGCCCTGGACCGCATGGGATCAGTTTGCTCGTGATCGAGCGCGGGGCGGCTGGGTTCGAGGTGTCGCGGAAGCTGGAGAAGATGGGGTGGTTGTGCTCGGACACGGCTGAGCTTTCGTTCACGGACGTTCGGGTGCCGACCGGGAATCTGGTGGGGGCCCAGGGATCTGGCTTTGTGCAGTTGGCGGTCAACTTCGTGGCTGAGCGGTTGACGTTGGCTGTGCAGGCGTATGCGGGGGCTCAACGGGCGCTGGATCTGACCGTTGCGTGGTGCCGGGATCGCGAGACGTTCGGTCGGCCGTTGATCTCGCGGCAGTCGGTGCAGCACACGTTGACCGAGATGGCGCGGCGGATTTCCGTGGCTCGGGTTTACGTGCATGACGTGGCGCGCCGGGCCGATGCGGGTGCGGACGTGATCGCCGAGACGTGTTTCGCGAAGAACACCGCGGTGGAGGCGGGGCAGTGGGTGTGTGATCAGGCCCTGCAGTTGCACGGCGGCCTCGGGTACATGCGCGAGGCCGAGGTGGAGCGGCAGTACCGCGACCAGAAAATCCTCGCCATCGGCGGCGGCACCACCGAAATCCTGACCGGACTTGCCGCCAAAAGACTGGGATACACCGCATGAACAACCGCGAGATGATGCTGGAGAAGCTTGCTGCGTTGGACGTGGAGCATGCGAAGGCGCTGGCAGGTGGTGGGCCGAAGTACGTCGAGCGGCATCACAAGCGGGGGAAACTCCTGGCTCGGGAGCGGATCGAGTTGCTGCTTGATCCGGACTCGTACTTTCTGGAGCTCTCGCCGCTGGCCGGCTGGGGATCGGACTTCACCGTCGGCGCCAGCCTGGTGACCGGGATCGGTGTGGTTGAAGGCGTCGAGTGCCTGATCACCGCGAACGACCCGACCGTCAAGGGCGGCGCGAGCAACCCGTGGACTCTTCGCAAGGCGTTGAGATCGGACGAGATCGCGAGGGCGAACAGATTGCCGGTGATCAGCCTGGTCGAGTCCGGTGGCGCGGACCTGCCGACCCAGAAGGAGATCTTCATCCCGGGCGGCGCGATGTTCCGGAACCTGACCCGCCTGTCCGCGGAGGGCATCCCGACGATCGCGCTGGTGTTCGGCAACTCGACCGCGGGCGGCGCGTACATCCCGGGGATGAGCGACCACGTGGTGATGGTCGACGGCGGCGCGAAGGTGTTCCTGGCCGGGCCGCCGCTGGTGAAGATGGCGACCGGCGAGGACGCCGATGACGAGTCGCTCGGCGGCGCGTCGATGCACGCCCGGCAGTCCGGGCTGGCCGACTACTTCGCCGTCGACGAGCAGGACGCGATCCGGCTCGGGCGGCAGATCGTGTCCCGGTTGAACTGGCGCAAGGCGGGTCCGGCGCCGGCCCCGTCGTACGACGAACCGCTCTTCGACGCCGACGAACTGCTCGACATCGTCCCCGGTGATCTGAAGATCCCGTTCGACCCGCGGGACGTGATCGCTCGCGTCGTGGACGGATCGGCGTTCGACGAGTTCAAGCCGCTGTACGGGTCGTCGCTGGCGACCGGGTGGGCGTCGGTGCACGGATACCCGGTCGGGATCCTCGCGAACGCGCGCGGCGTGCTGTTCAGCGAGGAGTCGCAGAAGGCCGCGCAGTTCATCCAGCTCGCGAACCGCGCGAACACCCCGCTGGTCTTCCTGCACAACACGACCGGGTACATGGTCGGGCAGGAGTACGAGCAGGGCGGGATCATCAAGCACGGCGCGCAGATGATCAACGCGGTCTCGAACTCGAAGGTCCCGCACATCTCGATCCTGATGGGCGCGTCGTACGGCGCCGGCCACTACGGGATGTGCGGGCGCGCGTTCGACCCGCGGTTCCTGTTCGCGTGGCCGTCGGCGAAGTCCGCGGTGATGGGCCCGCAGCAGTTGGCCGGCGTACTGTCGATCGTCGCCCGGGCGGCCGCGCAGGCGAAGGGCATGCCGTACGACGAGGACGGCGACCAGCAGATGCGCGCGTACGTCGAGGGCCAGATCGAGGCGGAGTCGCTGCCGATGTTCCTGTCCGGCCGGCTGTACGACGACGGCGTGATCGACCCCCGCGACACCCGCACCGTCCTCGGCATCTGCCTGTCCGCGATCCACTCCGCCCCGGTCGAAGGCACGTCGTCCTTCGGCGTCTTCAGGATGTGATGCCGATGATCTCCGCTGTACTGGTGGCCAATCGGGGCGAGATCGCCCGGCGGGTGTTCCGGACCGCCCGCACGCTCGGCGTGTCCACGGTTGCGGTGTACTCGACGGCCGACGCGCGGATGCCGTACGTCGACGAGGCGGACGCCGGCGTACACCTGCCGGGGAACGCGCCGGGGGAGACGTATCTGCGCGCGGACCTGATCGTGGCGGCGGCGCTGCGGGCGGGGGCGGATGCGGTGCATCCGGGGTACGGGTTCCTGTCGGAGAACGCGGCGTTCGCGCAGGCGGTGATCGACGCGGGGCTGACCTGGATCGGGCCGCCGGTGGATGCGATCTCGTCGATGGGGTCGAAGATCGAGGCGAAGAAGCTGATGGCGGCGGCCGGGGTGCCGGTGCTGGCCGAGCTGACGCCGGCGGAGGTGGCGGCGGACGACCTGCCCGTGCTGGTGAAGGCGTCGGCCGGGGGCGGCGGGCGCGGGATGCGGGTGGTTACCCGGCTGGAAGACCTCGCCGGTGAGATCGAGGCGGCATCGGCGGAGGCGTTGTCGGCGTTCGGCGACGGGACGGTGTTCTGCGAGCGGTACCTGGCCAGCGGGCGGCATGTCGAAGTACAGGTGATGGCCGATCGGCACGGGACGATCTGGGCGGTCGGGGAACGCGAGTGCTCGATCCAGCGCCGGCATCAGAAGGTCGTCGAGGAGGCCCCGTCGCCGCTGGTCGACCGTGTGCCGGGGATGCGGGCGAAGCTGTTCGACGCGGCCCGGAAGGCGGCGGCCGCGATCGGGTACGTGGGCGCTGGGACGGTCGAGTTCCTCGCGGATGAGGACGGCAACTTCTACTTCCTCGAGATGAACACGCGTCTCCAGGTGGAGCACCCGGTGACCGAGGAGACGACCGGGCTTGATCTGGTGGCGTTGCAGTTCGCGGTCGCCTCCGGTGAGGCTCTCCCACCCGAGCCGCCGCCGACGGTCGGTCACGCGATCGAGGTGCGGTTGTACGCCGAGGACCCGCTGCACGACTGGCAACCCCAGACAGGTGTGATTCACCGCTTCGAGGTCTCGTCGGACGTACGTGTCGACTCCGGGGTGGAGGACGGGTCGGAGGTCTCGCCGTACTACGACGCGATGCTGGCGAAGGTGATCGCGTACGGGCCCGACCGGACCGCGGTCGCGCGCCGGTTGGCCGGCGTACTGCAGCGGGCGACGATCCACGGGGTCGGCACGAACCGGGACCTGCTTGCCTGGATCCTCCGGCATCCGGCGTTTCTTGCAGGCGACACCAACACCGCCTTCTTCGAGGGGTACGGGGTGGGGCCGGGGACGGATGACGCGGTCGTGCGCGTGTCGGCGTTGGCTGCTGCGCTGGCGGACGCGGCGGGGCGGCGTACTCCCGTGCAAGTTCCCAGCGGGTGGCGCAACCTTCCTTCGCAGCCACAGACGAAGAGCTATCGCGTCGGGGGTGCGGTGCACGAGATCTCATACCG
>NZ_DASRVN010000164.1:0-13583 GCF_035655035.1 Kribbella sp. | reverse complement strand
ATCGAGCCGTCCCGGGTGGTCGAGTACAAGCCGATCATCGACGAGGCGCTGACGATCGCGTCGCACCGTCCGGAGCACACCGTCGTACTGCAGCGTCCGCAGGCCGAGGCGCAACTGGGCGAACGCGACCTCGACTGGGCTTCACTGGTCGCCGGCGCCCAGCCGGCCGATCCGGTACCGGTCGCCGCGACGGATCCGCTCTACATCCTCTACACCTCGGGTACGACGGGACGCCCGAAAGGCGTGGTCCGGGACAACGGCGGGCACGCGGTCGCCCTCGCCTGGACGATGCGGAACGTGTACGACATCGGTCCGGGCGACGTCTGGTGGACCGCCTCCGACGTCGGCTGGGTGGTCGGCCACTCGTACATCGTGTACGCGCCGCTCCTGGTCGGCGCCACGACGGTCCTGTACGAGGGCAAGCCGGTCGGTACGCCGGACGCCGGCGCGTTCTGGCGGGTGATCTCCGAGCACGGCGCGAAGGCGTTGTTCACGGCGCCGACCGCGATCCGGGCGATCAAGAAGGTGGATCCCGAGGCCGCCGAGTCGGCGAAGTACCCGCTGGACACGTTCCGGACGTTGTTCCTGGCGGGGGAGCGGCTGGACCCGGAGACGTACCACTGGGCGCACGACCACCTCGGCGTCCCGGTGGTCGACCACTGGTGGCAGACCGAGACCGGTTGGCCGATCGCCGCGAACCCGCGCGGGCTCGAGCCGCTGCCGACCAAGCCGGGCTCGGCGACCGTGCCGATGCCGGGGTGGAACGTGCAGATCCTCGACCCGTACGGCAAGGAGCTGCAGCCGCACGAGGAGGGGTCGATCGCGATCAAGCTGCCGCTGCCGCCGGGCGCGCTGCCGACGCTGTGGGGCGACGACCAGCGCTACATCGACAGCTATCTGAAGGAGTACGACGGGTACTACCTGACCGGGGACGGCGGCTACATCGACGACGACGGCTACATCTTCGTGATGGGCCGCACCGACGACGTGATCAACGTAGCCGGGCACCGCTTGTCGACCGGTTCGATCGAGGCCGTCGTGGCGGCCAACCCGGCCGTCGCGGAATGCGCGGTGATCGGGGTGCAGGACGCGCTGAAGGGGCAGCTGCCGCGCGCGCTCGTCGTACTGAAGGCGGGCGCGACGGTGACCGAGGACGTACTGCGGGACGAGCTGGTGGCCGCCGTACGCCGGGAGATCGGGCCGGTGGCGGCGTTCCGGGACGTGTCGGTGGTGGAGGCGCTGCCGAAGACCCGCTCCGGGAAGATCCTGCGCCGGACGATGCGCGGGATCGCCGACGGCCGCGACGAAGCGGTGCCGTCGACGATCGAGGACGCTGCGGTACTGGACGCGCTCCGGCCGGTCCTCCGCGGGTAGCGAGCGGCAGATAGGCTCCGAGGTATGCGAGTCGTGATTGCGGGTGGACACGGGCAGATCGCACTACGCCTGACGCGGTTGTTGAGCGCCGACGGCAACGAAGTGGTCGGGGTGGTGCGCAACCCGGACCACGAGGCCGACATCACCGCGGCCGGTGGCCGGGCCGCCGTACTCGACCTCGAGCAGGCGGACGTGGCGGCGGTGGCCGACGTACTGCGTGGTGCCGACGTGGCGATCTTCGCCGCCGGCGCCGGTCCGGGCAGCGGGAACGCGCGGAAGGACACCGTCGACCGCGGTGCGGCCGCACTGTTCGCGGACGCCGCGGAGCAGGCCGGCGTACGGCGGCACCTCCAGGTCGGCTCGATGGGCGCGGACCGGGCCGACTCGCTCACCGACGACGCGACGTTCACCGTGTACCTGAAGGCGAAATGGGCGGCCGAGGAGGACTTGCGCGCCCGCGACCTGGACTGGACGGTCCTGCGGCCCGGCGGGCTGACCGACGACCCGGGCACCGGCAAGGTGCTCCTCGCGGACAAGACCGGGAACGGCCGGATCACCCGCGACGACGTCGCGCTGGTACTGGCCGGCCTCTGCGACACCCCCGCGGCGATCGGCCGGACGCTCGAGCTCGTGGCCGGCGAGACCCCGGTCCGCGAGGCCCTGCAGAACCTCTAACGTTGCCACAAGCAACAGAATGTGACGGGACGATGGCAGACACACTCCGCCAGATCAGCTTCGAACGCCTGGCGAACAGCAGCTACGAGGTGAAGAACGCCCGCGGCGGCAGCATCCGGGTCGGCTCCGGCGGCGAGGACACCGACTTCACCCCGGTCGAGCTGCTGCTGGCCGCGATCGGGACCTGCTCGGCGATCGACGTGGACGTCGTGGTCAGCCGGCGCGCGGAGCCGACCGAGTTCAGCGCGGTGGTGAAGGGCGACAAGATCCGCGACGCCGACGAAGGCAACCGGATGCAGAACCTCGCGATCGAGTTCACCGTGCACTTCCCGGACGGCGAGGACGGCGACAAGGCCCGCGAGGCGCTGCCGCGCGCGGTGAAGATGTCCCACGACCGCCTGTGCACGGTCAGCCGCACGGTCGAACTTGGCACCCCGGTCACCACCACCGTCAACGACTGAGCCCGCCGACGGCTGCTATCAGGTACGCCGCCTCAGCGTGCTTTGAGGAAGTCCGAGGGGGCTCGTAGGCGCGTGCGCAGGAGGTTTTGCGTGCGGGTGTTGTCGAGGCGGATGTTCGACGGTGTGCCTGGTTCGGACGGTAGTGAGTCGGGGTCGAGGCCGTCGCGGGTGGCGATCAGGCGTGCCAGGTCGTGGCGGCTGAGTGGTTCGGGGCCGGCGAGGTGGGTGATGCCGTGGAAGTCCAGGACCAGGAGTTCGAGCAGGGCGGTCGCGAGATCGGTGACGTTGACCGGGCAGCGGACGTTGGCGGTGTAGAACGTGGCGGGTTCGCCGGCCGCGAGGCGTCGAACCCGGCGTTCCTCGCCCGAGGCGCCGTCCGATCCGACGATGATCGACGTACGGGCGATCACCGCGTCCGGGCGAAGCGCGCGGATCGCCGTCTCCGCCGCAGCCTTGGCCGCGCCGTACGGCGTCGTCGGGCACGGCGGCTCGGACTCGGTGTACGGCAGATCGCGGGAGCCGAACACCGCGTCGCTCGACACGAACACCAGCCGGACGCCCTCGGCGGCAAGCGCGACATTGACCGCACCCGTGGCGGTCGTCGCCCAGTCGTCTTGCCGGTACGCGGTGTGGATGATCCCGTCCGGCGCGACCTCCCGGATCACGTCCCGCACCCGTTCGGGTCGTCGTACGTCGAACTGCACGCCGCCCGGGACCGGCTGCGAGTGGTACGCCGGGACGACGTCGTGCGACGCCACCCGCAGGAGTTCACGCCCCAGGATTCCCGTTGCGCCGGTGACGAGGAGCCTCACAGGACAACCCTATGGCGTTCGAGCCGCCAGCCGGCAGTCCGCGTGGCGCGCTTCACCTCGGCCACCGTCCGTACCTTGCGCGGCGACTTCCACGCCTGCGACGGCTTGTGCAGCATCCACCCGTCGCCGATCGTCAGCGCGGCATGCTCCACGAGCGCGGCGGAGTTCCGCCATACGAAGACAGTCCCCGGTACGTCGTCCTTGCCGCCGGGCTCGGTGTGTTCCGCGAGCCACGCCTCGAACGGCTCCCGCACCATCCACACGCGTTCAGCGCCGTCGACCCCGCACGCCGCCATCACCGTGCCGAAACAGTTCGGTCCACTCCCGTCCGCGAACGTGCCCGCCAACTCCCGCACCCTCGGGAACTCCCGCGGCCACCTGCGAACCTCCCGATGCCGACTCGGTCCCAGGTCCTCGCTGACGATCTCCGGCAGCACCGCCTCCGGATCCCTCAGCAGGGACCTCCACCACACGAACCGATGCCCGTCCGCTTGTTGCCTGACGCCGTCCCCGATCACGGCGGCCCACCTCTTCACCGTTGGCACCGACCCGCGGCCGTAGTTCACCTGCGCCCGCACCAACCCGGCCCGGGTCTGCTTCGGCAGCTCGGAGTACGCCGCCTCGCTCAGCCAGACCGTCCGCGCCGCCTTCGGGTCGATCGCGTAGATCCAGTAAGTGTCGCGGTCCTCGCGGCTCGGCTCGCGATCGTCCGCGCTGAGCTTCCACGCGTCGACCTGCTTGCGGGTGAGGAAGAACGGCTGCTCGTCCGGCGCGAGCCAATCGACCCACCGTTCGAGCAGGCCGGGGGAGACGGCGATACCGAGGACGGTCAGCATCGGGACACGTTCTCATCCTCAGGGCTGATCGGTCACCGGCTTTTGCGGCCCGCGGTACCGCTGCGTCTGCGAGTACACCAGGTTGGTCGTCGTACTGCCGAAGTCCGTCAGCTCGTTGACCAGCTGCTCCAGGTGCGGCATCGAGGCCGCGGCCACCTTCAGCGTGTAGCAGTCGTCGCCGGTGGTCCGCAGACACTCGAGGATCTCGCCCCGCTCGGCCAGCAGCCGGCGCAACGGCTCGTGCTTGTTCCCGGGGTACTTGAGGCGGACAACGGCCAGCACCGGATATCCGACCTTCGTCAGGTCGATCTCGGCGCGGTACCCGGTGATCACGCCGATCGCCTCGAGCCGCCGGACTCGTTCGGTGGTCGCGGACGCGCTCAGACTGACCCGCCGGCCGAGTTCGGTGAGCGACAGCCGGGCGTCGGCCTGCAGCTCGTCGAGGATCGCCCAGTCGGTCGGATCGAGACTCTCGGTCATGCGGTCAATCTACCGGTGATTCCACGGCGGATCGTCATGGATGCCGGGAGGAATCTCTTCAAGGGTGGGTGTTCGCCTGGATAGCCTGACGGGCATGGAGCTTGGGGTGAACGTGCCGAACTTCGGGCCGGGGACGAACCCGGCGCGGCTGCGCGACTGGGCCCGGGTCGTCGAAGGGCTCGGGTACGAGCTGCTGATGGTGTCGGACCACGTGGTCGTCACGCCGGACGTCGCGGAGCAGTACCCGGAGCCGTTCTACGAGCCCTTCACCACGCTCAGCTGGCTGGCCGGGATCACCGAACGGGTCCGGCTCGGCACCACGGTACTGATCGCGCCGTACCGGCATCCGTTGCTGACGGCAAGGATGACGGCGAACCTGAACGCGCTCAGCGGCGGCCGGCTCGTGCTCGGCGTCGGCGTGGGCTGGGCGCGGCAGGAGTTCGCGGCGCTCGGCGCGGACCACGCCGCGCGCGGCCGTCGTACCGACGAAGTGCTCGCGGAGCTGCAGGGCCTGGTCCCGCTGTGGGTGGGCGGCAGCAGTACGGCGGCACTCCGGCGGACCGTGCGGTACGGCGACGCGTGGCACCCGCTGCGTCGGACTGTCCCCGCACTGCGGGCAGGCCTCGCCCGGATGCGAGGCTTCGCGGAACAGCTGGGCCGGCCGGTGCCGGGGTTCGCGCCGCGGATCCTGCTCCGGCTGACCGGCGAGCCGCTGCCGGACCACGACCGGATCGCCGGCGAGGGGTCGATCGACCAGGTGCTGCGGGACCTCGACGTACTGCGGGAGCTCGGCGCCGGGAGCGTCGTACTCGATCCGTTCGTCGGCGATCCGGCGGAGACCGAGCGGCCGGAGACGGCCTGGCAGGCGTTGGCAACGATTGCGGAGAACTGGAGACGATGTGACACCTGAAGCGGAAGGATTCCTGCGCCGGGCGATCGCCCTGGCCGCGGCGTCGCGAGAGGCCGGCGACCCGCCGTTCGGCTCGCTGCTGGTCGGCCCGGACGGGACCGTGCTGGCGGAGGACCACAACACGACGATCAGCGAAGGCAACCTCAGCTACCACCCGGAGCTGAAGCTGGCGGTGTGGGCAGCGCAGCACCTGACACCGGACGTTGCCGCCGGCACCACCATGTACACGAGCTGCCAGCCGTGCGAGATGTGCACAGGCGCCCTGGCACGCTCCGGGCTCGGCAAGGTCGTGTTCGCACTGTCGGGGGAGCAGTTGGACGGCCTCAAGACCACGGGCGGCTTCACAGGCGTGCCGCTGGAAGGCCCTGCTCTCTACGACGAAGCCCGGGTGCCCGTAGACGGCTACTACAGCTGACGGCGGCGGGGTCCCGGCCGGCGGGACCCCGCTGCACTCACTTGATCTTCGCCAGGCAGAGCGTGTAGTTCGCGCCCTCGTCGACGTACGTCGCGTCGGCGTTGTCACCGCACTGGCTCTCGTCGGTCGAGTTGATCTTGTCGATCACCCGGTACTCCGCGTCCGACGAGCTGCAGTCGACGACCTTCACGTTCGGCTTGGTCGACGTGCCCTTGTTCACGACGCAGGCACCGACCTGGGTACTCGACTCGACCGAGTTCAGGTTCGAGACCACGAGCAGCGCGACGACCACGATCGGCAGCAGCAGCATCAGGATCGCCGGGCGCCGGAACAGCGGCTTGCCCGGGTCCATCGGCCGGCCCGGGCCCGGCTGCGGCTCCGGCAGGCGCTTGAACTTCTGCATCGGGCCGATGTTCATCAGCATCGTGATCGGGTTGACGATCGACGAACCGATGCCCCACCAGCCCTGCCAGAGGCTCTTCGAGGTCATGTCGCGGACCGACGCGATCCCGCAGGTCCGGCAGAACGGGCCCTGCAGCTTGAGGAACCGCATCAGGATGATCATGCCCTGATGGCCGCGGACGGTCGCCTGCTCGGCCGGGAAGCCACCGCAGAAGCGGCAGGTCAGCTGCCCCTGCGGAGCGGCGGCGTAACCGGGCTGCGGGAACGACTGACCCTGCGGGAACTGCCCCTGCTGGAACTGGCCTTGCTGGCCGGGCTGCTGGTACTGGCCGTACTGCGGCGCCTGCTGACCGGCGTACTGCTGCTGGTACGGCCCGGGCTGGCCCTGGTACTGCGGGGCCTGCTGCTGGCCGGGCTGTGCGCCGTACTGCTGACCCTGCTGCTGGGTCTGCTGGTCTTGCTGGCCGTACTGCGGGAACTGCTGCGGTGGCGGACCGTAACCGGCCGGCTGACCTGAGTACGGGCCCTGCGGCGGCTGGGGAGGGGATGTGGTCACGAATGGTTCCTGAGGCTTGATCGGGACACGCTGAACCATGGCACCTTACTCATCCAGGTGGTCCACCGAGGCATAGCGGTTGGTCAATTCCTGGCCAAGACGTGCGAGCTCCGCCTGTACCGACGGCGGATCCACCACCTCGATCGACCCGCCCCACCCGGCCAACTGCTGTGCGATCATCAACGGTGTCGGCGCGGTGACCCGGATCCGGACCCGGTCGCCGACCGTCCCGTCCACCACGCAGTTGCGTCCGAGCCGGTCCCGCATCACCCACACGAACCGCTCGTCCATCAGAACCGTTGCCGTCAGCCCCGATCGGCGTTCCTCCATCCGCTCGACGATCTCGGCCCAGGCCGATGACAGCTCGAAGTCGTCCGGTCGCTCGAAGGAGTCGCCGGTCGGTTCGGCGGTCACGATCCGGTCCACGCGGAACGTCCGCCGACCGTTGGTGGTACCAGCGATCAGGTACCAGACGTCGTCCTTGTCGACGAGCCCGAGCGGTTCGACGGCGCGTTCCGACGTACCGCCGCCGCGGCCGTCGTAGACCAATCGGACACGTTCCCGCCGTACGACGGCGTCCTGCAGGCGGCGTACCAGCTCCGGCTGTTCCTTCACGTGCTCGCCCCAGCGGGCCGGGTCGATCACCACCGCCTCGGCCGCCGCCTGCGCGTGCTCGCGGAAGGTGTCGGGCAGCGCGCGGACCAGCTTGCGGAGCGCGGCCTTCGCGTCCGGCGCGATCGACGCCGCGGGACCGACCAGCAGGAACAGCGCCTGTGCCTCGGTCGCGGACAGGCCACTGAGATCGGTACGGGCGCCGCCGACGAGTTGCCAGCCGCCGTTGCGTCCGGGCTGTGGATAGACCGGGATGCCGGCTGTGGACAACGCCTCGAGATCGCGGCGCGCGGTCGCGACCGAGATCTCCAGTTCCTTCGCGACCTCCGCCGCGGTGACCCGGCCGCGTGCCTGCATCAGCAACAGCACCGCCACCAGCCGATCCGCGCGCACCCGTTGATCCTCGCAGACTGCGGTAGCCTCGGATCCGGACGGTCTTCTTCCGGAATGGTGGACGATGGCGTACGACGTGAGCCCGACCGCGCGCACCCTGATGGTCCTGGAGCTGATCCAGAACAGGCCCGGCATCACCGCGGAACAACTCGGCGACAAGCTCGGCGTTTCCGAGCGCGCCGCCCGCCGGTACGTGGCGATCCTGCGCGAGGCCGACATTCCGATCGAGTCGATGCGCGGGCCGTACGGCGGGTACCGGGTCGGCCGCGGGCTGCGGCTACCGCCGTTGATGTTCAGCACCACCGAGGCGCTCGGCCTGGTGATGGCGGTCCTCGAAGGCCCCCGCGGTACGGCGGACCCGGTGGAGACCGCGCTCGGCAAGATCATCCGCGTCCTGCCCGAGCCCGTCGCCCGCTCCACCGACGCCGTCCGCCGGGTCAGCGCCCGCGGCCCCGATCCCGGCGTACGGACGCCTGATCCCGAGATCACCGCCGCGCTCGTCTCGTACAGCTCCGAGCGTCGCCGGATCACCATCCAGTACCGCCGTCATCAGGACGAGTTCCCGATGGACGTCGACCCGTGGGCGGTCGTGGTCCGGCGCGGGCGCTGGTACCTGCTGTGCTGGTCCCACACCAAGGACGCCCAGCGGGTCCTGCGCGTCGACAAGATCACCCGCGTCGACCCGCAACCCACCGACTTCACCCCACCCGCCGACCTGGACCCGCTGGCGATGGTCGAAGAGCACCTCGCGATGGGCTGGAAGTATCCCATCGAGGTCGAGATCGACGCCTCGCGCGAAGACACCGCCCGCTGGATTCCTCGCAGCATGGGCCGCCTCGAAGCCATCGACGACACCCACACCCGCCTCTTCGCCAGCACCGACGAACCCACCTGGTACGCCGCCCAACTCACCGCCATCGAAGCCCCCTACCGCATCCTCGCCGGCCCCGAACTCCAATCCGCCTCCCAAGCCCTGGCCCACCGCCTCCTATCCGCCAGCACCCTGCCGCGGACCTGACGGGAACTGTCGGTGGGCGTGGTTAGGGTTTCGTCGTACAGCTTGAACTGGGAGGAGTGGCGTATGTGCACGCTGTCTGATCGGCCGAACACGGCCTTGTTGGTGGTCGACGTACAAGCCGGCGTTGTCGGCGAGGCGTATGAGCGGGACAGGGTGGTTGCCAACATCAGCACCCTGGTCGGCAAGGCGCGCGCCGGGGGCGTGCCGGTGGTCTGGGTGCAGCACTCCAGTGACAACCTGCCGAAGGGCAGCGCCGAGTGGCAGCTGGTCCCGGAGCTGTCCCGCGACGACGCCGAGCCGCTCGTGCACAAGACGTACGCCGACTCATTCGAGGCGACCGACCTGGAGCAGGTGCTGGACCGCGCCGGCATCGGCCACCTCGTGGTGAGCGGCGCGCAGACCGACGAGTGCATCCGCTCGACGATCCACGGTGCGATGGTCCGCGGGTACGACGTGACGCTCGTCGGCGACGCCCACACGACCGAGGACCTGTCGGAGTGGGGCGCCCCGAGCCCGGACAAGGTGATTGCCCACACCAACCTCTACTGGGACAACCACCGCGCCCCGGGCCGCACCGCCGCAGTCAAGAAGACCGACGAGGTGAGCTTCTGACCACGTGGGTCATCGAGCAGTGCCGAGCAGGGTGTTGCGCAGCGCGGCGGCGCCTGATTCGGCGAGCCAGTCCGCCAGCGTGCGTAAGCCGGGGTGGATGACCCGCAGCGCCTCGATGTCCGCGTGCCAGCGCTCGCCGGCTATCCACCGCTGCCGGATCTCGGCAATCTCCGGGTTCAGCCCGGCGGCTTCGTCGTGGGAGAGCTGCTCGTAGCGCAGCTCGACTCCGACCGCTGCACTGATCGCGGCAACGGCCGAGACCGGGGTCAGCTCATCGCCGGCCAGCTCCAGAGTCCGGCCGGCGTACCGCTCGGGCTGGTCGAAGGCCAGTGCGGCGAACTCGGCGATGTCTTCGAGGGCGATGATCTGGACAGTCTCGTCCGGCGGGAAGAGATGCCGGTGAACGCCGGCGACGAAGCCGTCCAAGCCGATCCCGGGCGCACCGAGGTAGTTCGTCATGAATCGCACCGGGCGCAGCACGGTGACCTGCGGAATCAGTTCGCCCAGGTACTGCTCGATGCGCCGCTTGCCTTCGGCCGCGAATGCCTTCCCGGCGGTCGAAGCGACGCCGGTGAAGACAACCTGACCGACTCCGGCGGTAGCTGCTGCATCGGCCAGGGCCCGGCCACGGGTGAACTCCAGCTTCGGGTTGTTACCGGCCGGGCCGTAAGCAGCCGGCGGTACGGCGAACAGAGCGGTAGCCCCGTCCAGCGCGGATGCCAGGGTCGACGGCTCGTCGAAGTCCGCGAGGACCAGCTCGGCTCCCGCGTCGGCGAGCGCTTGGGCGGCGGGTGCGGTCTTGTCCCGCACCAGCGCGCGCACCTGCCGGCCACCGGCCAGTAGCCGGCGTGCAGTCGCACCGCCCTGCCTACCGGTCGCCCCGGTTACGGCGATCGTGCCGGCGGCGGGCTCGTGGGCCTGGCCGGTGGCGGAACGGATGGGTTCGGCGCTCATGTCGTCCTCTCGTCCCCGGGGGTTGATGGCTGTGGACACACGATGGTTCGACCCGGGGTTATCTGGCATACTCCAACCCGGTTGAGTCGGCTTACACCAGGGGTTTCGTGACATGACTGCAGCGAGCGGCGGAGAGCGGGCCGATGCACGCCGTAACCGGGCCAAGATGTTGTCCGTCGCCAGTGAGCTCTTCGCCGAGCACGAACTCGAGGTCCCGCTCGGCGAGATTGCCCGCCGGGCCGGTGTCGGCGCCGGCACGGTGTACCGGCACTTTCCGACCAAACAGGCCCTCCTCGAGGCGGTGTTCGTCCAGCATCTGGAGGAACTGGTCGCCTCGGGCGAGCGGCGGATGGTGGGATTCGCGCCCACGCAGGCGTTCTTCGGGTTCCTGATGCACGTCGTGGAGAAGTCCGGCAGGCGCGGTCACCTCTGCGAGGTGGTGGCCGCCGACGCGAGCTGGCCGCATCCGATGCTGACGGCGTCCGTGCAGCGCTTCCGGCAGGTCCTGACCGCGCTGCTGCAGGCTGCGCAGCGGGTCGGCGGCGTGCGTGCCGATCTCAGCCCTGACGATGTCGTCGCGGTCGCTGTCGGATGCACCTCGATGCTCACCACCCGCCGCGATCGAGCAGCCGGGCGTCGACTCGTGCAGCTGGTCCTGGACGGGCTACGGCCTTCGGCCGATGTCACGGAACGATCCGTCTTTCGTGACGACCTGGTCAGCTCGCCGGGGCGGGTCGAGTTGTGTGCGGACTGCGG
The DNA here is from genome assembly GCF_035655035.1 of Kribbella sp. GTDB lineage: Bacteria > Actinomycetota > Actinomycetes > Propionibacteriales > Kribbellaceae > Kribbella. The sequence continues at coordinate 2,317 of NZ_DASRVN010000164.1, read as the reverse complement.
GGTCAAGCTCCCGCTCCGGCCCACCGGTCGCCCAGCACGTTACTGCGGGCCTACGTGTCGGCAGCGGGCTCGCCGTCGCCGCCTCGCGGGCTGACACCACTCCAGTCCAGGATCTCGGTCAACGATCGGATCCGCGGTACGCCGGACTGGGCGTGCAGGTTCTTCCGGTCGATCAGGACGCCCTGGATCCCGGCTGCCTCTGCGCCGCGTACGTCGTTCTCGAGCGAGTCACCGACCATCAGCACCTCGGTGGGACCCGCGCCGAGACGTTCGAGCACGTAGCCGAATGCCCGCGGATCGGGTTTCGTCGCGGGCAGGTCGTCGCCGGTGATCAGCTCGTCGATCTCCGCCGTCAGCCCGAGCCGGTCGAGCTTGTACGACTGGTGGGCGGTGTTGCCGTTCGTCAGCACTACCGCCCCGAGCCCGGCCGCCCGGATCGCCCGCAACGCCGGCACCGCGTCGTCGTACACCGCCCAACCGGCCTCGTACCGCCGTCCGTAACTCTCGAACAGCTCATCCGCCTCGGCGTCGCTCATCTCGACGCCGAGGAACTCCCGCACGCGCAACCTCCGCTGCTCAGGAAACGTCAGCTCGCGCCGCTGATAACGGCGGTAGTGCTTGTCCGACACCGCGGCCCACACCGCGGCGTCCCCGACCACCCCGTGCTCCGCCGCCCACACCGCAACCGCTGCCGCAGCAGCCGATTCGTGATCGACGAGGGTCCCGTCGAGGTCGAACAGCACCGTCCTGAGCATCGGACGATCGTAGGGGTCAGTCGATGACCGAATCCAGCGCGTTCAGTTCGGCGGGGGACAGGACGAGGTCGCCGGCCCGCAGGTTCTCCTCGAGATGGCGCTCGCTCGATGTGCCGGGGATCGCCAGTACGTGCGGGCCGCGGCTGAGCGTCCACGCCAGCCGGACCTGCGCCTCGGTCGCCCCGTGCCGCTCGGCGATCTCCCGAACCGGACTCGACTCCGGCACGCCGCCTGCCTCCCGCGACTCGGCGGTGACCGCGAAGTACGGGACGAACGCGATCCCCAGCTCACCGCAGAGCTGCAGGATTTCGTCGTTCGCCCGCCCGAAGCCGACGCTGTACCGATTCTGCACCGCGACCACCGGCGCGATCTCGCGGGCCTCGTGCAAATGCGCTACCCGGACATTCGAGATTCCGAGCTGCCGGATCATGCCCTTGGCCTGGAGTTCCGCGAGTACGCCGAAATGTTCCGCGATCGACTCCAGCCGCATTTGCCGCAGATACACGAGGTCGAGAGTGTCCACTCCGAGCGCCCGCAAGTCGGCCTCGACGAGCCCGCGCAGTTCGTCCGGCCGGGCCAGACCGGTCGGTGTCGGGCCGACCTTCGTCGCGATCACCAGGTCGTCCGGGTACGGCGCGAGGGCCCGCCGGATCACGTCGTTCGCCCAGTCCAGGCTCTCGAACTCCGTCCCGCCGGCCGGCCCGTGGCTCGGGTAGAAGGAGGCGGTGTCGATGTGGTTCACGCCGAGCTCGACGACGCGCCGGAGCAGGGCGATCGCCCGCTCCTGCACCTCCGCGCCGCCGGACAGGCCGGATCCTGCGAGCCGCTTCGCGCCGAAGCCGATCCGGCGGACCCGATCCGCCCCGAGCTGCCAGAATTCCCCGGACTTGCTTTCCGCAATTTCCGATGATAGGTTTATTGGTAGTGAGGCATTTCCTTGTGAATTCTGCATTCGGCCAGAATAAATCCTCCGGGCGAATTCGTCCATACTTCTCCGCGCATTTCCTGCCCTAGTCTGGGTGCGTGCGACTTTCCGATCGGCAGCGCGAGTTGCTGGACCGCTGGATGCCGGACGCGACGATCGTGCGGGACCACAGCTGGGGCCTCGTCGGCACGTACGTCCTGGAGCTGGAGCAGGACGGCGAGCGGTACATCGCGAAGGCCGGCGACGACGCCGACCACCACCTCGCCCGCGAACTACGGGCCCATCGCAACTGGTTGCGGCCGTGGACCGCGCAGGGGAGTGCGGCCGAGCTGGTGCAGGCTGACGAGGACGCGAAGCTGCTGCTGACCCGGTTCCTCGCGGGCGAGCTGGTCGAAGGTACGCCGTACGAGTGGGCGCCCGACACCTATCGGCAGGCCGGTGAGTTGCTGAGGAGCTTCCACGCGCAGTCCGCCGTACCTGACGACGACTACGAGGTGCGGGAGAACGAGCGCCTGCTGAAGCACCTCAGCCGGCCGCACCGGATCGCGCCCGAGGTCGTCGATCGGCTGCGTACGACGATCGCGCGCTGGCCGACGCCGCCGGCTGTGCTGGTCCCGACGCATGGCGACTGGCAGCC
>NZ_DASRVN010000163.1:0-8307 GCF_035655035.1 Kribbella sp. | reverse complement strand
CCCTGACCCTGAAACTCCCGATCCAGAAGCCGAACGTACTGGTCCCGGTGATAGAGCTGTTCCTCTAGGAACTCAGGAAGCCGGGGTCGGGCGGCCGGGTTGCTCCCCGCCCCGTGCTTCCAAGTAGTTGTTCTTCGGGACCATGACCTTGCGGCGGAAGATGCACACCACGGTGCCGTCCTGCTTGTAGCCCTTGGTCTCGACGTACACGACGCCGCGGTCGTCCTTGGACTTGGACTCCCACTTGTCCAGGACGACCGTCTCGCCGTAGATCGTGTCGCCGTGGAAGGTCGGGGCGACGTGCCGCAGCGACTCGATCTCCAGGTTCGCGATCGCCTTGCCGCTCACGTCGGGGACCGACATGCCGAGCAGGATCGAGTAGACGTAGTTGCCCACCACAACGTTCTTGCCGAACTGGGTGGTCTGGCCGGCGTAGTTCGCGTCCAGGTGCAGCGGGTGGTGGTTCATCGTCAGCAGGCAGAACAGGTGGTCGTCGTACTCCGTCACCGTCTTGCCCGGCCAGTGCTTGTAGATCGCCCCGACCTCGAACTCCTCGTAGCTGCGCCCGAACTGCATCCCGGATCCTCCTCCGCTGCTGGTCTCCCCATGCTGCCGGGTCCCGGCGCTCCGGACCGTGGTCTGGCTCTCACCAGGAGGAGAGATAGGTCACGGCCGGTCCTGCTGCGGCTGCGACTGCTGCGGCAGCAGCGGATGCACCTCGCCCTTCAGCGCCAGCTTCGCCAGGTGGTTGCGGGCCTCTTCGGCGAACTTGAAGTCGCAGAGTACGTCGTACGTCGTCGCCACCACCGCGGTGCGCGAGGTGAAGTCCCGCCGGCCGGCCGATTGCGCGTAGCTCAGCCCACCGAACACCAGCCCGAAGAAGGCGCCCAGCACCACACCGGTCAGCACGGCCGCGATCCAGTTGTTGGTGGTGAACAGCCCCAGCAGCAACCCCACGAACAGCCCGAACCAGGCACCGCTGGCGAGCCCGGCGGTGAGCGCCCGGCTCCAGGTGAGCCGGCCGGTGATCTTCTCGACCTGGCGGAGGTTGTTGCCGACGATGGTCGTGTGCTCGACCGGGAACTTCTCGTCCGAGAGGTAGTCGACTGCTCGCTGCGCCTCCCGGTAGGTGTCGTAGGTCCCGATCGTCAGACCGGTCGGCCTGGGGTCCATCGAGGGCATGCCCTGCGCGGTCATCGTCGTTCCTCTCCACGTGCTTGCACCCCCATCATTGCCGACGGCTGGTTACCACGTCTTGATAGCCTCGCCGTTGATGGCCGGGCGACGATGGGACATGGGCGCGACACGCCGTGTGGGACGAGTCTTCACCCGCCGTGGCGGCTCTGCCGGACGTCCCTCGGACGAGCTGGTCAGGGGCAAGCTCGAGGGCGCCCTGGTCGACTGGGGGCTGTACCGGGACGGCGTCCGCGACGATCGCGTCGACTCGTACACCGAGGCCCTCGACCGGGGCCGCCGCGGGCAGGGGTTCGTCTGGATCGGCCTGTTCCAGCCGACCGACCACCAGCTCGCGATCGTCGGCGCCGAGTTCGGGCTGCACCCGCTGGCGCTGGAGGACGCGTCCGAGGCACACCAGCGCCCCAAGCTGGAACGGTACGGCGACACGCTCTTCGCGGTGTTCAAAACCGTTACGTACGTCCCGCACCGCGATCTGACCGCGACCAGCGAGGTGGTGGCGACCGGTGAGGTGATGGTGTTCTGCGGGCCCGGCTTCGTGGTCACGGTCCGCCACGGTGAGCACAGCGCGTTGACCGGACTCCGCCAGGACCTGGAGAAGGAGCAGCACCGGCTGGCGACCGGCCCGGGCGCGGTACTGCACGCGATCGCGGACCACGTCGTCGACCGGTACCTGGAGGTCGCGGACGCCGTACAGGCCGACATCGACCTGATCGAGACCGACATGTTCACGCCGCGCGGCTGGCGCAACATCGACCGGGTGTACCAGCTGAAACGTGAAGTACTGGAGCTCAAGCGGGCAGTGGCACCGCTGACCGGCCCGATGCGCGCGCTGGCGACCGTCCGGCACCCGCTGATCACCGACGAGACCAGGAACTACTTCCGCGACGTCGACGACCACCTGCAGCGGGTGAAGGAGCAGGTGATCTCGTTCGACGAGCTGCTCAGCTCGATCCTGCAGGCCGGGCTGGCCCAGGTCCAGGTGGCCGAGAACGAGGACATGCGCCGGATCTCCGCCTGGGTCGCGATCCTCGCGGTGCCGACGATGATCGCCGGGATCTACGGGATGAACTTCGACTACATGCCCGAGTTGCACCTGAAGTACGCGTACTTCGTGGTGCTCGGCGTGATGGTTTGCGCGTGTTTCACGCTTTACCGACTGTTCAAGCGGAACCACTGGCTTTGAATCTCCGGCGCTGCTCACCGCGTTGAGGGGAGCTGGCAACCTTTTGCCATGGCCAGGAGTACTACCTGATTGGAATGTTCAAACAGTTGTCGCCCGCTCCCCTGCCTTGATTGAATTCCGGGGTCGCGTTCGGTCAGGAATCGGCTACTTTCCGCGATCGGCGCCGGGGGACGTGGTGACAGCGAGGAACGGGAGGGGACTGCGATGCTGCGAATCCATTTCACACCGCGCGACCTGACCCGGGTCACGGTGGCCACCCGGCCGGCACCGCTCTGGGAGGTGCTGCTGAGCCTGCACATGCTCCAGCACTCGGAAGGCCGGCTGATCTTCGAGGACTGGCGCCGGCACGTGCGGACCACCGTCGGCCCGGACCAGATGCGGCTGCTGCTCGAACTGACGCCGGCGCACGGGTACTCGCCGGACTTCCTGACCCCGGCCGAGTCCGCGCCGGACTTCGACACCGCGCTGGAGCAGACGCTGGCGACCCCGCGACACCAGGTGCGCAGCCAGCTGGACCTGCTGCAGAAGTGGCGCCCGGCGTCGCCGTGGACGCGGGAGCTCGCGGACGGCGACCGGACGTCGATGCAGAAGCTCGGCCGGGCCATCCGCACGTACCACGACGTGGCGATCCGGCCGTACTGGAAGTCGATCGGCACGCACGTGTCAGCCGACCACGCGCACCGGGGTGAGACCCTCGCCCGGCACGGCGTCCACCGGCTGCTGTCGTCGCTGCATCCGCGGGTCCGGTGGGTCGCACCGGTGCTGCAGGTGCTGGACATGAACGACCGTGATCTGTATCTCGATGGCAGGGGAATCGAGTTGCAGCCCTCGGCGTTCTGCTGGCAGGTACCGACGAAGCTGCGGGACCCGGACCTGAAACCGATCCTGGTGTACCCGATCCAGCACGCGCCCGGCATCCTGCGGCAGACGTCGACGGAGCCTGCGCCCTCGAGCGACCCGCTCGGATCCCTGCTCGGGTCGACCCGGGCAGCCGCGCTGGAGGCGGCCGTCAGCGGCTGTACGACGACGGAGCTGGCCAAGCGCTGCAAGATCTCCCCCGCGGCCGCCAGCCACCAGGCGACCGTACTGCGCGAGGCCGGGCTGATCACCACCCGCCGCTCCGGCGCCTCGGTCCGCCACGAGATCACCCAACTGGGCATCTGGCTGCTGTCCGGCCACGGATCCGGCCGGGTGCCGGTGCCCGGACGGGCGCCCGTCTAGCCCGCCCCTCGAGCCCTGCCCCAATGCGCGCTGGGCCGACTGGCACCGCCCCGCCCGTCGACCCAGCGCGCCGGGCAGTTCAGAGCTTGTAGTCCTCGAGCAGCCGGCGGCCGATGATCATCCGCTGGATGTCGGCGGTGCCCTCGCCGATCAGCAGCATCGGGGCCTCGCGGTACAGCCGCTCGATCTCGTACTCCTTGGAGAACCCGTACCCGCCGTGGATGCGGAACGAGTCCTCCACCACCTGCGCGCAGTACTCGCTGGCCAGGTACTTCGCCACGCCCGCCTCGAAGTCGTTGCGGGAGCCGCTGTCCTTCTTCCGGGCCGCCTTCACCATCAGCTCGTGCGCGGCCTCGACCTTGACCGCCATGTCGGCCAGCCGGAACAGCACCGCCTGGTGGTCGGCGATCTTCTTGCCGAACGTCTCGCGCTGCTGCGCGTACGAGATGCCCAGCTCGAACGCCCGCCGCGCGACACCGCAGCCGCGCGCCGCGACGTTCACCCGGCCGACCTCGACGCCGTCCATCATCTGGTAGAAACCCTTGCCCGGTACGCCGCCGAGAATCTGCGCGCCGTCGACCCGGTAGCCGTCGAACACCAGCTCGGTGGTGTCGACGCCCTTGTAGCCCATCTTCTCGATCTTGCCCGGCACGGTCAGGCCCTTGTCGACCTCGCCGAACCCGGGCTCCTTCTCGACCAGGAACGTGGTCATGTTCTTGTAGACCGAGTCCTGGCCCTCGTCGGTCTTCACGAGTACGGCGACCAGGTTCGACGAGCCGCCGTTGGTCAGCCACATCTTCTGGCCGTTGACGACGTAGCCCTCGCCGTCGCGAGTGGCCTTGGTCTTGATCGCCGCGACGTCGGAGCCGCAGCCCGGCTCGGACATCGAGAAGGCGCCGCGGACCTCACCGGTCGCCATCCGCGGCAGATACCTCTGCTTCTGCTCGTCGGTGCCGTGCTGGAGCAGCATGTACGCGACGATGAAGTGCGTGTTGATGATGCCGGAGACGCTCATCCAGCCGCGGGCGATCTCCTCCACGCACAGGGCGTAGGTGAGCAGCGATTCGCCGAGCCCGCCGTACTCCTCCGGGATCATCAGCCCGAACAAGCCGAGCTCCTTGAGGCCCTCGACGATCTCGGTCGGGTACTCGTCGCGGTGCTCCAGCTCGGTGGCGACCGGGAGGATCTCCGCCTCGACGAACGCCCGGACCGTCTTCAGGATCTCTTCCTGGATGTCCGTGAGCCCCTCGGTCTGCTGCAACCTGCTCATGCTGCGCCTCCTTCGACCGGCTTACCCGCGAGTATCGCGGTTAGCGGGTGCCACCCACTGTGACACCGGCCACCTGGGGAAGGTCGCGTGGCTCACTCGTGGTTGTCACCGCTCGGTCGCGGAAGCGACCTGCCGACCGTGCTGAACAGCGTGGCGATCTGCTGGGTCGCCTGCCAGCGGTTGTGCTGCTGGGCCTCCAACAGACGCTGCCGGGCCGCGTAGAAGTGCTGCGCGGCCGACTGCAGGTTGCCCTGATCGACAGCCTGCGCAGCCTGGTCCAGCTCCCGGGCTGCGTCCCGTGGCGCCTTGCCGTGGCTGTTCTGCTGCGTTGCACGTACCTGTGCGGCCAGTGTCCGCAGTCGCTGCACAAGGACGGCCTGCGGGTTCTGCTGCGTCGGCTTCTTCGTGGGTGTGGTCTTGGTAGGTGTTGGTGTCGGTGTGGGCTTCTGTGCGGTCGCTTTTGTCGTCTTCGGAGCGACCGTGGTCTGCTGCACAGGCGCAGCAGACGGCGTACCGCCTGCCTGGGCCGGCGGATCGCTCGACAGACCGGACCGGAGCAGCAGTGCGCTCAGCACGCCAACCACCACCACAGCGGCTGCTATGCCCACCTTGACCAAGGGGAACCCGCCGCTGGGAGCGCGGTGGGCGCGAGTGTCTTCCCACTTCCCGACGCCGAGGGTGTTGGACAGTACTTGGGTCTGGTTGGTCGGTGTGAGCAGCGCGGTCACGTCAGCGGCCGACGCGGGCCGCTCTGCCGGGTTCTTCGCCAGCAGGTGCGTGACGAGCCCGGCCAGCTCAGCCGGTACGTCGGTACGCGTCACGGGCGGAGGTGGTGCCTCCAGGTGCTGCCGCATCACCACGTCGGCGGTCGGCCCGGTGAACGGCGGCGTACCGGTCAGGAGCTCGTGCAGGACGCAGCCGAACGAGTACCAGTCGCTGGCGGGCGTCGCCGGCTCGCCACGGACCTGCTCCGGCGACACGTACGACGCCGTACCGAGCAGCACGCCCAGAGCGGTCGTCTCGTTGCCTGCGCGCTTGGCGATCCCGAAGTCGGTCATCTTGAGAGTGCCGTCCGGTGCCAGCAGCAGATTGCCCGGTTTCACGTCCCGGTGGACGATGCCGGCCTCGTGCGCGGCGTCCAGGGCGCGGGCGCCCTGCGTCGCGATGCTTTCGACCAGCTTGGCGGGCGGGAGTCCCGACGTACGCATCAGCTTGGCAAGGTCCGGGCCCTGGACGAGCTCCATCACCAGGAACACGTGGTCGCCCTCGGTGCCCACGTCGTACGTCGCCACCACGTTCGGGTGCGTCAAGCGAGCGGCCGATTGAGCCTCGGCCCGGAACCGCTCGACGGCGTCCATCGGGTCGCCGTCCAGGCTGCGCAGGAGCTTCACCGCCACCTGCCGGTCGAGAACCGTGTCCTCGGCCTGCCACACCTCACCCGCACCGCCCCTGCCCAGCAGGGTCAGCAACCGGTACCGACCTGCCAGTACCTCGCCGTTCACGCACTCACCTTCCGCAGTGGACCGGATCACCTTAGGCGGCCGGGCACCGGATGATCGAGCCCACGACGAAAAGCTTCAGAAACCTCTGCGGACAGCGATCGGAGTACTACGGTGGGTGGATGAAGCTCCCCGCCCTGCTCGCGGCCGTGCTGGTCGCGACGACCCTGACGACCGCCGCCACGACCACCGCCTCCGCTGCCTCCGCTGCCCCCGACCGGCATCCGCGTCCGGTGGTGAAGTGCGAGTTCACCCCGACCCCGGACAACCCGGCCGCGAAACCGGTCCGGATCCCGTCCCCGACGGCTCGCGCCGAGGGCACGGTCGACGTGTACTTCGTGACGAACTACGGACCGTTCGTGGTCCGGATGGACCGCGCGAACGCACCGTGCGGCGTACACAACTTCGTGCACCTGGTGCGGAGCCGGTTCTACGACGCCACCCAGTGCTTCCGGCTGACGAACTCGGCCCGCCTCGGCGTCCTCCAGTGCGGCGACATCTACCGCCAGGAGGAGGGCGGCCCCGGCTACAAGTTCCCCGACGAGGTCACCGGCGCCGAGACCTACCCCCGCGGCACCGTTGCCTACGGCAACCAGGGCCCGGGCACCAACGGCTCGGAGTTCTTCGTCGTGCACTCCTTCGCCCACATCGCCCCGAACTACACGGTCCTCGGCCACGTGATCGCCGGCATGTCCACCTTCGACCGGATGGTCGCGGCCGGCATCGCCGACCCCGGCCAGGACGGCCCACCCAGCAAGCCGATCCGCATCTACAAGGTCTGGGCGGCCTAGGGGAGGGTAATTCGGGGTCCGCGCCGCTAACTTGAGGTCGTGGGGAAGCGTGGCAGACCGAGGCATCCCGACGTACTGACGCCTGCCGAGTGGCGGGTCGTCGACATGGTGCGGCACGGGATGTCGAACCGGGTGATCGCGCAGCGCCGCGGGATCAGCGTGGACGCGGTCAAGTTCCACGTCGCGAACGCGCTGCTGAAGCTCGGCCTGCACCGCCGTGCCGAGCTGCGGACCTGGCGCGGCGTGCCCGCCGACAGTGCGTTACGAGGACAAGGAGGCGCGGAGATGGTGCAGCTAGGCGCGATCGGGCAGATCGCCCGGCCGGTGACCGATATCGAGCGGGCGGTCGAGTTCTACCGCGACGTCCTCGGACTCCCGCACCTGTACACCTTCGGAGACCTCGCGTTCTTCGACTGCGGTGGCACCCGGCTGTTCCTCAGCGCCGGCGAGGACACCGCCGGTGCGTCGACCCTGTACTTCCGCGTCGACGACATCAACGCGGCGTACGACGAACTCCGCGACCGCGGCGTCCGGTTCGAGAACGCGCCACATCTGATCCACAAGCACGACGACGGGGTCGAGGAATGGATGGCGTTCTTCCCCGACCCCGACGGTCAGCTGCTGGCGATCATGGCGCAGGTCCCGACTCGGCCCTAGTCGGCCGGAGCCTGCCACACGTCGGTGCGGGTGAGGCCGGCGGCGCGGCCCTTGGCGGAGATGACCAGGGCCATCTTGCGGCTGGCCTCGTCGATCATCTCGTCGCCGAGCATCACCGCGCCGCGGGTGCCGCCGGCGGCGGACGTGTAGTGGTCATAGGCGTCGAGGATGTTCTCGGCGTGGTCGTAGTCGTCCTGGCGCGGCGAGTAGACCTCGTTGGCGGCGGCGATCTGGTCGGGGTGCAGGACCCACTTGCCGTCGAAGCCCAGCGCGGCGGAGCGGCCGGCCACCCGGCGGAAGCCGTCGACGTCCTTGATCTGCAGGTACGGGCCGTCGATCGCCTGCTTGTCGTGGGCGCGGGCGGCCATCAGGATCTGCATCAGGATGTAGTGGTACGCGTCGCCGACGTCGTACCCGGGCGGCTGCTCGCCGACCACCAGCGACTTCATGTTGATCGACGCCATGAAGTCGGCCGGGCCGAAGATGATC
>NZ_DASRVN010000162.1:0-17376 GCF_035655035.1 Kribbella sp. | reverse complement strand
GTTGCAGCGGCTGGCGGCCGCGTGGCACGAGCTGGTGATGGCCGATCCGGTCGTCAGCCACGCGTTCCACAACGAGGTGAAGCCCGATCACGTCGAACGGCTGGCGTCGTACTGGGCCGAGGCCCTCGGCGGGCCGCCGGCATACACGACGAAGTACGGCACCGAGGCTGATGTCCAGCGTCGGCACGCCGGGAACGGTGAGCACGACGAAATGAACCGGCTCGCGATCGACTGCTTCGACCAGGCGATGACCAACGCCGGGCTGACCGACCCGCGGGTCCGCCAGGTGCTGCACGACTACTTCGCGTGGGCGACCTTCAACACGATGTACCAGCACAACGGCGAGGAGATCAAGGACGGCCAGGCTGTCGTGCGATGGTCGTGGGACGGCCTGCACCCGTGACCAACCGGCCGAGATGGACGCACCACCCGCAGGCGCGGCTGATCACCGTCAGGAAGCAGCCGAATCGTGAAGAGGTAACGCCACCGCCGTCGTGACCACCTCGAGGGCCGGGTCGAACGGCACCGACGAGTTCCCGTCGACGATCACATGCGCGCGGGACCGCGTCGCCTGCTCGGCGAAGTGGTCGCGCTCCCAGCGCATCCACTCCAGCCAGTGATCGCGGAGCGCCTCGCCGTCGCGTTCGATCCCGCGGTCCAGCCGGACCTCGTTCGACGTCTCGACCCAGAGCCGCAGCGACTGCCAGTGCGCCGCGTCCCGGTCGCACGCGGTGACCCCTTCGACGATCAGCAGGTCCACGGTGTTCGGTACGACGTGCAGCTCGTCGTACGCGCCCTTGTACCAGTCGTACCGGCGGTACCGTCCCTCGCGGCCGTCGGCCAGCCGTTGCAGGACGTGGTCGCGGAGCAGGGCGAATCCACGCTCGGCCCCGGTCCAGCCGTCGTACAGGTCGTCCATGTGGATGACGTACGTGTTCAGGTCGCGCAGTTTCGCGCGGGCCTCGAAGGCGGCGGCGACGGTGGTCTTGCCGGAGCCGGCCGGTCCGTCGATGCCGATCAGCCGGGTCCGGCCCAGCTGCGGGGCGCCCGCCTGGACGTTGTCCAGCAGCGAGTCGATGGTCAGGGGTTTCGGGCCGTGGTCAAGGGCCTTGTCAGTTGATTCCATGGCGCTTCAGGATGTCCTCGATCTCGTCGAACTCCGACGATTCCTGCTGCTTCGCCTTCCCCTTTGACGGCTTGGCAGCTTGAGCGGTGGTGGCCGACGCCGGCGCGGGGCCGGTTCGCGTCAGCTCTCCCGCGGGCGAGGCGGGCTTCTTCTCTTTCGGTGCCTTCGGGGTGCGGCCGCGGGCGACGCCGGACACGACGTACAGCACGACGGAGACGCCGAACAGCGCGACCCCGGCCCAGACAGTCGGCGAGAAGATCAGGTGGGCGGCCCAGCTCACGACCGAGCGCACTACGTCCCACAGCACCTTCAGCAGGCCGGTCATGTACAGGGACACCGGCAGCAGCGACCAGGCCACTCCGCGCGTCCCTGCCGCGATCCCCCGGCGCCGCCAGGCGAACCACGAGCCGATCAGTCCGAGCAGCGTCAAGCCTGCACAGAGCGGCAGTAGCGTCGAAGCGTCGTAAGTAGGCACATGTCCAGGCTCGCACAGATGGCCCGCGATCCAAGAGGGGAACAGCCCTGACGTACCCCTGAAACAGCTGTCGGGGAGAATATGGACGTGCAACCAGAGCGGCGTTTGGCCTTCACCGGGTTCGACAACGACGACGGGTCGGCGGATCCGGCGCTGGCGGCGGCGCTCGCCGCGGGGGACGACGGCGCGGTGCTCGCGGCGCTCACCCGGGCCCGGCTGCTGGTGCCGGTGGTGGCGATGCTCGGCGAGCTCGAGTACGACGAGAACGGGCTCGCGCACGACAAGACCTCTGACATGGCGGTCGCGCTGCTGCAGGGGCAGGACGGGCGGAACGCACTGCTCGCGTTCAGCGGTACCGAGAGCCTGGCCCGCTGGAGCGCCGACGCGCGCCCGATGCCCGCCGAGACGAAGCTGGTCGCCACCGCGGCGATCCAGGAGGGCGCGGCCGCGATCGTCCTGGACGTCGCCGGTCCCGCGGCGGGCGTGATCGAGACCGACGACGTACGGCGCTTGGCCGCCGGCCTCCAGGTGGTACGCCTGGAAGACGGCGGCTACGCCTGGGTCGAGCCCGCCTGACCCCGCCTTTCCGGAAAGAAGTTGCCGCCTGGCGACGAATTCTTTCCGGAAAGCTCAGCCGACCGGGGAGGAGAGCGCGTCCATCGGCTTGGCGCGCATCGCGATCCGGCCGGTGATCGCGGTCGTCGGCAGCACCAGGAGCAGTACGACGGCCACCCACGCGAGCAGGATCCACACCGGGCCGGACGGGAGCGGCCAGCCGCGGGTCGCGACCGCGATCGGGAACACCGTGAACGCCGCCGTGACCAGTCCCGCGACCAGCCCGAGCGCCGCGATCAGCAGCCCCTCCAGGCCGAGCATCCGGGAGACCTCGCGCCGCGTCGACCCGGTCAGCCGCTGCAGCCCGAACTCGCGCCGCCGGTCCAGGACCGCGACCGCGATCGTGTTGATCGAGGCGATCGCCGTGTACGCGACCGCGATCGCGGCGAGCAGGTACCCGATCCACGCGTCCACGCCGAGCCCGGTGTCCAGCCCGTCGGCGAGCACGCTCCGCCCACCGATAGACGTACCGGGCCACTTGGACAGGTCGGTCTTGAGGACGGCCTTCTCGTTGTCGGTCTTCAGTACGAGCTGGCTCGGCAGGCCGGTCGTGGTGTGCGCGGCGAGCAGTTGCGCGGGCAGCAGGAGGGACTCGTAGCCGGACGGTCCTTCGGCCAGCGCGACCACCTTCAGCTTGACCAGCGCGTCGTCGCCGAGCCGTACGCCGAGCTCCGAGCCGACGTCGACCTTGAGCTTCTTCGCCGTACCGGGCGGGATCGCGATCGTGTCGCCGGTCAGGTCGTCGAGCGAACCCTTCGTCACCTTGTCCTTGTAGACCGGGCCGCTCAGCCCGAGCAGCGGCCACGCGTCGCTGGTGTGCGACGTGTCGTACGGCGCCTCGATCCAGCCCTTGCTGCGGACCAGTTCCGAGACCGTGGTGACGCCGGGCATCGTCCGGGCCGCCGCGGTCAGGGAGGCGGGGATGCCGCCCGCGGTGGAGCTGATCACGACGTCGCCGGCCAGGTTCTTCGTGAACGCGTCGACGGCCGCCTGCTGCTGCGTGGTCTGCGAGTAGATGTTGCCGACGGCAATCGCGGTGGCGATCGTGATCGGTACCAGGATCGCGCCGAACTGCACCGCCCGGACCCGGAGGTTGATCACGGCGAGGGCGCCGCTGGTACCGCGCTTCTCGACCAGGCGGGTGATGCGAGGGATGAGGGCGCGCTGGATCACCAGCGGGGCGAGGACCGCGACCGCGATCGAACCGGTCAGCCCGGCCGGGCCGCCGATCGCCGCGGCGTTGGCCGGACCCATGAACGGGGTGGACAGCGCGATCGCCACCGTGGCACCGGCGAACACCAGGCCGATGATCAGCCGGACGCGGCCGAGCGCGACGGTCGGTACGGCGGCCTCGGCGAGCGCCTGGATCGGGCGGATCCGGGCCGCGCGGGCGGCGGCGAAACCGACGGTGATCCGCAGTACGGCGAAGGTCAGGAGCGCGGCACCGGCGAACGGGAGCGGGCCCTGGTCGAAGCGGAGCTGCGGCGGGACGATGCCGCCGTCGGCCAGCATCCCGAAGATCCAGGTGCCGGCGATCCGGCCGCAGAGCAGTCCGAGGACGAGGCCGAGGACGCCGACCACCATGGTCTCGGCGATCACCATCTTGCCGACCTGGCGCGGGGTCGCACCGCTGGCGCGGAGCAGCGCCAGCTCGCGGCGGCGCTGGCGTACCGAGAGGCCGATCGTGGCGGAGACGACGAGCGCCATCACCACGGCCACCATGCCGCCGAACACGCCGGACATGATGATCAACGGCAGACTGGTCGCGATCCCGGAGAACTCCGCGACGCCCCGCTCGTCACCGGTGTACGCCTTCACACCGGCCGGCAGGTCGAGCCGCTTGACGAGGTCGCGCACCGAGGTCCCGTCCGCCGGGAACACCCCGATCGCGTCCACGCCCGCCGGGACGTCGGCGTCCGCGAAGAAGATCGCCGGTACCTCGACCTGATGCTCAGCAACCGCCGTACCCGCAAGCACGAACTCCCGCGGCTCACCACCCACGGTGATCATCACCCGCTCACCAGGTTTCGCGTTCCCCACCAATCGCTTGTCCAGCACAACCTGCCCGGCGCGGGGAGCCTGCCCGCTGGTCAGCCGGTACGGCGTCAGACCAGCAGACCCCCACCCATGCCCAGCCAGCACCCCACCGGCCCCGACTGCACCACCGTCGCCGCCCGTGCTGGATGTGAGTACAGCCGGGAAGGATCTGTCCGTGACTGCTTTTTCCACGCCTGGCGTGCTCACCAGTTTGGTGGTCAGAGACGGGTCCAGGCGGTGGCGTTCGGGGAGGGCGGCGGAGCCGCTGCCGTTCGGGGGGTGGTAGGCGGGGTCGCCGGTGACGACGATGGGGGCGGCGGAGAGGCGTTGGGGTGGGGCGTTCAGGCGGAGGCCGGTTTCGAGCAGGCCGCCGGCGGCGCTGAGCAGCGCCCCGCCGAGCAGGACCGCGACGAAGATCGCGAGGAACGCGGCGGTCCGGTACCGCAGAGTCGTGACGGCGAGGCGGAACATGTGCAGGTCTCCCTCAGGAAAAGTGAAGTCAGTTGGCGACGGCGCGGGTGGTGCTGAGGTGGGCGAGTTCGGCGGCCACGGATTCGGGGGTGGGGGTGGTGGACTCGGAGACGATGCGGCCGTCGACGAGGAACACGACGCGGTCGGCGTACGACGCGGCGACGGGGTCGTGGGTGACCATCACGATGGTTTGACCGAGCTGACGGGACTGGTCGCGGAGCAGGGTGAGGACCTCGAGCGCGGTGGTCGTGTCCAGCGCACCGGTCGGCTCGTCCGCGAACGTGATCGCCGTCCGACCGGCCAGCGCCCGCGCGATCGCCACGCGTTGCTGCTGTCCGCCGGACAGTTCGCTCGGCCGGTGCCGGACGCGTTCGCCGAGGCCGACGCGCCGGATCACCTCGCTCACCCACGCGTCGTCCGGCTGCTTTCCGGCGAGCGTCATCGGCAGTACGACGTTCTGCCGCACGGTCAGCGCCGGCATCAGGTTGAACGACTGGAAGACGAACGCGACATGCTCCCGCCGCAACTCCGTCAACGCCGTCTCGTCCAGCCCCTGCAACGACTGCCCGGCCAACTCCACCGAACCGGCCGTCGGCGTATCGAGCCCCGCTGCGCAGTGCAGCAAGGTGCTCTTACCGGACCCGGACGGCCCCATCACGGCCGTGAACGTCCCCGCCGCGAATCCGTACGTCACACCGGCCAGCGCGTCGACCGCGCCGGGCCCGGTGCCGTACACCTTGCGTACGTCGGTGAGCTGCACGGGCGCGTTCACGCGGCCACCAGCACATCGCTCTTGCGGTGGTACGACTCGTTGGTCCACCACAGGATCGCCACGATCGCGCCGAGGCCGAGGTCCGACCAGAGCCACCACGGCCCGTCGAAGTGACCGAAGACGGCCAGCGCCAGCCAGACCACGAACTGGACCACACAAGCGACCAGCCAGACACCGCTGAACGCCTGCAGCGCCAGCGTCAGCCCGCGCGGCGGGGCGGCGTTCGCGACATCGGACAGGATGTTCCGGAGCTCGCCGCGGGTGCGGGCCGTGAGTACCCGGTCCTGCCGGTCGCTCGCCTGCGACGGGGTGAGGACGGCCTGCCGTACGGCGCTCTCCAGCCGGGCGATCGCCGCGCTCCGGTCGGCGTCGGTCAGTGCGACCTGGTCCGGGGTGATCAGTGCTTCGAGCAAGTTGTTCATGAGAGTTGGTCCTTTCAGCGGGTTCCGATGTGAAAAAGCGTAAGGGTTGAACAGTTTCATCTACCCGGTGCTCAGGACCCGTTTCCAGGTGGTGCTAGCACCCCTTTCCGGCGTCGCCGGCGTACGACAGGATGGGAGGTATGACCGAGGACCAGGGGGAGCTGCCACCGGGGCTGGCCCTGGCCTGGGGCGTGCAGCCGGTCCAGCGGCGCGGGCCGAAGCCGGCCCTGACGGTCGAGCAGATCGTGGCCACCGGCATCGAGTTCGGCGACCGGTACGGGTTCGAGGCGATCTCGCTGCAGCGGATCGCGGCCCGGCTCGGCGTCACCACGAACGCGATGTACCGCTACGTCCGCTCCAAGGAGGAGCTGATCGTGCTCGTCCACGACGCGGCCGTCGCCTCGCCCCCGGAGCTCCCGAAGGGCTGGAGGCCGGCCGCGATCGCGTGGGTCGATGCCCAGGTCAAGCAGTACGCCGACCGCCCGTGGCTGCTCGACGTACCGATCCGGGGCGCGCCCACCACGCCGCGCATCCTGCGCTGGGTCGAGGTGATGCTCGCCGCGCTCGCCGGGACCGGGCTGAGCCAGCACGACAACCTCGGCTGTCTGATGCTGCTGGACGGGTACGTGCGCAGCTACGCCAGCCTCGCGCGACAGCTCGGTGCCAGCGACAACACCCCGGTCCAGGCCGAGCAGGTCGGCCGCTTCCTGGTGCCGCGGCTGCTGGAGGGCGACTACCGGACGGTGGCGTCGCTGTACCTGAACTCGGAGTACGAGGACGAGCTCGACGACGACCTGGAGTTCGGACTGGCCAGGATCCTGGACGGCATCGAGGCGCTGATCGCGCAGCAGTAACCGGGAGCTGCGTCAGGTCCTCACGAGATGATCCGCACCGGGCCGTTCGCGCGGGCCGCGACCCACTGCCGGTGGAATTCGCTGCCGGGGGCAACTTCCGCGCGCCGGTCCGGTTCGGCCCGGAGGTCGATCGGCGCGGGCAACGTGGTCACCGGCTCCTGCTGCGGTACGCCGTTCAGCCGGACGTCGGCGATCAGCTCGGCGAGCGCCTGCGCGGCCGGTTTGCGCTGGTGGTCGACCGTGAACAGCCCGAGGTCGTACTCACGGTCCGGGAAGTCGAGCAGCCGCCGGTCGATGTCGTGCGACGACCACCAGGTGACGCCGTACAGCGCCGGATTCGTGAGCACGTTGGAGACCGTACGGCGGGTGAACTCGGCCTGCAGGTCGACGGGAATGTCCGGCCCCGGTACGCCGACCTCCTGCAGCCAGACGGGCCGTTCCGGCGCGAGGGACCGGGCGAGTTCGATCAGGTAGTCGGCATGCGTGAGCGTCGCCGGGCCGAGCGGACCGTCCACGCGGGAGACCCCGTTGAACACCCACGAGTGCACGGTCGTCAGGTCGCCCAGGTCCACGGCGTCGGCCGGGAGGAACGGGTGGTCGCCCTTGTAGAACGCGTCGTCGAAGACCGAGTGCAGCGCGAGGACGTCCGGCGCCGCCTTCTTCAGCGTGCCCAGCAGGTCCCGCGCCCACGCCGTCGAGGTCTCCGCGGTGGTGGAGCTGTCCGGCCAGAGGTTGTTGACCTCGTTCCCGAGCGTGATCGCGAAGACGTTCGGTTTGGTCGCCACCGCGCGCGCCACGACGTCGACGTACGCCGTGAGCCCCTCGCGGACGGTCGGGTCCTCGAACAGGCTGCTCCGGTGCCAGGTCAGCATCCACGACGGCAGGAAGTCGAAGCTCGACAGGTGCCCCTGGATCAGGTCGACCGCGACGGTCAGCCCGTACTCGGCGGCGGCGTCGATCGTGTCCAGCAGGTCGGCGATCGCGCGCTCGCGGATGATCGCCCGGTTCGGCTGGATCCACGGCCAGACCGGGAACACCCGGACGTGGTCGAGGCCCATCCCGGCCAGGTCGGCGAAGTCGCGGCGGACCGCGGCACCGTCGTAGTCGAGCCAGCTGTAGAACCACCCCGCCGACGGAACGTAGTTCGCCCCGAACCGGGGCGTGGTGGTCTGCAAAGCCATGCCGAGGATGCTAAATCGGTTTAGGACGCCAGCGCAAACATCAGCCGGGTGGAGCCGTGGACTCGCGGACCGTGAGCACCGGATCGGCGGTGCGGCGGTTGATGACCGTGGTCGGGTCGGCGATGGTGTCCAGCAGCACCTCGGCGGCCTGGCGGCCGAAGTCGAAGGTGTCGCGGGACAGGGCGGTCAGCGCGGGGTGCATCAGCTGCGTGAGGATCGAGTCGTCGAACGCGACGATCGACAGCTCGCCTGGCACCGCGACGCCCATCTCCATCGCGACGCCGAGGCCTGCGACCGCCATCACGTCGCTGTCGTAGACGATCGCGGTCGGGCGGTCCGGCTGGGACAGCAGCTTGCGGGTGATCGCGGCGCCTTCCGCGTCGCTGAAGTCGGTGGTCAGCGACGGCGCGTCGAGCAGCCCGAGCCGGGGCGCCGCGTCCCGGACCGCGCGGATCCGGCGCTGGGTGTGCTGGAAGTTCGGCGTACCGGCGACGTGTGCGATCCGCCGGTGGCCGAGCGCGGCCAGGTACTCGACGATCGCCAGCATCGCGTCCCGGTCGTCGGCCCACACCGAGGCCAGCGCGCCCTTGCCGCCGCGGCCGCCGATCACCACGGCCGGCAGCTCGAGCGCCTTCAGCTCGTCGACCCGTGGGTCCTTCACGGTCAGGTCGACCAGGATCACGCCGTCCACCCGGTGCTCCGACGCCCACCGCCGGTACACCTCGATCTCGCCCGCGGTGTCCTCGACGATCAGCAGCTGCAGCGAGATCGACTCCGCGGACAGGCCGGACTGTACGCCGGACAGCAGGTGCGCGAAGAACGGTTCGACGCCGAGCGTCCGGGCCGGCCGGGCGATCACCATGCCGACCGAGTCCACCCGGGACGCGCCGAGCGCCCGCGCCGCGCTGTGCGGCCGCCAGCTCATCTGCTCGGCGATCTTCAGGATCCGCTCCCGGGTCGCGTCGCTGACCCCCGGCCGCCCGTTCAGCGCGAACGACACCGCGCCCTTGGACACCCCGGCCCTGGTCGCGATGTCCGCGATCGTCGGTCTCGCCATCTCGTCACCTTCCCACACCCTTGACAGCGGATTCTACGATGTGGATAGTTCGGGAGCTATACCGGTTTATCAAACCCAGGAGATCCCCATGCGTAGACGCCGTCCGGCGTTCGTGGCAGTTCTTGCCGCGGCCGCTCTCACCCTCGCCGGCTGCGGCCTCGGTTCCCAGGACTCCGGCAGCAGCAGCGGCGGATCCAAGCCGACCGTGGGCGCGAACGCCCAGGTGACGGGTGAGGTCAGCTTCCAGACCTGGGCGCTGAAGCCCAAGTTCACGTCGTACGTCGAGGGCGTGATCAAGGCGTTCGAGGCGAAGTACCCCGGCACGCACGTGACCTGGCTGGACCAGCCGGGCGACGGCTACGACAAGAAGGTGCTGAGCCAGGCGTCGGCCGGTCAGCTCCCGGACGTGACCAACCTGCCGCCGGACTTCGCCCTCAGCCTGGCCAAGCAGAACATGCTGCTCGACGTCGCCGCCGCGGACCCGAAGATCAAGGACGAGTACGTCGAGGGCGGCGTGCAGGCGTACGAGTACCAGGGCATGGACGGCACCTACGGCTACCCGTGGTACCTGAACACCGACATCGACTACTGGAACGCGACCAAGTTCGCCGCGGCCGGCCTGGACGTGAAGAACCCGCCGAAGACCTTCGACGAGCTGCTCGCGGCCGCGAAGACCATGCACGACAAGACCGGCGGCAAGGAATACCTGATGAGCCGGCTCCCGGGCATCGGCGACTTCACCAACGCCGGGATCAAGATCCTGTCCGACGACGGCAAGAAGTTCGTCTTCAACACCCCCGAGGCCGCGGCGCTGCTGGACAAGTACCGGGACGCCTACAAGGCCGGGTACATGCCGCGTGACATCCTGACCAACGAGTACCTGGGCAACTCGAAGCTGTTCACCCAGGGCAAGGTCGCCTGGACCACCGGCGGCGGCAACGCGATCCAGGACTTCGTCAAGGACAACCCGTCGCTGAAGGGCAAGGTCGTCCCGTCGCCCGCGCTGGACACGCCGCCGCTGTACGTGCAGGGGCTGTCGGTGTCGGCCAAGACCAAGAACCAGGCCGCCGCGATCGCGCTCGCCCGGTTCGTCACGAACGCCGAGAACCAGGCCGCGTTCGCGAAGATCGTGAACATCTTCCCGTCCACCAAGGCCTCCGCGCAGGACCCGTACTTCTCGAAGTCCGACGGTACGCCGGAGAGCGACGCGAAGGTGCTCGCGTTCCAGTCGCTGGCCAAGGCGAAGAACCTGCAGCCGCCGGTGATCAGTGGCGCGACCAACGACTTCATCGGGCAGCAGATCTCGCTGGCGATCTCCGGCAAGATCTCGTCCCAGGCCGCCCTCGACGCCGCGGTGGCCAAGGCCGACCAGCTGCTCACCTCCTGATGCGTTACAACCGGTGGTTCACCCCGTGGGTGCTGGTGATTCCGGCACTCACGTGGTTGCTGGTGTTCAACCTGTGGCCGTCGATCAACACCGTGATCCTGTCGTTCACCAACGCCAGGCCGATCGGCGGCGGCCACTTCGTCGGGCTGAAGAACTTCGAGACCCTGCTGCACGACGAGCAGCTGCGCTGGGCGTTGCTGAACAGCGTCATCTACATGGTGGTCTGCCTGCCGTTCCTCACGGTCCTGCCGCTGCTGCTCGCCGTACTGGTCGAGAAGAAGCTGCCCGGCATCACCTTCTTCCGTACGGCGTTCTACACGCCGGTCGTGGCGTCCGCGGTCGTGGTGGCGCTGATCTGGCAGTGGATCCTCGATGACCGCGGCCTGGTGAACGGGCTGGCCGAGAAGCTCGGCGTGATCTCCGGGCCGCTGCCGTTCCTGTCCGACCAGTGGCTGTTGTTGCTGAGCGCAATCAGTCTGACGATCTGGAAGGGGCTGGGGTACTACATGATCATCTACCTGGCCGCCCTCGGGAACGTCGGGCGCGAGCTGCACGAGGCGGCCGCGGTCGACGGCGCGAGTCCGTTGCGGCGGTTCGTGCACGTGACGATTCCCGGCGTCCGGGGGACCATGATCCTGATCTCGATCCTGATCTCGGTGTCCGCGCTGCGGGTGTTCTCGGAGCTGTTCATCCTGAGCGGCGGCAAGGGCGGCCCGGGCGGACGGGACAACTCGGTGGTGATGCTGATCCAGCAGTACAGCCAGGGCTTCGAGGGCAACCTCGGGTACGCGTCGGCGCTGTCGATCGTGCTGTTCTTCGTCACCGTCGTACCGATGCTGGTACTGGCGCGTCTCAACCGCCGAGGAGCCGAAGCATGACGACTGTCACCGAACGGCCGGCGGAAGCGGCAACCGCCCCACCGGCCCGGCGTTCCCGTTCGTTCGGGTTCAACACGGTGTCGCCGCGGGAGAAGGTGGTCCGCTACCTGCTGCTGGTGTTCGTGCTGCTGATCACGATCGGGCCGTTCCTGTGGCAGCTGTCGACGTCGCTGAAGGGATCCGGCGAGGACATCTACACCCGGATCCCGCGGCTGCTCCCGGCGCAACCGACGTTCAGCCACTACAAGGAGGTCACCGACACCATCCCGGTCCTCGACTACGCGCGGAACTCGCTGGTGGTCGCGTTCCTGGTTGTCGGCGGCAACATCATCGGCGCGTCGCTGGCCGGGTTCGCGATCTCCCGGCTGCAGTTCCGCGGCCGCAAGATCGTCCTCGGGCTGTTCCTCGCGACGCTGGTGCTGCCGGGCGAGGTGACGATCATCTCGCAGTACGTGACGGTCCGGGAGTTCGGGCTGGCGAACACATTGTTCGGTGTCGCGCTGCCCGGCATGATCGGCGCCTTGAACGTCCTGCTGATGTACAACGCGTTCCGCGCGCTGCCGCTGGAGGTCGACCAGGCCGCGATCGTGGACGGCGCGAACGCCTGGCAGCGGTTCGTGTACATCGGCCTGCCGTCGGTGCGCGGGACGATCAGCGTGATCGCGATCTTCGCGTTCATCGGCGCCTGGGACGACTTCCTCTGGCCGCTGATCGTGCTCACCGATCCGAACAAGTACACGCTGACCGTCGGCCTGCAGTACCTGTCCGGCACCTTCAGCAACAACCCCCGCCTGATCGCGGCCGGCACGATGATCGCCTTCATCCCGATCGTGATCGTGTTCGCCACGCTGCAACGCTTCTTCTTCAAGGGCGTCGAGGAAGGCGCGGTCAAGGGCTGAGCAGGTCACGCATCGCTTCGACGAACGGTCCGGTGTCGGTCAGTTCGAAGGCGGCGCACTGCAGTACGTAGCCGTGCAGCAGGGCCATCAGGACGCGGGCCGCGTTCTCCGGGTCCAGGCCCTGCCGGACCAGCCCGTCCTCCTGGCCGCGACGCAGGTCCTCGGCGATCCGGCCGCGGACCTCGTCGAACCCGGCGATCGCGCGGGCGCGCATGCCGTCGTGGCGGACGAGCTCGGCCCAGCTCTCGATGCCGCACCGGATCAGCTCGTCGATCGGGACCTCGGCGCCGTCGACGTCCCGGACGGCGCCCGGCGCGAAGCGTTCGGCCGCCGTCGTCGCGAACTCCGCCGGGGTGGTCGGCCCGGCGGCCGACTCGTCGATCCCGAACAGCGCGTGGAAGGCCTGGCCGGAGATCTCCAGGACCAGTTCCTCCTTGCCGGCGAAGTGCCGGTACGCCGCGCCGACGGACAGGCCGGCCTCGGCCGCGATGTCGGCCATCGAGGTCCGGTGGAACCCGTCCCGGGCGAAGCACCGGCGCGCCGCGGCGACGATCTCGGTACGGCGAGCGACCCGTCGGGCCTCGGTCAGGCGTGGCATCCGGCCATCATAGTGAATGCTGATTCGCGTTGACAATCACCCGGATCCGGGTACATGGTGAATACTCATTCGCTGTGTGGAGGTTGATCGAGATGGCACTCACGGTGTGCTGCTACCGCTACGACACCACCCAGGCACTGCTCGACGGCACGGCCGGCATCACCGGGTACGACGCGACGTACGAGGCCGCGCCGACCGTGATCGACGTGTTCGAGCGGATGCTGACGAAGCGCGAGTTCGACGTCGCCGAGCTCGGGCTGACGTACCTGCTGCGGTCGATGGAGGACGGCGACCGGCCGTTCGTCGCGCTGCCGGTCTTCCCGAACCGGATCTTCCGGCACAGCTGCGTCTTCGTGAACCGGCACAGCGGGATCCGCGGCCCGGAGGACCTGGTCGGCAGAACGATCGGCGAGTTCGGGATGTACGGGCAGGACTCCGGGATCTGGGCGAAGGGCGCGCTGTCCGACGACCACGGCTTCGACCCGGCCGCCAACCGCTGGTTGATCGGCGGGCTGAACGAGCCGATGCCGCCGTTCCCGTTCACCTCGCACCCGCGTCCGGCCGGCGTGGACATCCGCGAGGCCGACGATGCGCTCGCGACCATGCTCGCCGACGGCCGGATCGACGCGCTGTTCACCGCGAACGTCCCGCAGAACGTCCTCGACGGTACGGCGCCCGACGTGGTCCGGCTGTTCCCGGACTACCCGGCCGTCGAGCGGGACTACTACCGGCGTACCGGGATCTTCCCGATGATGCACACGGTCGTGATGCCGCGGGATCTGGCCGAGCGGCAGCCGGAGCTGGTCCGGGCGACGTACGACGCGTTCGTCGAGGCGCGTGCGGTCGCGATGCGCCGGTACGCCGCGGACCGGAGGATCTTCGAGGTCAGCACGATGATCCCGTGGGTCGACCGGCTGTTCGAGGAGAACCGCGAGCTGTTCGGGGCGGACTGGTGGCCGCCGTACGGCTTCACGGCGAACCGGTCCACGCTGGACACCTTCCTGCGCTACTCACACGAACAAGGCCTGACCTCGCGGCGCTGGACGCCTGAGGAACTCTTCACACTCCTCGAAAGCTAGGGTCTTCGGCGAAGTCGAGCCACAGCGTGACGTCGGCGGCGGTGTGGTGGCGGATGGACCAGTCGACCTGGCGGAGCATCATGTGCGCCCAGTAGCGACGGAGGGCGCCGGGGGACAGCCTGCTTTCCAGGAGTTCGTCGAACCAGCCGAGGTCGGCGCCGGCCATCCGGACGTGGGCGTCGAAGCGGAGCGTGACCAGGCCGAAGTGCCGGTCGCCACGGCCGATGCCGTCCCAGTCGACGATGCCGGTGAGGTTCCCGGTGTCGTCGACCAGCACGTTGGCGGTGTGGAAGTCGAGGTGGACGAGGTCGTCGCCGGTCATCCCCTCGGGTTCGGCGCGGCCGATCTCGTGGATCCGGCCGAGCAGCCTGCGGGTGCGGTCGTCGTACCGCTCGAGGGATTCGTGCAGGCAGTATCCGGGCCCGCTCTCCAGCAGGTACAACGGGGGCGCCGGCAGCGCGGGTGCGATCCCGGCGAACCGGTCCGCCAGCGCGATCATTGCCTCCAGCAACGGCCTGTCGACCTTCTGCGGCGGCCGTCCCGGCAACCGCTCCTGCACCACCCCGACGGCGTCTCCCAGGTCGGCCAGCAGTTGGTATTCCGGAACCGGCAGCCCGCGCGCCCGCGCCGCCGCCAGCACCTCCGCCGTCCGCCGCACCTCGTCGATCCCGCCGGACCCGCGGGTCAGCACCGCATCCCGCCCGTCCGGCCACCGCACGAACGCCGCCCCCACCTGCCCGCCGGCCGCCCGCCCGACGAACTCCAGCCCAGCACCGGTCCGGCCATTCACCGCCTCCAGCAACACCCGCGCATCAAGCTTCGGAACAGGGGGCGGCAGATCGGGCATGGCGCGACCGTACCCGCGCCGCGCCGAACGGCCGACTGGATTTCACGAACTTGTTCGTAACGAACATGTTCGTTATGATGGAAGAGCGCCTGAGAGGCGGGAGTGAGGTGGAGAGGTGACTGAGGAACCGAGGAGTAGGCGGGAGCGGCCCGCGAAGGTGGCGTTGTCGCGGCGGGGGATTGTCGCGGCGGCGGTTGAGGTGATGCGGGCCGAGGGGATGGACCGGGTCACGATGCGGCGGCTGGCGAAGGAGCTGGATACCGGGCCGGCGTCGTTGTACGTCTACTTCCGGAACACCGCGCTCCTGCACGGTGCGGTGCTCGACGACCTGCTGGCGGCGGTGGACCTGTCGGCGGTGACGGCTGCGGGTGGTTGGCGGGAGCGGGTCGCGGCGGTGCTCACGTCGTACACACAGGTCCTGTTTGAGTACCCGAGCCTCGCGCAGTCGGCTGTGGCGGCTCGGCCGGCGGGGGAGAACTACCTGCGGCTTGTTGAGGGCCTGCTGGCGTTGCTGGACGAGGGTGGTGTGCCACCGGCGCAGGCGGCGTGGGGTGTGGACCTCCTGCTGCAGCTGGCAACAGCAACGGCTGCTGAGCACGCAGGTGGGGACGACGCGGAGGCCTGGGGTGTTGCGCGGGCGGCGTTGCTCGCGGTGGAGCCGGAGACGCATCCGCGGATTGCTGCGCTCGGCGAGGACCTGTTCAGCGGGCCGGGCGAGCAGCGGCTGGCCTGGGGGATCAACGTACTGATCAACGGGGTGCTCGGCACTCCACGCACGGGAGGTGTGTCGGCATGATCGCGATCATCGGTGCTGGGCTCGGTGGACTGACGCTGGCCCGGATTCTGCACGTCAACGGCGTCGAGGTCGTCGTGTACGAGGCGGACGCGTCGCCGGCGGCGCGCACGCAGGGCGGGATGCTCGACATCCACGAGGACTCCGGACAGGTGGCGCTGCGTGCGGCCGGGCTGTACGACGACTTCCTGCCGCTGGTGCTGCCCGGCGGCGACGCGATGAAGGTGTACGACAAGCACGCCGTACTGCGGCACGCGGACGACGGCGGCAACGGACGGCCCGAAGTACATCGGAAGGCCCTGCGGGACCTGCTGATCGGCAGCCTGCCCGACGGGATGATTCGCTGGGGTTCGAAGGTGGACGTGGTCGACGGGAAGCTGCAGCTCGGGGATGCCGTGGACCTGATCGTCGGGGCCGACGGCGCGTGGTCGAAGGTGCGGTCGCTGGTGTCGGACGCGGTGCCGCGGTACGCCGGGATCTCGTTCGCGGAGCTGGACCTGCTCGATCCCGACGTACGGCATCCGGAGAGTGGCGAGCTGGTCGGTGGCGGGTCGATGTTCGCGCTGTCCGACGGGCGCGGGCTGCTGGCGCACCGGGAGCCGGATCGCCTGCACGTGTACGCCGCGTACCGGGCGGCCGAGCATGCGCCGATCACCCGTGCGCAACTGGAGGACGCTTTTGCCGGCTGGGACGACGGGCTGCTCCGGCTGATCCGGGAGGCCGACGGCGAACCGATCCTGCGGCCGATCCACGCGCTGCCGGTCGGGCACCAGTGGAAGCCGGTGCCGGGTGTCACGTTGCTCGGGGACGCAGCGCATCTGATGTCCCCGTTCGCCGGCGAGGGCGCCAACCTCGCGCTCCAGGACGCCGCCGAACTGGCTGCCACCCTGCTGGCCGGCGAGCCCGTGGCCAGCTACGAGTCGGCGCTCTTCACTCGCGGCGAACGGGCCGCCCTCGAATCGGCCGAGAATCTCGACGTCATCTTCGCTCCGGACGCACCGACCGGCCTGGTCAATTTCTTCCGCGGTTTCTAGCTGCGAGGTCAATCAAGTTTGCGCCATGGATACCGGGTATGCATACTCAGTATCCATGGCGATCGAACAGGGGTTGGTGGTGCGTGACCTGACCCGGGTCCACGGGGACGGCGCGCAGGCGGTGCAGGCGTTGCGGGGTGTGGGGCTCACGGTGCGGCCGGGGGAGCTGGTCGCGGTGATGGGGCCGTCGGGGTCGGGCAAGTCGACGCTGCTGACCTGCGCCGGCGGGCTCGACCGGCCGACCGGCGGGCAGGTGCTGGTCGACGGCAACGACCTCACCGCGCTGAGTGCGACCGCGGTGGCGGCGGTCCGGCGGCGGCTGATCGGGTACGTGTTCCAGGACTTCAACCTGATCCCCGCGCTCACCGCGGCGGAGAACGTCGCGCTCCCGCTCGAGCTGGACGGCGTACGGACCCGGGCCGCTCGCAAGCAGG
This sequence comes from Kribbella sp., assembly GCF_035655035.1. GTDB lineage: Bacteria > Actinomycetota > Actinomycetes > Propionibacteriales > Kribbellaceae > Kribbella. Next base: position 417 of record NZ_DASRVN010000162.1, on the reverse strand, counting down.
CCCGGGCGGCGCTGGCCGAGGTCGACATCGAAGACCTCGCCGACCGCTTCCCGGACGACATGTCCGGTGGCCAGCGGCAGCGGGTCGCCATCGCCCGGGCCATTGTCGGTGAGCGCCGCCTGCTGCTGGCCGACGAGCCGACCGGCGCACTCGACTCCAGCACCGGCGAAGCCGTCTTGCAGCTGCTCCGTGACCGCTGCGATGAACACGGTATCGCTGGTGTCCTCGTCACCCACGACGCACGGCACGCTGCGTGGGCGGACCGTGTCATCTACCTGCGCGACGGCCGCATCGACGGTCAGACGGATGCCCTGCCGGACGCAGACGTGTTGCTGGAGGCTCCGCAGTGAAACTCCTCAACGACTGGGTCCTGGCCTTGCGCTTGGCCCGCCGTACGGCGCGGCGCACCCTGGGACG
>NZ_DASRVN010000161.1:0-1652 GCF_035655035.1 Kribbella sp. | reverse complement strand
GTACGCCGGCGCGATCCTCGCCGCCGTACTGATGCCGAAAAGAGCTGCCCGCCCCCAGCAAGCTGAGGACGGGCAGCCGGTGGTCGGCTAGGGATCAGCTGAGCTCGAGGCCCGGGTAGAGCGGGAACTTGTCCAGCATCTCGGCCGAGGCGGCCTTGGTCTTGTCGGCGACGCCGTCGGCGAGGACGTACTTCGCCTTCGACGGGGCGCCCGCGGACGTGGTGGTCGGGGTGGTCGACGACAGTACGTCGACGATCAGCTCGGCCACCCGGTCGAACTCGTCGGCCCCGAACCCGCGCGTGGTGAGCGCCGGCGTACCGATCCGGACGCCGGACGTGTACCAGGCCCCGTTCGGGTCCCGCGGTACGGCGTTCCGGTTCGTCACGATGCCCGCGTCGAGCAGCGCCGACTCGGCCTGCCGGCCGGTGATGCCGTACGACGACACGTCGAGCAGGACGAGGTGGTTCTCGGTGCCGTCCGTGACGAGCTTGACGCCGCGCTTCATCAGGCCCTCGGCGAGCGTGACCGCGTTGTCCGCGACGGCCTGCGCGTACGTCCGGAACGACGGCTGCCGTGCCTCGGCCAGCGCGACCGCCTTCGCGGCCATCGTCTGACTGAGCGGACCGCCGAGCACCATCGGGCAGCCGCGGTCGACGGACTCGGCGTACTCCGGCTGGCACAGCACCATGCCGCCGCGCGGGCCGCGCAGCGACTTGTGCGTGGTGGTCGTGGTGACGTGCGCGTGCGGCACCGGGTCGAAGTCGCCGGTGAAGACCTTGCCCGCGACCAGGCCGGCGAAGTGCGCCATGTCGACCATCAGGGTGGCGCCGACCTCGTCGGCGATCTCGCGCATCTTGGCGAAGTTCACCTTCCGCGGGTACGCCGAGTAGCCGGCGATCAGGATCAGCGGCTTGAACTCACGAGCCTTCCGCGCCACCTCGTCGTAGTCCAGCAGACCGGTGGAAGGGTCGGTCCCGTACGAGTGCTGGTTGAACATCTTGCCGGAGATGTTCGGCCGGAAACCGTGCGTCAGGTGACCGCCGGCGTCCAGCGACATGCCGAGCATCTTCTGGTCGCCGAGCGCCTTGCGGAGCTTGGTCCAGTCCTCCTCGGACAGGTCGTTGACGTGCTTCGCGCCGGCCTCGGCGAGCGCCGGGGACTCGATCCGCTGCGCCAGGATCGCCCAGAACGCGACCAGGTTCGCGTCGATGCCGGAGTGCGGCTGGACGTACGCGTGCGGGGCGTCGAACAGCGCCTGCGCGTGGTCGGCGGCGGCCTGCTCGACGGTGTCGACGTTCTGGCAGCCGGCGTAGAAGCGGTGCCCGACGGTGCCCTCGGCGTACTTGTCCGACAGCCAGTTGCCCATCGTCAGCAAGGTGGCGGGGGAGGCGTAGTTCTCGCTGGCGATCAGCTTCAGCGAGGACCGCTGGTCGGCCAGTTCGGCCCGGATCGCGCCGGCGATGGTCGGCTCGACCGCGGCGATCACCTGCAGCGCGTTGTTGTACGCGGCCGACGCCGCGGCTGCGTCGAAGCTTTGAGTCATCGTTGTCTCTCCTGCGGTTTGCAGTGGGTCGAAGGCACCCAGGCGCACGGTGCCGACGGGTTTCGCTCCCCGGTGGTTCTCCACCTTCAGCGCGCCAGTCGCGACACGG
>NZ_DASRVN010000160.1:0-13302 GCF_035655035.1 Kribbella sp. | reverse complement strand
ATCCTGCAACGGACCGGCGGTTCCGGGATGGACGACTCCCTGTTGTCCACCAACCTCGTGCGCAACCAGTCCGCCGGCACCTGGACCGGTTCGGTGCTGATCCCGTCGACGGCGAACGGCACCTTCAAGGTGGCCGCCGTGATGACCGGCCCGTACAACCCGGGCAGCGGGAGCATGACCGACCCGACGCCGTACTCCGGGCAGACGATCGCGATCACCGGTACGCACCAGCCGAGGATCACCGCCTCGGTGACGCCGAAGGTGGTGCCGCGCAACCAGCCGTACTCGATCCGGTGGGCGGTCACCGACGCGCAGACCGGCAAGCCGTACGGGTCGCGGCTGCGGGTCGGGCTGACGAACGACAACGGCTGTGTCGAGTCGGTAGGACCCGGTTACAACTACCTGACCGACGTCAACGGCGTCGTCACGAAGTCGTACCCGGGCTCCCTGGGCGATTACCTCAACTGCCTCCTGCTTCCCGGCGACCCGGCCCCGATCGGATGGCTGTCGTTCTTCGTGGCCCGGCCGGTCACCAAGCCGACCGTGACCGCCGTACCGTCGCGGACCAGCGCGCCGGTCGGGACGATCGTGCCGGTCAACGGCGCGGTGCACACGGTGGCGGCCGGCTGCAAGGTGTACCTGCAGCGGCTGTACGGCGCGACGCAGTGGCGGACCGTCAGCATCGGGCAGGTCCGCTCGTCCGGGCGCTACACGGTGAACGCGCAACCGGCGTACAAGGGCAGCATCGCGTACCGGTCGTACGTCCCGGCCTGCAACTCGATCGCCGCCTCCAGCAAGGCGTTCTCCATCCGCGGGACCTAACCTGCTTGGGCGGATAGGTTAGGGTGACCTTACCTATCCGCCCGAGAGGAAAGTGGTCGCGTGCCCCCCGCACCCCGCCGTAACCGTGTCTGCAAGCGTGCCGTCGTCCGGCGCACCGAGCGGATCACGCCACACATGATCCGGGTCGTGCTGACCTCCGACGACTTCACCGGCAACGGCTGCACCGACGCGTACGTGAAGCTGCTGTTCGGCAAGGACGGCGTCGAGTACCCCGAGCCGCTGGACATGGGCGTGGTGCGGGAGACGTACCCGAGCGAGCAGTGGCCGACGATGCGCACGTACACCGTCCGCGGCTGGGACGAGGCGACTCGCGAGCTGACGATCGACTTCGTGTACCACGGCGACGAGGGGGTCGCGGGCCCGTGGGCGGCGTCGGCGCGGCCCGGTGACGTGCTGTGGTTCAACGGCCCCGGCGGGGCGTACACCCCGGACGAGACCGCCGACTGGCACCTCCTGGTCGGCGACGAGAGCGCACTGCCGGCGATCAGTGCGGCTGTCGAGCAACTGGCCCCCGGCGCGCGAGCCACGGTCTTCCTCGAGGTCGCGGACGAAACCGAGCAGCAGAAGCTCGACACCGCGGCCGAGGTCGACCTCCAGTGGTTCCACCGTACGGACGGCACCCGCGGCGATGCGCTGGTATCCGCCGTCGAGTCCCTCGACTTCCCACCCGGCACCCCGGACGTCTTCGTCCACGGCGAGGCGGGCTTCGTCTTCCGTATCCGCAAGAACCTCTTCCAGGACCGCGCCCTCCCCCGCGACCAGGTTTCGCTCTCCGGCTACTGGCGTCTCGGCACGAACGAGGACGGCTGGCAGGCCGAGAAGGCCGAGACCCGAAAGCGCGAGGAAGCCGCTTCCTAGCCCCGCTCGGACGACTGCCCGGACCGCGCCGGTCAGGGTTTGCGACGGGTCGTCAGGACGTCGATCAGGGTGCCGGCCTGGTTGGTGGGCAGGACCCAGTCCTCGCCGTTGGCCTGCAGGATGACGGCCGGGCCGGGGGTGGCGGTGGCGTGCGCGACGGTGATCGGGAACTTGAGGCGTTCGGCGCCCATCAGCGAGAACTCGTGGGTGCCGGTGATCGTGCTCAGCGGGTAGCTGCGGGACTGGTGGTCGGCGCGCGGGACCGGGTGCGACTGGATGGTGACCTTGTCGGCGTCGACGAGGACCGTGGCCAGCGGGATGCCGCGGAGACGGAAGACGAGTTCGTACGGCGTGCCGGCGAGCTCCGGGTCGAACGGGACGAGCAGCGCGCGGTCCGCCGTACGGGCGAGTGCGAGGCCCGCGACGAGGCCGACGATCAGTCCGGGCAGCGCGAGTACGGCGGGCCACCACACGCCGATCGCCAGCGGGAAGAGCGTCACCATCAAGCCGGTCAGCCCGCCGAACAACCCGGCCACGCCCGTCCACCAGCGCGGCTGGTACCGGTGCCGGCGGCGGAGGACGAACCCGAACACCAGCATCGCCACCGGTACGACGCAACCGATCCAGGCGGCCGCCTTACCGCGGGATGCGATCACCGCGACGACGACCAGCAGCAGCACCGGGATCCCCACGTACGCCGCCGCCACGATCCGCTGAACCCGCCGATGCCTGCTCTCCACGGGAAAACCCAAGCACATCACCCGGGCGAGCACCTACTGTGCATGGGGTGATCGAGATTCCCGCGAAGCTCATCCGGAACCACAGCGTCAAGGCGGCCGACTGGCTGGACAGCCTGCCGGGAGCTCTGGAGCGGTACGTCGGTGAGTGGGACCTGACGGTCGACGGCGACCTGCTGAGCGGCGAGGCGTCGCTGATCGTGCCCGTCGTACGCCGGGACGGGACCGCCGCGATGCTCAGGCTGCAGCGGGTCGACGAAGAGTCGGAGAGCGAGGCGCTGGCGCTGCGGACCTGGAACCACGACGACGTGGTCGAGGTACTCGAGGACGACCCGGCCACCTCCACGATCCTGCTGGAACGCCTCAAGCCCCGGACCCTCGATGATCTGCCCGACCACGTCGAGGCCACCCGAATCCTCGCCGAGCTCCTGAGCCGCCTGATGGTCGTCCCCGCGCCGCCAGGCGTCCGGACGCTCGCGGACATCGCGGCCGGCATGATCGACGACGCGCCCCGGATCATCCCCCTGCTGGCGGACCCGGCCGAGCGGGCGTTGACCTGGCGGTTCGTCGCGATGGTGAAGGAGTTGCTGCCGGAGCCCGGCGACCGGCTGCTGCACTGGGATCTGCACTACCTGAACGTGATGGCCGCGGAGCGGCGGCCGTGGCTGGCGATCGACCCGAAGCCGCTCGCCGGTGACCCTGCGTTCGAGCTGATGCCCGCGGTGTGGAACCGGTGGGACGACCTGGTGGCCACCGGTGACCTGCACCAGGCGATCCGGGACCGGTTCGATCTGATGCTGGAGGTGACCGGGATCGACCGGGAGCGGGCGCTCGGGTGGACCGCGGGGCGGATCCTGCAGAACATTCTCTGGTTCACCGAGGACGGCGACACCCGGATCGAGAACGAGCTCGCGGCGGTAGCCGATGCCCTCTTCTCGTGATTACATAATTACGTGACAACTCCGACGCTGTACGAATGGGCCGGCGGGCACGAGGCACTCCGCCGGTTGATCGACGTGTTCTACGACCAGGTGCTCGAGGACCCGATCCTGGCACCGGTCTTCGGCCGGATGAGCGAGAACCACCGCGAGCACGTGGCGATCTGGCTCGGCGAGGTGTTCCGCGGGCCGAGCCGCTACACCGACGAACTCGGCGGCTACCCGGCGATGCTGGCGCACCATCTGAACCTCGGCCTGACCGAGGAGCAGCGCTCCCGCTGGGCGGCGCTGATCGCCAAGAGCGCCGACCCGGCCGGCCTGCCGGACGACCCGGAGTTCCGCTCGGCGTTCGTCGCCTACATCGAGTGGGGCACCCGGATCGCCCTGTCCAACTCCCAGCCGGGAGCGACCCCACCCCCAGAGGCTCCGGTCCCGCACTGGGGCTGGGGCGAGGCACCGCCGTACCAGCCCTGACAGGAGTCGCGCCCCCGCAGGTTGGGTAGAGTCCCGGTTCACCTCGCCGCACCGAGCACCTCCTCGCTACGGCGCTGAATTACCAGACAGGACCTAGGTGTGACCGCTCAGCTCGAGTACCCCGACGTAGAGGATTCCGGCGCGCTGCTGTCCGTGCAGGGGCTGTGGAAAGTGTTCGGCCCGAAGGCGCAGCGCGTGCCGCACCGGCCCGATCTGGCGGCGCTGGACCGGGCGGAGCTGTCCGCGAGGACCGGCTGTACGGCGGCGGTCCGCGACCTGAGCTTCAACGTGGCGCCGGGTGAGGTGTTCGTCGTGATGGGGCTGTCCGGGTCCGGCAAGTCGACGCTGGTGCGCTGCCTGACCCGGCTGATCGAGCCGACCGCCGGGCGGCTCACGTTCGAGGGCGAGGATCTGCGCGCGGCCGACGAGAAGCGGCTGCGCGCACTCCGCCGGAGCAAGTTCTCGATGGTGTTCCAGCACTTCGGCCTGCTCCCGCACCGCAAGGTGATCGACAACGTCTCGTACGGCCTCGAGATCCGCGGCGAGAGCCGGCCCGACCGCCGTCGGCGCGCCCAGGAGGTCATCGACCTGGTCGGCCTGGCCGGCAACGAGCACCTGTACCCGGAGCAGCTGTCCGGCGGCATGCAGCAGCGGGTCGGCCTGGCGCGGGCGCTCGCGAACGATCCCGACGTCCTGCTGTTCGACGAGCCGTTCTCCGCGCTCGACCCGCTGATCCGGCGGGAGATGCAGACCGAGGTGGTACGGCTGCACCGCGAGGTCGGCAAGACGATGGTGTTCGTCACCCACGACCTGTCCGAGGCGCTGAAGCTCGGCGACCGGATCCTGCTGATGCGCGACGGCGCGGCGGTCCAGCTCGGGACCGGCGACGAGCTGGTCGGTGCGCCGGCCGACGACTACGTCCGCGAGTTCGTCCGCGACGTACCGCGGGCCGACGTCCTCACGCTCCGCTGGATCGCCCGCGATCCGCACCCTGGTGAGCCGCTGGACGGTCCAGAGCTCGGCCCCGACGTACTGGTCCGGGACGCGACCCGCCTCGTGCTGGAGGCGGACCGCCCGGTCAAGGTTGTGGACAACGGCACGGTACTCGGCGTCATCGGCGACGAGGAGATCCTCGCGGTCGTCGCGCCGCCTGAAGACACCACCGCCTGATGGCCGCGATCACGAGCAACGTGGAGGTCGAGGTACGTCGGCCTCGCCGCAGCGTGGTCGTCGGCGTACTACTGGTCGTCTGGGTCGCGGCGTACTTCGTGCTGCGCGGGATCGACACGCTCGTGCTCGGCGGCCAGGACACGACCGCGCTGCACCGGTGGCTGACCGAGCACCGTGACGATGTCGGTCAGGGCAACGGGTTCTTCGGCGCGATCCGGGTCGCCGTCGACCAGATCGTGGTGCTGCTGCAGGACGTGATCTCGCAGCCGTCGTTCGACCGCCCGGTCCCGGTGATCGGCTGGCTGGGCGTGATCGCGATCGCGGCGTACTGCGCCTGGGCCTTCGGCAACTGGAAGGTCGCCGTACTGACGGCCGCCGGGCTCGGGTTCGTCGGGCTGCAGGGGTTGTGGCAGCAGAGCATGGACACGCTCGCGCTGACGATCGCGGCGGTGCTGCTGTCGTTGCTGGTCGCGATCCCGCTCGGGATCTGGGCGGGGCTGTCCGATCGCGCGTTCAAGGTCGCGACGCTGATCCTCGACCTGATGCAGACGCTGCCGACGTTCGTGTACCTCGCGCCGCTGACGCTGTTCTTCGCGATCGGCCCGGCCGCGGCGACGATCGCCACGCTGATCTACGCGGCGCCGCCCGCGGTCCGGCTGACCGCGCACGCGATCCGCTCGGTGCCGCCGGAGAGCGTCGAGGCGGCCCGTTCGCTCGGCTCGACCGGCGGTCAGACGCTGCTCAAGGTACTGCTGCCGATGTCGCGCTCGACCGTCGTGGTCGGCATCAACCAGACGATCATGGCGGCGCTGTCGATGGTGACCGTGGCCGCGCTCATCGACGCGCCGGGCCTCGGCCAGACCGTGCTGAAGGCGCTGCAGACGCTGGACGTGGGGGTCGCGTTCAACGCCGGCCTCGCGATCGTCGTACTGGCGATCGTCCTCGACCGGGTGACGACGGCGGCCGGCGATCGACCCTGGCGGACGGCGAGTGTGCGGCGGAAGGTGCTGCTCGGCGCGGGCGCTGTCGGCGTACTGGTGGCGGTGTGGTTCTCGCGGACCTACGTGTGGGCGGCCGAGTTCCCGGAGGTGGAGGTGGGCTCGCGGATCGCGGCGGTCACCTCGGACGTGACGAACTGGGTGCAGGACGTCTTCGGCGGGTTCACGTACGGCGTGCGCGACGTGGTGACCAACGCGCTGCTGAATCCGCTCGAGGGATTGCTGACCGGATCGCCGTGGTGGCTCGTGTCGGTCGTGGTCGTCGCGCTCGCCTTCGTGCTCGGCGGCTGGCGAGGCGCCGTACCGGCGGCGGTATGCCTGGGTCTGCTGGTGGCGACCGGCGTGTGGCACGACAGCATGGTCACGCTCGCGTCGACCCTGCTCGCGACGGTCGTGGTCGTCGCCGTCGGACTGACGCTCGGCGTCTGGGCCGGGCGGAACCGGCGGGTCGACATCTGGATCCGGCCGGTGCTGGACGCCGGCCAGACGATGCCGCCGTTCGTGTACCTGGTGCCGTTTCTCGCGTTGTTCGGCACCAGCCGGTTCACCGCGATCGCGGCCGCGGTGGTGTACGCGGTCCCGGTCACCACCAAGATCGTTGCCGACGGCATCAAGGCGGTCCCGGTCGCGACCGTCGAGGCGGCGAACTCGGTCGGCTCCAGCAGCTGGCAGGTGATCAGCAAGGTGCAGCTGCCGGTGGCCCGGCGGGCGATCACGCTCGCGGTCAACCAGGGGCTGATCTACGTACTCTCGATGGTCGTCGTCGGCGGGCTGGTCGGCGCGGGCGCGCTCGGGTACGACGTGTCCGCGGGCTTCGCGCAGAGCGACCTGTACGGCAAGGGCCTCGCGGCCGGTCTGGCGATTGTGCTTCTGGGGGTGTTGCTCGATCGGGTGACACAGGCGGCGGCCCGCCGTACCCACAACTACGAAGGAGACAAGCGGTGAAGAGACTCCGGTACGCCGGTGTGCTGACGGCGGTCGCGCTCGCCATCACGACGACAGCGGGATGTGGTGGCCAGAAGGTCGGTGCGGACAAGCCGGCCGGCGGTGGCAAGGAGTGCGGCTCGTTCAACCTGACCGTCAGCCCGTGGGTCGGGTACGCGGCGAACGCGGCCGTGGTGTCGTACGTGGCGACCAAGGACCTCGGCTGCAAGGTCGTGGAGAAGAACCTGGCCGAGCAGGTCGCCTGGCAGGGCTTCGCCACCGGCGAGGTGGACGTGAACCTGGAGAACTGGGGCCACGAGGACCTGAAGAAGAAGTACATCACCGACGACAAGGTCGCGGTCGAGGCCGGCTCCACCGGGGTGAAGGGCGTGATCGGCTGGTACGTGCCGCCGTGGATGGCCGCCAAGTACCCGGACATCACCGACTGGAAGAACCTGAACAAGTACGCCGCCCTGTTCAAGACGTCGGAGTCCGGCGGCAAGGGGCAGTTGCTCGACGGCGACCCGTCGTACGTGACCAACGACGAAGCGCTGGTGAAGAACCTGTCGCTGAACTACAAGGTCGTGCAGAGCGGCAGCGAGACCGCGCTGATCCAGGCGTTCCGGGACGCGGAGAAGAACAAGAAGCCGCTGCTCGCGTACTTCTACGAGCCGCAGTGGTTCTTCAACGAGGTCAAGCTGGTGAAGATCAACCTGCCCGCGTACAAGCCCGGCTGCGACGCGGTCCCGGCGAAGGTCGCCTGCGACTACCCGCCGTACGACCTGGACAAGATCGTCTCGAAGAAGTTCGCCGACTCCGGCAGCCCGGCGTACGACCTGGTGAAGAACTTCAAGTGGACCAACGAGGACCAGAACACGGTCGCCCGGATGATCGCGGTCGACAAACTGACCCCGGACCAGGCCGCGGAGAAGTGGGTCAAGGACAACCAGTCCAAGGTCAACGCCTGGCTCGGACGGTCCTAACGCTTCTCTCGCTGCGCTCGGGCAATAGCTCTTTCCACATCGAACCGCTCGGCCGGCGGCAGCGGTACGCCGACCTGCTGACGGAGGGCTTCCGCCTCGGCGAGAAGCTCCAGGGCGCGGCCGGGATCCTCGGCCGCGCCGGCCAGCCCTTCGAGGGCCAACGCGATCGCCCGGCCGTCACCGATCCGGCGGGCGAGCTCGAGACCGCGTTCGTGCAGCGTCCGGGCGGTCGCGAGGTCGCCCCGCTGTTCGGCGATGAAACCCAGCTGGTTGTTGATGAACCCGATCCCGGGCGTCCCGCCGATCTGCTCGAGCCAGCGGAGCCACTTGGTGAAGTGCCGCTCGGCGTCGTCGAGGCGGCCCTGCCGGCGCGCGGACAGCCCGAGCCCGACCTCGGCGTACTCCTCGGCGGACTTGTTCGACTGCTCGACCGCCAGCCGGCGGGCCTGCTCGTGCAGCTCGTCGGCGCGCGCGTGGTCGCCGGTCAGCAGCGCGATCCGGCCGAGTCCCGCGGTCCGGAACGACACCTCAGTCCACAGCCCGAGGTCCTTCGCGTGCCGGACCGCGTCCTCCAGGTACGTCGTGGCGGTCGGGTAGTCGCCGCTGATCTCGGCGGCCACGATCAGCCCGTACTTCGCCTGCAGCCGTCCCCAGTCGTCGTCGAGTTCGTCGAACAGCTCCAGGCTGCGGCGGCTGTCCCGCTGCATCGCGCGCAGGTCCGCATGCACGATGTTGAGCTGCGCCCGGGTGCTCAGCGCGGCGGCCAGTCCCCACCGGTCGTTCCGCTCGGTGAACAGGTCGATGGCCCGGTCGATGCGCTGCATGAGTACGACGGGGTCGCCGTACGCCCAGCGGGTCATCGTGAGGAACCAGAGCGCGTGCGGGTCGTCGCCGACCGCCGCCAGCGCGCGGTCACCCACCGCGGCGACATTGGTGCCCCGGGCATCGGTTGCGGTCATACCGGCCAGCCAGACGGCGGCCTGCGCGCGGAGGGCGGGCGGCTGGCCGGGGAGGTCGAGCGCGGCGGCCAGGGTACGGCGGGCCTCGCCGTAGCGGCCGCGGAGGTACCAGTACCAGGCGAGCGCGTCGGCCAGCTCCAGCGACGGCGGAAGGAGCCGGAAGTTTGCCGCTTCCTGGTCGAGGCGCTGCAGCCACTCGCACTGACGTTCACCGCGCAACTCGGCCTGCTGTGCGAGCGTGAGGTAGTAGGTGGCGTGCCTTTGTCGCAGGGCTGCCTCCTCACCGGCCTCGGTCAGCCGCTCGAGGCTGTACGCCGCTATGGACTCCAGCAGGCGGTAACGGCCGGCTGTTGCGACCACGAGCGACTTGTCGACGAGTGCCAGCAGGACGTGCTCCGGTAGCTCGCTGACCTGGGCAGCCGCCTCCAGGGAGAACGTGCCGGCGTGTACTGCGAGTCGCCGGAGCAGCTGGCGCTCGTCGTCGGCCAGCAAGTCCCAGCTCCAGTCGATGGTGGCGCGGAGCGTTCGCTGGCGTTCCGGGCCGGCCTTGCCGCCGGACAGCAACCGGAAACGGTCATCGAGGCGCTCTGCGAGTCCTTGAACGCCGAGCGCGCGAACGCGGGTCGCGGCCAGTTCCAGTGCGAGCGGGATCCCGTCGAGGCGCTCGCAGATCGCGCTCACGTCCTCGGTGACGCCAGCCCGTGCCTTGAACAGCTCGGCCGCAGCCGCTGGTGTCAGTGGCGGTACCTCGACCACCTGCTCGCCGGGCACACCCAGCGCTTCACGACTCGTCGCCAGTACTCGAACCCCAGGCGCCGCCGACAGCAGGCGCTGCACGAGGTCCGCCAGCTCCAGGTGCTCGCAGTTGTCCAGGATCAGCAGAATCTGCCGGGTCCGCAGCGAATCGATCAGCCGCGGGAGCAGGTCACCCGACTCGTCCCGGAACTCCAGAGCGGCGGCCAACGCCTCGAGTACGTCGTCCGCCCGCAACGGCGCGAGCTCCACGAGCCGCGCGCCACCGATGCCCCGGCCCACCTCCACGGCCAGCCGGGTCTTCCCGACCCCACCCGGCCCGACCAACGTGACCAGCCGGTTGGCACCGAGCTGCTGCCGCACAGCGGCCAGCGTCTCCGCTCGGCCGATCAACGGATTGAGCGGCGCCGGCAGAGCCGCGGGATGCTGGAGGGACGGGTCGTGGCGAAGGATCGCCTGGTGCAGGGCCGCCAGTTCGGGGCCGGGGTCGGCGCCGAGCTCCGTGGACAAGGCTTCGCGTAGCTCGGCGTATGCGCGCAGCGCCTCGTGCTGGCGTCCCGCGCGGTAGAGCGCCCTGAGGTGTACGGCGTGCAGCCGTTCGTCGAGGGGGCGTTGCCGGACAAGCTCGGTCGTCCGCGGCAGGACGCCGTCGCCGTGCTCGAGCGCGGTCAGGTACAGCTCCTCCAGGTGCTCGCGTGCGGCGCGGGCGAACTCGTGGTCCTGGACATCGACGTACGGCCGACCTCGCCACAGCTCGAGCGCTTCCCGCGGGCGACCGGCCCGTACGTACCCCTCGAAGATGTTGCTGTCGACATCCTCCGCGTCCAGCGTGTATCCGGCCGGACCGTGCCGTACGAGGGCCCGCGCGCCGACCTCCGCTCGCTCCAGCGCCGACCGCAGTTGGGAGACCCGCGCCTGCAGCGTCCCGGTCGGGTTCCGTGGCGGGCGCGACCCCCACAGGTCCTCGATCAGCCGGTCCGCGCTGACCGGCGTACCCGCGTTCGCCAGCAGGTCCAGGAGCAGCATCCGGACCTTCGTGTCGGGTACGGCGACCGGTTCGCCGGCGTCCGTCCGCACGAGCAGCGGACCGAGCACCCCGAAGTACATACCCGTAGTAAACCCGTAGCGCGTTCTTCCAGCATCGGCTGCATGAGTTCACGAGAAGCAGTGACAGTGATCGGGCTCGGCGCGATGGGGTCCACGATGGCCAGGACGTACGTCGCCGCCGGGCACCCGACCACCGTCTGGAACCGGACGCCCGGCAAGGCGGACGGGCTGGGCGCGGTGCCGGCAGCGACCGCGGCCGAGGCGGTGGCGGCCAGTACGGTGGTGGTGATCAGCCAGGTCGATTATCCGGCGATGTTCGAGTCGCTGGCGGACGCGGATCTGCAGGGACGTGTGCTGGTCAACCTCAGCTCCGACAGCCCCGAGCGCTTGCGGGTCGCGTCGACGTGGGCCGCCGAGCGTGGCGGCACGCTGGTGACCGGCGGCATCATGGTGCCGCCGCCGGGGATCGGGCAGCCCGGGTCGTACGCGTTCTACGCCGGCCCCGCGGAGGCGGTCGACGCTCACCGCGCCACGCTGGAGGTTCTTGGCCGCGTCGAACACGTCGGCACCGACCCCGGTCTGGCGATGCTCTACTACCAGGCCATGCTGAACATCTTCTGGAGCACGCTGATCAGCTACTTCTACTCCGCGTCCCTGGTCGGCAGCGCCGAGCAGTTGCGGCCGTACGTCGCGACCATGCTTGCCGACCTGACCCAGGAAGGCCCGATGGGCTTCCTGCGCATCCTGACCACGCAGCTCGAATCGGGCGAGTATCCAGGCGCTGAGAACAACCTGCACATGCAGGCGGTCGGCTCCGAGCACATGGTCCAGGCCTTCACCGAAGCGGGTCTCGACGCGACCGTGCCGGGCGCAGTGGCCGAGCTGTTCGCGCGTGCCGACGCGGCCGGGTTCGGAGCCGACGGGTTCGCCGCCCTCGTGGAGATGGTCAGGAAGCCGTAGTCAGCTTGCACTGGCCGTCGACGCAGTCGCGCTGGAGTTTGCCGCGGGAGATCGTTTCGATCAGGCCGATGACCCAACAGGTCGGGCAGCCCCGGAAGGCTACGACGGTTACCGGCAGGAGCAGGAGGCTCCACGGGCCGGCGGCCGGGATGAGGACGACGACGCTGCAGGTGCCGAGCAGGACGACCGCGGTGGCGGCCGCGACGACGATCCAGGTCATGGGGTGCTCCTTCATCGGGTGCGATTTCAGGAGTAAGAGGCGGCGTACCGCGGAAAGGATTCGCGGGTGAAGCTGGGTTGAGCTTGTGCACACGGGCCGGGGGCAACTATCACGATCTCGGCGGGCAACGCCGACGACACGCCGGATTTCGGACAGAACCGGGTAAGTTCGTGCCCATGATCATCGTGACAGCTGCACTGAAGGGCGGGGTCGGTAAGACAACCACGTCGGTGTACTTGGCCGCGCTGGCATCTTCCAACCGTCGCACATCCACCCTGATCGACGCCGATCCGCAGGGGAGCGCCGCGGACTGGATCGCGGACTCCGTGGACGGCCAACTGTCCAGGGTCGAGATCGCCGAGGCGCCGACCGAGCGCCTGCTGAACAAGGCGCTGGACAAGGTCCCGCCGGAGGGCATCGGCATCGTCGACATGCCGCCGTCCCACGAGCGGCTGCTGAACAAGGCCCTCGAACGCGCCCGGATCGTGGTCATCCCGACCCGCGTCGGCGGCGTCGAGACCCCGCGGGTGAAGGCCGTGCTGGAGCTCGTCCCGGACGACGTGCCGGCCGGTCTGGTGATCTGCTCGGCGCGGACGTACACCCGCTCCTACCAGGAGGCGATGCAGCTGTACGCCGCCGAGAACATCCCGGTCTGGGGCACGATCCCGGAACGCGTCTCGATCACGGCCGGCCCCACCGGCCCGCTCGCCTCCGACGGCCTCGAGTCCTACAAGAAGGTCTGGCGCAAGATCCTCGCCGCCGCCCGCACCTAGGCGCTCAACGCTGGAGCGGCGGTTCGCCTCGGACGTAGGAGCGGATCACGGTGGCCGCCGCGCCACGGGCCCAGTCGTCGAAGGTGTGCGAGCGTAGTACCAGCCGGCAGTCCCCGGCGGCGCCGAACGCGTGCTCGGCGAACGCGCGCCGCATCCGCTCCTCGTACAGGTCGTACTCCGCGACGCCCTCGCCGGCGATCATCACCAGCTCAGGCCCGACCAGGTTCACCATCGCGGCCAGCGCGGCGCCGATCACCTCACCGGCCCGGTCGAACGCCTCGCGGGCCTGCTGGTTCCCGTCGTGCGCCAGCTCGACCGCCCCGGCCAGATCCAGGTCGGGCCGCCCGGTCCGCTCCCGCGTCCGGGCCAGGATCGCGTCCGACGACGCGACGGTCTCGACACAGCCCCGCCGGCCGCAGGTACACACCAGGTCACCCGGCGCCAGCGGCAGATGGCCGAGCTCGCCGGACACGCCGTACGCGCCGGAGACCACCTCGCCGTTGATGTAGAGCCCGCAGCCGATCCCCGAGCCGATCGTCACCACGGCGAACGAGTCCGCGTTCACCCCGGCGCCGAACCAGTGCTCGGCGACGGTCAGCGCGCGGACGTCGTTCGACACCAGGATCGGTACCCGGACCCGCTTGCCGAGCAGCTCCGCGACCGGG
>NZ_DASRVN010000159.1:0-17687 GCF_035655035.1 Kribbella sp. | reverse complement strand
AAGTCGCTCGCCGGCCGCCTCAAGCAACAGGCCGCCAAGGGCGGCTTCAAACCGGTCAAGCGCCGCCGCCGGCCGCGCATCGACGGCGCCCAGATCAGCAGCGCCCGCCCCGACGACCGCGACCCCCAGAAACTGACCAACACCCTCGGCCGCCTGATGCGCGACCAGGGCTGGGAGGTCGACGTCGCGGTCCACGGCGTGATGGCCCGGTGGCCGACCATCGTCGGCCCCGAGATGGCCGAACACTGCAAACCGGAGTCGTACGACGACACCGTGCTCACCGTCCGTACGTCCTCCACCGCCTGGAAGGTCCAGCTCGACCTCCTGGTCCCCCAGCTCCTCTTCCGCCTGAACGCCGAACTGGGCGAAGGAACCGTCACCCAGGTCAAGGTCCTCGGGCCCAACACCTACACCTGGCGAAAAGGCACCCGCACGGTCCGCGGCGGCCGCGGCCCCCGGGACACCTACGGATAACGGCCTGGGTTGCTGGTCGGACCCGCGCCTCCCTAGGATCAGGCGCGATGCGCACGCTCGTCGACGGCTTTCGCGAGATGGTCCACCTGATCGGGGATACGTTCCGGCTCTGGTGGAAGAACCTGCTGCCCATGACCATCTGGTGGGCCGGGGGCTTCCTCGGCTTCACGGTGTGTTCGCAGGGCGCGATCTGGCTCGCCCAGCACCGGCACTCCAGTCTCGGCACCGGGCTCTTCGCGGTCGGCGTACTGCTCCAGATCACCGCGTCCGTCGGCATGATCCGGACCTGCGCGATGTCGCTGTACCGCTGGCGCGACGCGGCGAGCAGTGACACCGAGGAGACGTCGGACCCGACGCAGCGCGGGCTGCTCGAGCTGCTGGCCGTCACGCTGCTGCCGCTGGTCGCGGTCTGGTCGGCGTGGGGCTTCTTCGACCAGCAGGTCAGCCAGCTGAGCGCGACGTACATGATCCAGGTCGGTACGCAGTCGTCGTTCTTCACGCTCGGCAACCACAACTGGCACGGGTACCTGCCCGCGCTGATCGTCCTGCTGGTGCTCCGCCGGGTGCTGCAGAGCGTCGACGACCGCTGGCCGAGCCGGCCGGTGAAGTTCGCCCAGGTCTGGGCCGAGGCGTTCTTCGTGCTGCTCACTTTCGTGATCACGCCGTTCGCGATCGCGGACGGCAAGAACTGGTTCAAGGACCGGAGCTTCTGGTACTGGTCGCTGGACTGGTGGGACGGCTTCAAGGGGTTCTTCGAGAAGATCCACATCCCGATCCCGGCCGGTATCGAGTTCCTCTGGGGATTCTTCTGGGAGACGCTCTGGCCGCTGTTCAAGCTGGGCGTGGCGGAGCCGCTGACCTGGCTGGCAATCACCACGGTGGTCTTCGGTCACCGGGTGCTGTCGAGCGGCGGCGTCTTCCGCGGCACCCGGCTGGAGCGCCGGCTCGGTGCGCAGGCCGAGCAGCAGGAGCAACCGCAGCGCGGCCGGCTGATCGGGCTGACGTACAAGGCGCCGGACCTGGTGCTGGGCGGTCTGCGGGAGAAGTTCTACCCGGCGATCAACGCGTTCCGGCTGCTGATCCGGGTCGGTCCGGTGTTCCTCGGCGTGGTCTGCCTGGTCTACACGTTCTGGCTGCTCGGGCAGGAATGGGCGTTCGTCGCCCTGCAACGGCTGATCGGCCTGCACGGCGAGCACTGGGGCCTGATGAACCACGAGATCGCCCAGACGATCCAGGACCTGGTGTTCGAGCCGCTCCGGATCGCGCTGCTGGCGGCCGCGTTCGACCTGTGCATCTCGGTCGGCAACGAGCGGCGCGCCGAGGCCGTCGCGATCGCCGCGGCCAAGAAGCCGACGCCGGAACCGGCCCCCGCGAACGCCTGAACCACTCCGGTCAGGGCGTGATCAGTACCCGCTTGTGGACGTAGAAGTCCTCCGTGGTCAGACCGATCAGGTTCGGTACGTCGTTGCGTGGCACGATGAAGATCTTCGCGATCTTGGCCGGCTTGTCCATCGTGAACGGGTGGTCGTTGTCACCGCAGTACGTCGGCAGCGGGTAGCCGTACGCCTGCTGGTCTTTCCACGTGTTGCCCTTGTCGTCCCGCAGTACGGCGTCGCAGGTGAAGCCGTGGTCCTTGAGGTAGAGGCCGGGCTTCGGTGTCACGGTGATGGTGGCCAGCACGATCACGGTGCCGGCCGGGCCGTCGAGCTCGATCGGCTCGCCGTCGCCGTTCAGGATCTTGGTGTAGACCTTCAGCGAATTGAGCTTCCACTCGACGTTCGCGATCGTGACCGGTCCCTGACTGACGACCTGGTCGATCCGGCCCTGGTTGTACAGTCCCTCGTCGTCGCTCAGGTACGGCCGGAGCAGGACGAACGTCCCGACGCCGAGGAGCGCCAGCAGCAACGTGATCTGGACGGCCATCCGGCTCGCCCGGCTCGCGAGGAGGTTCATGACGCCACCCGCGTGACGGCCGGCTGCACGATGTACTGCTCCTCGGCGCTGTCGACCAGCTGCTGAGCGATCGAGTCGGTCGGGATCCCGAGGTCGACGCGGATCTCGGAGTTGTAGACGGTGAAGATCATCTGCGGCTTGAGCCGCAGGGTGAGACCCTTCAGATCGGCCGGGTTGGCCTCGAAGACCGCGGCGCCGGTGCGTGCGAAGCCCGCGTCCGGAAAGCTGATGTCGCTCTCCGACGGATCGCTGACCTCGGCGTACACACTCCCGCTGTCGGTGGTCAGCGTCGGGGTGAACGACTCCGGGTTGGCCACGCCGCGGACCGAGTCCCACTCGATCGCGATGAAGATTCCGTTGGTCTCGATCGGCTTGTCGGTGTCACTTGCCCGGCCGCTGAGCAGCTTCTGCGCGAACTTCACCCGGGTCACCTTGAACGTCGAGCCGCTGCCGGTCCACGGCAGCACCTGACCGATGGTGCCGCTCACGACCTTCAAATTCGAGTCGTTCCCGTACACGGTGTCGGGCTCGGCCAGCCGGGCGACGCCGGCCAGCAGCACGAACAGCAGCCCGACCAGGATGGTGGCGGGTCGGTACAGCTTCATTTGCTCTTCCCGTCGTCGATCACGACAGTCGGCTTGAGCCGGACGACCGCGGCCGCGTCCGGGCTCTGCCAGTACGGCTTGTCCACCAGGCCGAGGGCGGCGTTGTCGCTCTGGTAGTGCTCCTGCAGGACGCCGATCTCGACCACGTCGGCCTTGAAGTTGGGGCCGACGTCGAACTGCGTACTGCACTCCTCCGGCGGCAGGCCGTAGACGAGCACCCAGTTCAGGTTGTCTCCCTTGCAGGAGTCGCCGTTGGACTGGACCAGGTCGCCGTGGTTCGGCGGCACGTACCGCAGCAGTTCGCCACTGATCGAGTCGCTCTTGTGTTCCTCGGAGTCGATGTTCTTCGCGGTGAAGTAGACCTTCAGGCTGGCCTCGGCCTTGCTGTAGTCGGTCTTCGGCTTCCGGACGATCTCGGCCTTGGTGAAGGTGTACTCGAAACGGCCGGCCGTGACCGTGGCCGGGGCCTCCATGGTCGGGACCGTGCGGCCTTTCTTCTCTTTCCAGCCGCCGGTTGCCAGGATCACCAGGACCGCGACGACGACGAGGGCGATCACCAGCAGCCAGACGCGCCGGTGCCGGTGAATCACCCGGTCGGCGATCATCGCGTCGATGACCTCGTCGAGACTCTCCACGGCTGCGATCCTAAGGGGCGGTGGGTGCGCGCCGCCCACCCGTCGTCAACAGCCGCCCGGCAGCGATTCAGCGGTCTGGACCGGTGAGCGCGGAAACCGTCAGCCGCGAAACGGCCGAAGGCCACTGAGTGCCCGTGAGCGCTTTCCGGCACCCCACCCGCGAGAGGGGACATGGCGACGAGGGAGAAAAGACGCCCTGAGGTGAGTTTCAGGCGCCTGATGGCAGGTTCTGCTTCGGTCGACGGGTAGGATGGACGACGTAGAGCGAGCCGCGCCTTTGCCATCACCGTAGAGGGCGGCTCTACTGTGCCGCGATGCCTCGCGAACGCGGGGTCGAGGAGGACAACCACCGGTGACCGACGAGCCGATCGAGATCGACGCCAACCAGTCCGCCGACCCCATCGGCCCCAGTGATACGGCAGCACCCGACGCCAGTCAGCTCCCCGAGATGCTCGACGCGATCCCGTCGAACGTCGTCGAGCGGGAATACGACGCGAGCGCGATCCAGGTCCTGGAGGGGCTGGACGCGGTCCGCAAGCGGCCGGGTATGTACATCGGGTCCACCGGTGAGCGGGGTCTGCACCACCTGGTCACCGAGGTTGTGGACAACGCGGTGGACGAGGCGATGGCCGGGTACGGCGACCGCATCGTCGTGACCCTGCTCGCCGACGGCGGCGTCCGCGTGGAGGACAACGGCCGCGGTATCCCGGTCGACATCGTCGAGTCCGAGGGCAAGCCGGCCGTCACCGTCGTACTCACCGTGCTGCACGCCGGCGGCAAGTTCGGTGGCGGCGGGTACAAGGTGTCCGGCGGTCTGCACGGCGTCGGCGTCTCGGTGGTGAACGCGCTGTCCAGCCGGCTCCAGGTCGACGTCCGGCTGAAGGGCAAGCTGTACACGCAGTCCTTCACGATGGGCGTCCCCGACGCGGACCTGGCCGAGATCGGTACGTCGACCTCGAACGGTACGACGATCACCTTCTGGGCGAGCCCGGACGTCTTCGAGACCACGACGTACTCGTACGAGACGCTGGCCACCCGCTTCCGGGAGTACGCGTTCCTGAACAAGGGCCTCGAGCTGGTGATCCGGGACGAGCGCCCCGACCACCTCGACGAGGACGGCAAGCCGGTCGAGCAGGCCTTCAAGTACGACGAGGGTCTGGTCGACTACGTGAAGTACCTGACCGGGATCCGCGAGACCGTGCACCGCGACGTGATCTCGTTCGAGGCGGCGGCCGCCGACGACACGATGAGCCTGGAGGTCGCGCTGCAGTGGAGCGGCTCCTTCCAGGAGTCCGTGCACACCTTCGCGAACGCGATCAACACCCATGAGGGCGGCACCCACGAAGAGGGCTTCCGGGCCGCGCTCACCTCGCTGGTCAACGGCTTCGGCGAGGACCAGGGGATGATCAAGAAGAAGGAGGACAGGCTCACCGGTGACGACATCCGCGAGGGCCTGACCGCGATCATCTCGGTCAAGCTGGCCGAGCCGCAGTTCGAGGGCCAGACCAAGACCAAGCTCGGCAACACCGAGGTCAAGGGCTTCGTCCAGCGGGTCGTGAACGACAAGCTCGGCGCCTGGTTCGAGCAGAACCCGGCCGAGGGCCGCGAGATCATCCGCAAGGCGTCCGCCGCGGCGAGCGCCCGGATCGCGGCCCGGAAGGCCCGCGACCTGGCCCGCAACCGCAAGGGTCTGCTCGGCGGCGGCGGCCTCCCCGGCAAGCTGGCCGACTGCCAGTCGACCAACCCGGAGGAGTGCGAGGTCTACATCGTCGAGGGTGACTCGGCGGGCGGCTCCGCGAAGGGCGGCCGGGACCCGAAGTTCCAGGCCATCCTGCCGATCCGCGGCAAGATCCTGAACGTCGAGAAGGCCCGGATCGACAAGGTCCTGCAGAACAACGAGGTCCAGGCGATCATCTCGGCGCTCGGCACCGGCATCCACGAGGACTTCGACGAGGACAAGCTCCGGTACCACAAGATCGTGATCATGGCCGACGCCGACGTCGACGGCCAGCACATCCGGACGCTGCTGCTGACGCTGCTGTTCCGGTTCATGCGGCCGCTGATCGAGCGCGGTCACGTGTACGCCGCGCAACCGCCGCTGTACAAGATCCGCTGGAGCAACCAGCCGCACGAGCTGGCCTACACCGACCGCGAGCGCGACGGACTGCTCGAAGCCGGTGCCGAGGCCGGCAAGAAGCTGCCCAAGGAGAACCCGATCCAGCGCTACAAGGGTCTGGGCGAGATGAACGCGAACGAGCTGTGGGACACCACGATGGACCCGGCCAACCGGGTGCTGCTGCAGATCACCCTCGACGACGCGATCCGCGCCGACGAGACGTTCCAGACGCTGATGGGCGACGACATCGAGGCGCGGCGCAGTTTCATCCAGCGCAACGCCAAGGATGTCCGTTTTCTTGATATTTAGCGCAGTCTCGACATCTGATCTCGCTGCTCACACCGACGTACTGATCTTCTGAACGGGACTTTTTCATGACCGAGACCCCCACCTCGCCGGGCCACGACCGGGTCGAGCCGCTCGACCTGCAGACCGAGATGCAGCAGTCGTACCTCGACTACGCGATGGCCGTCATCGTCGGCCGCGCGCTGCCCGAGGTCCGCGACGGCCTGAAGCCGGTGCACCGCCGCATCCTCTACGCGATGTACGACGGCGGCTACCGGCCGGATCGTGGTTTCAACAAGTGCTCCCGCGTCGTCGGTGACGTCATGGGTCAGTACCACCCGCACGGCGACTCGGCGATCTACGACACCCTGGTCCGGCTCGCGCAGCCGTGGGTGATGCGGGCGCCACTGATCCAGGGCCAGGGCAACTTCGGTTCGCCCGGTAACGACCCGGCGGCCGCGATGCGGTACACCGAGTGCCGGATGGCGCCGCTGGCGATGGAGATGGTCCGCGACATCGATCAGGAGACCGTCGACTTCCGGCCGAACTACGACGGCAAGTCGCAGGAGCCGATCATCCTACCGGCCCGCTTCCCGAACCTGCTGGTCAACGGCTCGTCCGGGATCGCGGTCGGTATGGCGACCAACATCCCGCCGCACAACCTGCGCGAGGTCGCGGCCGCGGTCGACTGGGCGCTGGAGCACCCGGACGCGACCCGGGAGGAGCTGCTCGAGGCCTGCCTGCAGAACATCAAGGGCCCGGACTTCCCGAACGGCGCGCTGATCGTCGGCTACAAGGGCATCGACGACGCGTACCGGACCGGCCGCGGCTCGGTCACGATGCGCGCGGTGGTCGACATCGAGGAGGACGCCAAGGGCCGGACCAGCCTGGTCGTCACTCAGCTGCCGTACATGGTGAACCCGGACAACCTGGCGCTGAAGATCGCCGAGCTGGTGAACACCGGCAAGGTGAACGGCATCGCCGACATCCGCGACGACAGCTCGTCGCGGACCGGTCAGCGGCTCGTGATCGTGCTGAAGCGGGACGCTCAGCCCCGGGTCGTGCTCAACAACCTCTACAAGCACACGCCGCTGCAGGACACCTTCGGCTGCAACATGCTGGCCCTGGTCGACGGCGTACCGCGCACGCTCAGCGTGGACCTCTTCATCAGCCACTGGATCGACCACCAGATCGAGGTCATCCAGCGGCGGACGCGCTACCGCCTCCGCGAGGCCGAGCGGAACGCGCACATCTTCCGTGGTTACGTGAAGGCGCTGGACGCCCTCGACGAGGTGATCGCGCTGATCCGGCGCAGCCCGGACGTGGACGAGGCGCGCACCGGCCTGATGCAGCTGCTGGACATCGACGAGATCCAGGCGAACGCGATCCTCGAGATGCAGCTACGCCGGCTCGCCGCACTGGAGCGGCAGAAGACCGTCGCCAGGTTGCAGGAGCTCGAGGCGATCATCGCCGACCTCGAGGACATCCTGGGCAGCCCGGTCCGGCAGCGCACGATCGTCAAGGACGAGCTCGGTGAGATCGTCGAGCGGTACGGCGACGAGCGGCGTACCGAGATCATCGCCGCCGACGGCGACCTGTCGGTGCAGGACCTGGTACCCGACGAGGAGGTCGTCGTCACGATCTCCCGCGGCGGCTACGCGAAGCGGACCAAGACCGACCTGTACCGGACCCAGAACCGCGGCGGCAAGGGCGTCCGGGGCGCGCAGTTGCGGGCCGAGGACGAGATCAACCACTTCTTCGCCACCACGAACCACCACTGGATGCTGTTCTTCACCACCAAGGGCCGGGTCTACCGGGCCAAGGTGTGGCAGCTGCCCGAGTCTGCCCGGGATGCGAAGGGGTCGCACGTCGCCGGTCTGCTCTCGTTCCAGCCGGACGAGGAGATCGCGCAGGTGCTGACGCTGCGCGACTACGACCAGTCCGACTATCTGGTGCTCGCGACCAAGAAGGGTCTGGTCAAGAAGACCGCGCTGCGCGACTACGACTCCGCGCGGCAGAGCGGCATCATCGCGGTCAACTTCCGAGAGGAGGACGACGAGCTGATTGGCGCCGACCTGGCCAGCGCCGAGGACGACTTGCTGCTGGTGTCCCGCAAGGGCCAGTCGATCCGGTTCACCGCGAGTGACGACCAGCTGCGGCCGATGGGCCGGGCGACCTCCGGTGTGACCGGTATGAAGTTCCGCTCCGGCGACGAGCTGCTGTCGATGTCGGTGATCCGGGCCGGCGCGGACGAGGACTCGCAGTACGTCTTCACCGTGACCGACGCCGGGTACGCCAAGCGGTCCCGGGTCTCGGAGTACCGGCAGCAGGGTCGTGGCGGTCTCGGTATCAAGGCGGTCAAGCTGAACGACGAGCGCGGCTCGCTGGTCGGCGCGATCATCGTGGTCGAGGAGGACCAGGTGCTGGCGATCAAGGCCAGCGGCCAGGTCGTCCGCAGCCGGGTGGACAGCGTGCCGGTCAAGGGCCGGGACACGATGGGCGTCCGGTTCGCCGGGGTCGGCGAGTCCGACGCGGTGGTCGCGATCGCGCGGAACACCGATCTGACCATCGCGCTCGAGGAGTCGGAGGCGGCCGAGGTGGGTACTGTCGCTGAAGGTGCCCAGAATGTGGACGAATCGACAACCGAATCCACCCCTGAGAGCGTCCACATTGATGAGGAACGTTCGACGGACGTGGACGGCCCGGCTACCGTCGAAGACGACGACGCCGGCCAGGAGGGTGACTGATGACCAACCGCGCGAGGCCGAACTGGCCTGAGGGTGCGGCAGACGGCTCCAAGTCCCAGCGCACCGCGCAGGGTGGGAAGCAGTCTGCTGCCCCGGGCAACCCGGCTTCCAACGGTCGTGCCAACGGCGCTCCCGGAGCCAACGGCCAGCAGCGAGCGGCTGCCCCGAACGGCCAGCGGCCTGCCTCGGAGTACCGTCCGCAGCCCCGTCCGGGTACGCCGGGCACGCAGGGTGGCGGACCCGCTCCGGTGCGTCCGCAGCCCGGTGCGCCGGCCCCCAGCACGCCGGGCCGCCCGGAGCCCTGGGCCGCGGGTCCGGTGCCGGGCGAGGCCGCGTCCTCGAACGGTGCGGCGTACGGCGAGCAGCCGGACGCCAAGACCGAGTCGATCGGTGACCGGATGAACGCGGCGCGGCAGGCCGTCCTGGACAAGGCCGCCGCGGTGAAGGCGGCCAAGCCGGACAAGTCCGCGGAGCGCGCCGAGCGGGCCGAGGCCAAGCAGGCCCGGCTCGCCGAGAAGGACACGAAGGCGTCGAGCCGTCCGCAGACCCGGAAGGCGCGGCTGCGGATGTCCCGGATCGACCCGTGGTCGGTGATGAAGACGGCGTTCCTGCTGGCGATCGCGTTCGGCATCGTCACCTGGGTGGCGGTCTTCATCATCTGGTCCGCGATCGGCGCGGCCGGCGTGTTCGACAACATCAACTCGACCGTCCGCGAGGTCCTGGGTACGCCGACCGGCGAGCCGTTCCGGGTGGAGAACTACATCAACACCGGCAAGGTGATGGGCTTCACCACGCTGCTCGCCTGCGCCGATGTGCTGATCATCACCGCGCTCGCGACCCTCGGATCCTTCCTCTACAACATCGCCGCCGCGCTCCTCGGCGGCCTCGAAGTCACGCTGGCGTCGGAGGACTGACCGGTCCCGGCCGGGCCCCTCGAGGCCCGGCCGTAACCGGTTTGGGAGTACGGCACTTGGTGCGGTAATCTCTCCCGGGTTCGACACCGCAGTACGCGGGCCTATAGCTCAGACGGTTAGAGCGCTGCCCTGATAAGGCAGAGGTCACTGGTTCAAGTCCAGTTAGGCCCACCTCACGCAGTTCGAAGTCATTCTGATCCGAGGAGTCCCAGTGCTCAGAAAGTTCCTGCTGGTACTGCTGGCCGGCGTCGGTGGATACTTCGTCTACAAGAAGACCCAGCAGTCCCGCGCCGAAAAGGACCTCTGGGCCGAGGTCGCCGACCCGGTAACCCCGGGCAACTGACCACCCCACGGGGGCGTAGCTCAACTGGCAGAGCACTGCCTTTGCAAGGCAGGGGTTAGGGGTTCAAGTCCCCTCGTCTCCACCAAAGCGTTCATGCAGGTCAGAGCGCGATTCTCGGCTCACGCCACCGTCCTCCCTCGCCTCGTTCAGAGGCGACGTGCGCTCCGCGTGCCCTAACGCATCGTCTCCAGTCTTCGGGCGAGCCTCCCGCAGACGGGCATTCAGCCTGTCGGCGATGTGCCTGGAGCGCCCCTTCGAGACGTGCAGGTAGATCATCGCCGCGCGTGGACTGGCGTGCCCCATCCGTTCCCTACGGCATCGGCAAGCCAACTCTTGACCCGCGCCGCGCTGACCTTGGTTGGCAGCTATCGGAGGGACGGGGCAGGTGTGGCGTCGATGCTGTCGTCTCGTGCGATGAGGAGGGCAACCGACTCCGAGCTGAGCGGGCTATACCCCGGATCAAGATGGATGTGCCCTCCGTCCGATACCGAAGGATCGGACAGAGACAGGCACCAGCGGGCCAGATCGCGAAGGCCAGCGGGGTCGCCGAGCACTTGAACAACGCCGTCAATCAGCTCGATACGGACCGTTCCACCTTCGACCGGTGCCACGACTCCGACCTCGCGGCGATAGCGCGGGACCGACAGCGAGATCTCATCCACCGCGTCAGTATGGCTCGCGACCGTCGATGGACGGGCCGTGCCCTCCGCGTGCCCTAACGAGAACATGCCAGCGGGCTCAACCGGTCACTCATCGGGTTCAACCGGTCGAGCCCACGCTTGACGATCTACCACTCGGATCAGCGGCAGCGTCACAACCGCCTTTGCAAGGCAGGGCTAGGGGTTCAAGTCCCCTCGTCTCCACCATCACCTCATGCAGGTCAGGGCCTGATGCAGGACTCTCGGCGCCTCGACCCAGGGTGTGATTCAGTTGGCCAATGAGTCTCGCCCGAAATCTCGGCGTGCCAGAAAACTGGTATGGCGGCTTCTACGAGCTGGCGATCTGTCTGGGACCGCCAGATGACGACCGGCTCGACGCAGCCCTGAGGTCTGTCTGGCGCTGCGCCTCCGTGGAAGGCTGCTTCGGACGCGCGGCGGATCGCCATCTGCCGGTCGCTTGCAGCCTTCGCATGCTTCAGCAGCATGGCCACCTTGCCGGAGTTGTCCGCCTGCCTGACGGCGGCGAGGTCGTGTGCGGAGTAACCGCCGTTCGTGAGCCCGAAGGTGATGACTGGCTGGACTTCTATCTGCCGTTAGGTGCTCTCTGCGAGCACGATCCCCGGGTCGGCGGCTTTCCTTTCGGGGAGGCAGGCGGGACGATTTCGCGGGCTTGGCGAGAACCGATCGAATCGTGGCTTGCGAACGTTGGAGCGGCGACGTTCGCGGAAGTCCCCTTCGGCCACGCGATCATCGGTTTCGAAGCTTCAGGCACGCCCCTCGATGAAGCGACCGAGCCAGACCGCTACTACGGCGTGTTGGTAGGCGGTACTGGGGGTGTGGAACACCTGCCGGTGTCCCATTGGGACTTCGACACGTCCGCGTAAGCTCGCGCGACATCGCCTGGCCGAAGCGTCCCGCTCAAGCCGCGATCCGACTGATCTCTGCCCAGTGCTCCGCCAACAGATCCGCGACGCATTTCCGTCGGGTGATCTGCGACAGGTTAGACGTCTCGCGCCCCATTGAGACGTGGCTGGCAGGACGCACGGGATCAGCCGATGAGCGCTGCCCTGGTGCCCGTACGGTTACCCTCTTCTCAGTCCCACCTCGCCTCACCGGTACGTCACCGTGATGACGAACACATGACTCAACCCGAAAGCGATGAGAACGAGCGTCGAGAGGCAAACCTGCGGTATCTCCTCAATCAGTGGGACCCCATCGGCGTGGCCGATTTCGTCGCTGACGAGTACGACTGCCTGCTCGCGCCCCTGGGGAGGCTGCTGATGCAAGGCGCCTCACGAGCCGAGTTCAGTGAGTTCCTCTGGTACGACCTTAAAGACCACTTCGGACTGGACCCCGAGGGCTGTGAGATCGATCGATTCGCTGACCAACTCGCCGCGTTGTCGGCGACCTGGGCGGACCCTCCCCGGATCGACCTCTTATAGATCAAGAGCGCCGCTGCGCTGCGCCGGCCGCCGCGTGCCGGCTGGGGGATGATCAAGCGGAAACGGTTCTCCCAATCCACTGTCGCTGACGACTCCGCGCTCGGCTGGCGGACGAAGGGCTCAAACAACTGTGACCGGACCTGTGCGCCTGATGTGGCCCAACTGCCTCAACGTCCGCGATCTCGGCGGTCTACCCACGAGTGACGGTCGCCGGATCGGTAGTGGCGCGTTGATCCGTTCCGACAACCTTTCACGGTTGACAGCGGCCGGCGTCCAAGCGGTACGGCGGGCTTCCGTGAACCGCATCATCGACGTGCGCACGCCCCCAGAGTGCGAAGGCGATCCGTCCCCTTTTGCGACCGAGCCTCTCTACCGGAACATGCCGCTTTACAACGCGGACGATCCCTACGATCCGACGCAGAGCATCGACCAGCAATATGTGGCGATGCTCGACCTCCACCCCGAGCTGTTCGCCGCCGCAGTCGGGGCGATCGGGGATGCGCCGACCGGCGGAGTCGTCATCCATTGCCATGCCGGAAAAGATCGTGCCAGGACCGTGGTCGCACTGGCCCTGAGCCTCGCAGGCGTACCGACTGAATGCGTCGCCGCCGACTACGCCGTCCTGGACGACCGCATGCGCGACCACTTCGACGAGCAGTTGCTCCTCATCAGCGATCCCACCGAGCGGAGCCAGGTAGCTGAGTCCTTCACCGCCCGGCCAGAAACCATGCTCGCAGCACTCAAGCACCTCGAAGACAGGTATGGCGGGGTCGAGTCGTACCTTCGTCACGGAGGTCTGGGCGACGACCAGGTCGACGCGCTAAGAGCCCGACTCATCGAGCGACGGACCTGACAATAGAGCAGGTTCGTGCCCTCCGCGTCCCCGCCGTCCGATGGAGGGTGCAACTCAGCGGTCAACTGCCGTAGAGATCGAGCTCCAAGTGAATCGGCAGTGCGGCGAGGCGGCGCAAGAGTTCTAGGTCGAAGGAGACACCGCCCTGGCCGCTCTCGTCGAGGGACACGAAGCAGAACCAGTCCAGCTCGCAACCCTCCTCTGACAGGGCATGAAGTACGTGTTCGATGGGCTCGACCCGATCAAGGAGCCACGTCAGGTGCTCCTGGAGGGAGCCGCTGACCGCGTCCTTCGTGGACAGCGACCACAGCGAGTGTGGTCGGCGGTTCGGCGAGCCAGGGCTGATCAGGTCGCCGGCATCGTGCGACTTTGTGGGCTGTATTCCGAGCCGAGCGGTCAGGTCGGTTGCTGGGCTGCCGTCGTACTTGAAGATCCGTAGGCCGGCATAGGTTGTCTCCACTGCCACAGAACAAGGCTGACAGCTGTCGCTCTGCAGCGCATCGAGATAAGCAGCGTGATCGTATTGTCTGTGCATGGTGTTCATTTCGCCGGTGGAGCGGGTTGTTCCTGGTCGGGTGGTTGGCGAGCGGGATGCGTTGGTGCAGCAGTTGGAGTTTCAGCGGGCGACGTTGCTGACCAAGCTCGAAGGGCTCGACGACGACGCGTTGCGGCGGGCTGGGACGGCGTCGGGGGTTAGTTTGCTGGGGCTGGTGAAGCATCTGGCGGCGACGGAGCACGGGTGGTTTCTGAAGATCTACGGCGGGGTGGACGAGCCGGAGTTGTGGGCTGGCGAGGCGGACTTCCGGGTCGAGGACGGTGAGACCGCCGAGGTGTTGGTCGAGCAGTATCTGCGGGTTTGTGAGCGGGCCCGGGCTGTGGTGGCTGCTGGTGAGCTCGACGACGTGGTGACGACGCCTTCGGGAGCGGAGGCCAATCTGCGGGCGATCCTGATTCACATCGTGCAGGAGACGGCGCGGCACAACGGCCACGCGGACATCATCCGCGAGAGCATCGACGGGACCACGGGCGAGTAGCTGTTCAGCTCGGCTGATTGCCGAACGCCCAGCTCGCCATCAGCGGGAATTCGGCCTGCCAGAACGGGTCGCCGTGGTTGCCGGGGCGTTCGGTCATGAGTACGTCGGCGTCGGCGGCGTGCAGGGCGTCGTACCAGCGGGTCGCGTTCTCGCGGAAGAACGGCTCGTCCGTGCCGGCGACGAGGTACGTGCGCGGGAGTGCGGACGGCATCGCCTCGGGCGGGCGGTATCCGCCGCCGGGGACGCGGCGAGCACCGATCCGTAGATGTCCGGGTGCCGCATGCCCATCGCGAGGGCGAGTTCCGCGCTCGCCGAGACGCCGAACACCGCGGTCCGTTCGGGCGGCAGCGCGACGCCGAAGCGGGTGCCGACCCAGCGGCGTACGTCGTCCACGAACAGCACCTCGTGGGCCGCGAACTGCGCCTCGTCGAAGGACGGGGAGTACTCGCGGATCCGGACCATCTCGTCCGGATCGTCGGTCCGGTGTACGCCGACAACCATCGTCGGCGGTACGTCGGCATCTACGAGATCCGCGCCCCACTTGGCGAGCAGTTGCCCGTCGCCGGCGTATACGACGGCCTCGGGCGTGGTCGGCGGTACGTAGACGGTGACCTGCCGGCCACCGTCGTACGCGAATGTCTCGGTGACGAACTCACCGGTTCTGTCGTCCATCGATCTCTCCGTCGGGTAGGCGGCTCGGGCTGGCAGACTTGCGGGAATGACCGAGCAGAGTGCGTTCGACTTCAGTGGTTACCAGGCGGCCGCGGCCCGGACCGCGGATCTGGTCGCGACCGATCACCCGATTGTGTACCCGACTTTGGGTCTCGTGAACGAGGCGGGTGAAGTCGCCGGCAAGGTGAAGAAGATCTTCCGCGACCGAGCGGGCGTGATCACCGACGCCGATCGGGAGGCGCTGACGCTCGAGCTGGGCGACGTGCTCTGGTACCTGTCGGAGTTGTCCACAAGGCTGGGGATCCGGCTCGAAGATGTTGCCGAGCGCAACATTGCGAAGATCGCAGACCGGGCGGCGCGCGGCGTACTCAGCGGCGAGGGCGACAACCGCTGACTCACGGTCTGAAGTGGTCGGCGGCTGCCTGAACCTGGGCACGACGGTCGCTCCAGAACGCTTCCTCGGCGGCGATGGTGCGGCCTCCGCCGAGCCGGCCGTCGAGCTGTTCGCGGAGGATGTCCGCGTGGCCGGCGTGCTGGCTGGTCTCGGCGACCATCCTGATCAGCAGTACGCCGAGAGTGGTCGCGCGGTGCCCGTCCGCCCAGTGCGCGACGTACGCCGGGCTGTCCAGCTCGAGATCCTCGACCGTACGGTCGGAATGCGCAGCGAGCTCCCGATACACGCCGACGACGTACGCACTCGACTCGTCCGGCATCGCCCACATGTCGATCTCGGTCGACACATCCTCCCGGAACCACGACGGCCGCACCGCAGGTACCCGCCCGACCGCCTCGCCGAGATACCCGTACTCCAACCCTGCCAGATGCTTCACCAACCCGAGCAGGTTCGTCCCCGTAGGCGCCAACGGCCGCCGCCGCTCGTACTCCCCCAACCCCTCCAACGTCCCGAGCAACACCTCCCGCATCCCCCGCAACACCCCCAACAACTCACCCTTCGAATCCACGCGTCCCCCTCACCTGCAACGGGAAGTTTGACAAGCTGTAAGTAATCGACCGGCAGGTCGGGTCAGCGCTCGATCAACCCGCCGACCGTGACCGCGGGCACGTGGCCGGTTCGTGGTCGTGACTGCCACAGGGTGATGCCTACGTCGACGAGTGCGGCGCGGTGTAGCCCTGGTACGTCGGTGATCGGCGTCCAGACCGACTCCGCCGTCTCGCCGTTCGGCTCCGGGCGCGTGGTCCCGCCGGTGATGCGTACCGCGTAGAAGATCCCGATGTTCTGGTGATCCCCCCGCCCCCACCGCCGGCGTACCGCGGCCGGCACCAGCCGCGAGTCCACGCCGAGCAGCTCCTCGACCACCGACTCGTATCCGGTTTCTTCCGCGACCTCCCGCGTCACCGCGTCGAACGGATCCTCGTTCTGCTCGACACCCCCACCCGGCAACGTCCACCAACTCCCGTCCCCGAACGGTGACACATACCGCGCCAGCAGAACCCGTCCGCCGTCGACACACACCCCATAAGCACCCACCCGCTGACTCATCCCCCGAACCTATTGCGTCAGGTGGTCAGGTCGGGGAGGGCGTGGGTGCCGACGTAGTCGCGGAAGAGTTTTATGTGGCCGTTGTGGATGTGGAAGACCTGGATGCAGTGGGTCTCGAACGGGGTGTTGGTGGTGGTGTGGCGGGCTTCGGTGGTGAGTTCGAGGATGACGACCTCGGGGTCGGTGGTCTGGTGGAGCTGGACGGTGTGCAGGTCGATGATGTCGATCGGGCGGTCGGCCGTCCGCAGGGAGAACTCGCGGATCGCCTCCCGGCCTTCGAGGCGGGTGGGGAGGCCGTTGACGGCGAACGGGAGTTCGATCACGCCGTCGTCCGCGAACAGGTCGGCGAAGGCGTCGAAGTCGCGGGCGATCAGGTGTTGGCGGCGGAGTTCGAGTACGTCGAGCGGGGTCATCATGCTCCTTCATTCAACGGATGTAGAACGGTTCAATGAGCGTAGAACGAAACTCCTCGGCGGTCAACGGCCGTAGAATGAATCCGATGAATGAGCCCACGCCCCGGTCGTCGCGGGCCCAGCAGCGGATCGACACCCAGGAGCGGATCCTGTCCGCGGCGGGCCGGCTGTTCGCCGCGCTCGGATACGACCGGACCACGATCCGCGCGGTCGCCGCCGCGGCCGAGGTGGATGCCGGGCTGGTGATGCACTACTTCGGCAGCAAGGAACGGCTGTTCGCCGAAGCCACCAGGACCGAGACGCCGCTGGTCACCGGCGAGACCCCCGAGGAGGTCGCCGAGCAACTGCTCGGGATTCTCCGGCAGTCGCTGATCGAGGAGCCGATCGCCTCGCTCGCCGCGCTCCGGTCGATGCTCACGCATCCCGACGCGGCCGCCGAGGTCGGCAACGCGCACGCCGAACGCGTCAAGGTCAGCAAGGCCATCCCGGGCGTGGACGGCAACCTCCGGGCCGCCGTCGTGAGCGCGATCCTGATCGGGGTCGTCCTCGGCCGGCACCTGGTCAAACTCGACGAGCTCGCCGACGCCGACCCGGACGAGATTGTCGAGCTGCTCCGCCCGGCGGTGCTCTCGCTGACGAAGGCCGACCGCACGGAATAGGCCTGTCCGCGACGGGGTTGCCGCCGGTATGAGCCTTGAGTTCGGAGTGATCCTGCCGACGTCGACACCGGATCCGGAGCAGCCCATCCTGGGCGACGTCCGGGAGAGCGCACGGTACGCCGAGGAGGTCGGGCTGGACTCGATCTGGTCGACGGATCACCTGGTGGCCAGTGCGCCGCTGCTCGAGAGTTCCGTCGTACTGGCGACGGCGGCAGCGGTGACGGAGCGGATCACCGTCGGGTACAACGTGATGCTGCTGGCGCTGCGGCCGGTCGCGTGGGCGGCGAAGCAGATCAGCACGCTGCAGTACGTGTCGAACAACCGCGTCGTGCTCGGTGTCGGGACGGGCAACCCGGCGCACGGTTCCGCCGGGTGGGAGGCC